>JAYPYM010000083.1:4401-16159 GCA_038135915.1 Gammaproteobacteria bacterium
CGGGGTCACCACCCAAGTTTCTAATAGCTGCCGCTTTCATTCTATTCGCTTCTTCGTCAACAAGCACTTGAGGCGCCCTAAAGTCGGCTTTCTCGATCAAAGCATCTGCTACATTTTGCTTAAACTTGTTAACAAGTGCCAGGTCGCACTCTCTTTCCATATTTTCTTTGAGGACATTTTTGAAGTCATCAACGGATCCTGATTCGACTTGATTTGATTTTACGAACGCCTCATCTAGCTCTGGCAATCTCTTCAGCTTGCAAGCAGTGACTTTGGTTGCAAATACCGCCTGCTTTCCTCGTAGGCTTTCCTCGTTATAATCATCGGGGAACACAACTTCAACATCAGGTGTATCACCTACCTTAGCCCCCTTTAAACCTTCTTCAAAGCCTGGAATCATTTTACCCGAACCTATTTCTAGCTCAAAGCCCTCTGCACTGCCACCTTCGAAGCCCTCACCATCAACCTTACCATCAAAATCAATAACAACTTTATTGCCATCTACCACTACATGATCTGGCTCAGCATCCACCCAATCGGCTCGATCATCCCTTATCTTCAATATCATCTTCTCTACGGCAGCCTCATCAACTTCACACTTAGGCTCATTTATTTCAAGTCCTTCAAGTGCAGGCAAATTAATTTCTGGCCATACTTCAACCACTGCTTCAAATTTAAAATCAGTACCCGGCTCGTCAACTACTCGTTCAATTTTAGGCATACCTACTGGGCGAATTGACTGCTCTTCAATCGCTTTTCGATAATAAATATCAATAATTTCTGTAATACTTTCACGCCTAATGGACTTCCCATACCTTTTTTTAATTTCTGACACAGGAATTTTTCCAGGCCTAAAGCCATTAATTTTAACTTTTTTTGCCGCACTCTTTAATTTCGTTTGAAAAATCTTATCCACCTCATCAGATGGGACTCCGATTGACAGCTTGCGTTCAATACTTGACGTTATTTCAACAGATACTTGCATTATCAAACCTCTTTATTACTTACTCTTGAAGTTGCTCATTTTCGTCCATAAGCAAAGTTTTTGCTACTTAAATACTTTTCCAGTGACACTTATACTTTGTTAAGTTAACTATTTACACGCCTTGCATTCAATATGCAATAGAAGCCAGACCCAGAAAATCAATTATTGCACCATAATTGAAACTAATTCTCCCTAAACTAAAGAATAGCAAACCCCTGCCAACCCTCTACAGCACTTTTAACGCGGCTTGTTAATATCATGAAACTCTTCTTTAACTCCAAATACGTAATTTCTTTAACCCTACATCCGTAATAAAGTCACTCAGAACCACGAGATGGCTTTAAGACATAAAAGTAAGAGTGTTTGAGGTGTTAGAAGGTATTGGGGTGGGCGATGGGGCTCGAACCCACGACCGCCGGAATCACAATCCGGAGCTCTACCAACTGAGCTACGCCCACCACTTAACACTTTCCACCAAAGAATGGCGCGCCCGGAAGGACTCGAACCTTCAACCCTCGGCTTAGAAGGCCGATGCTCTATCCAGTTGAGCTACGGGCGCTTGCTGACCCTTCACCCTCGGCGGTATCAGCTTCCGGGGAATTTGGTCGGGGTAGAGAGATTCGAACTCCCGACATCCTGCTCCCAAAGCAGGCGCGCTACCAGACTGCGCTATACCCCGAAACTCTTTTTTCTATTATAGGAGTGGAAACCCAATATAGAAAAACCATTCGCTTTGAACCATTTACGCTCTAATTTTCAACGCAATAGCTATGCTAATCAATATAAGATTTTATAAAATACAGAAACCTTCGTATTTATAAAATCAGTCAGCCCTAACATATGGAGCGGGGATATTAACGCAACCCCCCTACCAGGTCAATCAAATTTTTGTCCTCTTCAAACCTTAAGCCGCTGTAATATTGTTTTGATGCTTCCTAGCTAGGTTCAATATACTTGCTGGAGAACCAAAGGCTTGAATTTTACCCTCCGACAGCACGCATAGCTTAGTCGCCATCTTTAGAGTGTCTGGCCGATGAACCACCATAACAACAATCGCACCTCGTTCTCGCAAAAACTTTAAGGTCCGCATAATTGCAGCATCTCCATCTCGATCCAAATTAGAGTTTGGTTCATCCAATATGATCAAGAAAGGATCACCATATACCGCTCGCGCCAACGCAATTCTCTGCCGCTGCCCAGCAGACAGGAGCACACCATTTGCGCCAAGCCTAGTATCGTAGCCTTCCGGTAAACCAATAATAAGCTCGTGCGTACCAGCCAGCTTGCTTGCTTTCAACACCTCTTCGAAATTACTTTGCGGCCGAAATCGGGCTATATTTTCAGCTATTGTACCATCAAACAGCTCTATTTCTTGCGGCAAGTATCCCATATAACGACCTAGGGTCCCTCTTGGCCATTGAGAAAGCTCAACACCATCTAAGCAAATTTTACCACCGGCTATCGTACAAGCAGCTGCTAAAGCTTTAGCCATGGTAGACTTACCAGAACCACTTGGGCCACTCACTGCTATGATATCTCCCGCTTCCGCATTAAAAGAGACACCTTTTAACACCACTACTTCTGAGTTTGGTGGCTTAACGAATAGTCCAACCACTTCCAATGAATTTTTAGGAGCAGGCAACACATTCTTGGTATCATCTTCTACATCCAATGCTTGCCAAGACTGAATATCCCTCCAACTATCTCTAGCACTGACCAACATAGAAAAATTCATCAACAGCTGCTCTAAAGGCGCCAAAGCACGCGCAAACGTAATAGAGCCAGCAATGATACCACCCGCAGTCATTTCTCCCTTAATCACAAAATAAGCGCCTGCACCCAACATTAAAGACTGAATAGCCAACCTTAAAGTTTTCGTTAGAGTTGAAAAAGAGGAATTTACCGAAGCAGCTTTAACTTTTTCCTGGCGAGCACGATGATTAACCTTACGCCAAGCATCACTCATATCTTCCAACATTCCATTAGCTCTCAAAGTGGTCACGTTTCGTTGTGCCAAAGCTACACTCAACCTGGCCTCATGCTCTACAGCATTTGCATTTTTTATTGCTTGGCGAGAGAAACGCTCGTTCAACACTGCAACAGCTGCAAGCAACAGGGTGGCTACAATAGCAATCACACCCAAACCTGGATGCAAACCAAACACAAATATTAAAAATATGGGAGACCATGGCAAATCAAAGATTGCAGAAAATGCCGGAGAAACTAAAAACGACCGCAATGTGGCTACTGAGTCTAACGCATCAACTTTCGATTGCTCCCGCTGATCCGATGTTAGACCTAACATAGAAACCATATACGCCTTATCAGACAAATGCTCTGAAAAAGCCTCACCCCTAGCAATCAAAGATTGCGACTTAACAAACTCTAGCAACCCGAAGAAAATATACAAAATCCCAACCACCCCAAGCAATGCTACTAGAGTTGGAACATTTGCACTGGCCAAAACCCGATCATAGACCTGCATCATGAATATAGGACCGGTTAAATAAAGCATATTCACCACCAAGGAAAACTTGATGACCGGTAAAAAACTCCTAAACGACAACGCTGGCTTCTGCAAAGTTTGCCGGGAAGAATTGGTGCTACCTTGAACCTTTTCCAATGACCCACTACCTCAGTAAAAACAATCAATTGTTCAGTTAATGATTCCGATATTTAACCGCTTACAGGCATAAAATTCAACGCTTGTAAACTAAACCATAACGTCATTTCTTTAAACGCTGCCGGAAAGGACTTAATACCAACTTTCATAATATCAGTGCAAGATACAGAATAATGATCTTCATTTATTCGATTAATGAAGCGTTAACATCCAATGGAAAAGATACACTAGGGTCACGAATCAATTGATAAATATTTTCCTTAATCGCCATTGAGTCACATTCGCGATCTTGCAATTTTCCAAGCGCCTTTACAGACTCTCGGCAAGTATCACCTAGAGAAGACTTCCCTTGGCTAAGCCCCTCGTAACCCCCCCTGTTTTTCATCATCTTATTGTATAGCTTCTCCAAGCCCTCTGTACTCAAGTCTGAAAAAAAAGAATCTTCTTTGCTACCGGCATCTACTCGAGCTTTTTCAATCGCATGACTTAAATCAACATGATTAGCAGCTAAAAATCTTACTATCATTCCAGCAATGAATACTGCTGGGTCCTGCACCCAGTCTGCAGAATCTCCCCTGTCTCTTCGGCAGGCGCCAGGGTCTGATCTGGTTGAGTCTCTTACGCCCAAAGTCTTATGCCTTCCTGGCACCCAAAAAGCATAATGTTTGGTGTCCGCATTCAGAAAGAGCCTATCTGGATATTGAGGGGTGTAAGTTTTCTTTCGGTCGTGCATAGCATAACAGACAACCAGCGACTCCAATATCACAGCGTCATCAGGCTCATCTACCATTAACTTATTCTCTGGCTTCAGCCCAGCATTCATCCCGGCAACAGGATCAATTAAAAACATATTAACCTTGACGGGCATTCTTTGTTTGGCACCCGAATCTGGCGATAGGTAGGAAGCTATTTTCTTAATTAAAGGTAGGTCTTGACCTACTTTGTGTAACCTCATCAATGCCGCACCCAGCATCGTTTCAAACTGACCAAGAACACCTTTTCTAGTCTGCTGGTCATTCATTTCATCCGGGAACTTATCAAACAATATTTTTAACAAATTATGGATCCTGATTACCGTAACGGCTGCTCCTCGACTGTAACCAACTAAATTGACAACACCAGCTAATTTCCCTTCTGCTTCATCATCGTTTTCATCCATTGGCAAGTTATCAAAATAAGCAGAAACCGCAGTCGCTGCAGCCTGAGCACAACTAGCCCCCCTTATCAGGTCGACCAGCTTATTGCTGATGGGAAACTTTGCCAGTCGACCAAACGTCTCACTAGCAGCATTAGGATCAAAGGCTTTATCTTTATCGTAGTGCTTATAGGTTCCAACATTAGGGGTTCCAGCACCAGGGCCGGGAATAGCCACAAAGTCATCCCATTCATTTAAGTCTAACTCATCGCCAAATAAATCCTTTATTTCACCTATCACCGTATTGGGAGTATGCTCATCTTGACCAGTACCAAAACAAAGTATGGTATAGGCTTTTTCTGGATCAATCTGATCAATCAAGCGCGCTTCAAGTTTATGCCAATTGATGGTGTGAGCACGCACACCGTTCATCGGTTTCTGCTGAACCGGACCACGGACGTCACCTCGAGGTTTACCGAACAGCCCCCCTTTAGGCTTTCCACCACTGGGACTAAACGCCAAACCACCAATAAAGCCAGTGGATAATATCGAGTATGCAAACTTCATAACAACCTATTTAGCATAGACATTTTCTAATTTCGGGCTCAAGCACGATTTGAAAAAAGATTATCTCTTTTTATTTGATCTGCTATATCAGGGAATAAGACAGCTGCTCGCAAAAAATCTTTTTCAATTAGTGTATTAATTTTAGAGTCAGGTATTGGATGGGTTGCTTCATGCTCATCTAAAGTACTAGACACAATTCGCATCACCGCATCTTTATCAATCAAACCCTCTTGATAAGCATCAACGGCTGCCCCAATAATTGTCTGATAATAAAATACCGGTATGCCACCTATATCAGATAACTCTTCTATATTGGCTTCATCTACAATGTGAACAAAAAAAGCAGCAACGGCGCAATCACCTTTCGCCTGCTCTACATACCGTAGCACCGCTTTTATATCAGTCTCTCCATTATCTCCAAAAATCACCATTTTTTCGTCACGCTTTAGTTCGGACCTCGTTTCATCGAGCGCTTTCGCCTTATTGACCATCTTTAATGATGACCTCACCCACCCTCCTGGCTTACCGTAACAAACATCAAAACCCAAGTCCCGTATACCGTTCTTTTCTCCAACTCGAGTTAAATGTTGCTCGAAACGTCTTCCAGGGCGCAAAACCGGCTCTAAAACACCTCCTAATCGCGCTGTCCAAACTTTTAGTGGCCCCTGCAAAGAAGCGCTCTCTTCAAAAATAGGTTGGCCAGTTTCAGCACCTTGATCGTTTCGAAGTAGCTCAACAACCATTTGCGCAATACCTGGATAAACCACTACACCTTTTACATGACTATAATCTTTATCTATACCGCCGATACGCTTACCTGTATTCAGGAAATTTAAACCACCAGCTTTGAGCGTATCATCAAAATCGGCGTGAACGGCAGCTATCCTAGAATGAGCACCTAGAGGATCACACATACGCTTAGTACCGAGGACTTTACCAGGCGCATACGCCTTGGTTTGCGACGCAAGTCCAACAAGTGACCCCATTATTGGTAAAGCATAAACACCTATTTTCACTACCTTCTTCACCCTTGAATAACTTCACTGAAATCTTTATCGACCTATAAAAACGAACGATCATCAACTAGAGCACATTATATGGTTGCTAGACTAGCATCGCAATGCAATACACCCGAATAGTTCACCACATTTGCTCACAGCAACATTTCTTGATCTTTACCCTAGTATAAATTTCTGGATAAATTTATACTCCCTCACATTCTAATATTTACCAGAAGCAAGTTAATGCAAGCAATCAAACATTTAATCAGAGCAAATCTGTCCGTAAAAATCATTCAACGTTTCATAGCAGTCATCATCTGCTTGCAAACCGGCTGCTCGACAACTTATAACCATACTAAATCTGAGATTGAGCAAGGCAAAACCCGCAAATACTCTACACCTGCGGTACAGAATATGCGGACATATTTATCGGACCCTCCCCAGCAGGTTTCTACCGCTACCAGTTGGTGGGAAGATTTTAATGATCAAGCGTTAAATAAGCTGATTGAGACAGCATTAGCATTCAGTTTTAGGATACAGACTCAACATGCAAATTTAGACGCCATAAAAAGTCAACTTAGAAGTGTACAAGCAGCACGCTTACCGAGTTTTGATTTAAATATCAGTACCGCTATTGAGGACAGAGATGTTGAGAGCAACGACTTCAGGTCGAGCACACTTGCTCACGAAATAGACTACACCGGAAGACTAGCCTGGCAAACAGATCTCTTTGGAAGAATTAACGCCCTAGCACATTCCGCTGAAGCGGAAGTAGGCGCTGCGAACGCGACGCTGAAAGACATCCAACGTTTGTTAATCCAAGAAGTTATTGAGAACTATTTCAGACTAAGAGCCACCGAAGCACAAAAACAACTCTCAATGAATAATATTATTCGGCGGACCCAGCATGCAGACAGAATCAATCGACTCATCGAACGTGGGTACGCGACAGTGCTAGACAAAAGCAGAACAAATAATCTGCTGCAGCAATCGCACGCAGACTCTTTAGCATTAGATATTGAACTGGTTCGTATATGCAACATACTGGCGCTTCTTACTGGTCAAAACTTAGAATCAGCAAGAGCCTTAATGATAAAGCCTACTGACAAGAAAACCTCAACAGAACAGACCCTAACAAGGCAATTGAAGACCAAATTGCCCGAATTGCCAGAGGAACTACACTTACCAAATATCAGTCAGTTTATCCATCATCGGCCGGATCTAAGAGCAGCGGAGTTTGCATTATTAAGCCAAGCTTTTACAGTGGACGCTGCTAAAGCTGCACGTTACCCATCTCTGGGCATCAGCAGCAGCTTATCACAAGAAGGGATAAGGCTAGGTGATTGGCCAAGTTTAAACGGCATTATTGCTCGAATCTCAACAAATCTAACCGCGCCTATTTTCGGACGCGGTCAAATACTCGCGGCAATCGATCTTGAATCTTCTAATTTACAAGCAGCGCACACCAACTATGAACAGACTATGGCCAATGCACTAGCAGAAATAGATAACGCAATCACAGGTGTTATTAAAGCAAAACTCATTTTAGCACGAAGAAAACTAGCCGCGGCCAGTGCTGAAAAAGCTGCTGGAGTATCTTATGATCTCTTCCAAGCTGGCGAGGTAGATTACACCTCAGTCATTGTTGCCGAACAAACGCGGTCAGATGCAGAGCAGCGAGCAATTAATGCACAGCTGAATTCATTGGTTTACTATGTACAATACAAATCTGCTGCAGCACCTTTTTGGTAGTTTCAAACAACCAATCAAAGAGTTAAAGTCAAACAATTAAAACACTGATTATATTTTTCACATTTATTTAATGAATTAAAACATGATGCAGACCACAAACGACCTAGAATTTTATAACCGCCAACAGAAATTTGAGCGACTAGGCTATTGCATACTGTTTATCTTTATATTTGTGGTCATCGGCGCTACAGCACTGATAGACATATCTGGTGCCGTAATTGCCCCAGGACAAATTATACAGACTGGTAAAAATAAAATGGTTCAGCATCCACAGGGCGGCCCAGTTGGAAGCATCCTGGTAGAAAACGGCGCATTGGTCAAGAAGGGAGACATTCTATTAACACTTGACGACGCAGACATTATTGCGCGTAAAAATGTGCTATCTCAGCGTAAAGCTGAACTAAGCCTGAGCTTGGATCGCTTAAAAGCGCTTCAAACCTTTACTGACCTTAATTTTTATCACAGCAAATTCCAAGCTGTCATGGCCTCCTATCCGAAAACAGTTACACGTCAATCGTCAATTTACCGAGCCCAGAAAGACAGATATCAAGACCAAGAGCAACAGTTAATTTCACGCATTAATGGTACCGAAAAGGAACTCTTAGCCTTAAAAAAACAAATCAGCACGAGTCAGCAACAGCTTGCATTTTTAGATGAGTCTATTACCGAAATCAGCGAACTGTTCGCTGAAAACCTAGTTTCCAAGTCAAGATTAACCAACTTAAAACGAGAAAAAATTGCCGTATTAACAGAAATTGATGCACTCAACCTATCAAAAGCGCGTTCCATTAACGCACTAAACGATGCCAAGCAGGCACTTTCACTCATGAAAAAAGAATACCAAGAAAACCTTTGGTTAGAGATTGAAAACACAAATACCCAACTAGCTGAAACGCTAGAATCCTTAAATGCAAGTAACGATGCTTTGTCAAGACTAGAGGTTACAGCGCCAGCAGATGGTCGGATTCACGAACTGCAAGTTAATAATATTGACGCGGTTGTTAGCCCTGGCGAGGTCATTATGCAAATAGTACCTGACACAACAGGCCCAATCGTGAACGCTAGAGTCGGCCCATTAGACATCGAACAAGTTTATTTAGGCCAAGAAGCAAGAATCAGATTCGACTCTTTTGACGTTAACACAACGCCAGAATTGAAAGGACAGGTGACTAAAATTTCTCCAGATACTACAACTGACGACAATACAGGCGAACTCTACTATTCTGTAATACTCTCTTTAACAGAAAAGGAGCTCAAAAAGCTAAAAGATGGAGAGGCGCTAACAGGCTTACCTGTTTCAACCATGCTAACTACAAATAAGCGATCTATTTTAAACTACTTAACTAAACCTATCACCAGCAAGATGTTTACTGCGTTTCGAGATGGCTAGTATATAGATATTTAACCTCTGTCGGAGGCTAAATATCCTTTGCTACTTATATCGAATATCGGACTCACTATTCGAATGATTATAAAAACTACTGCCCTTTTTTCTTGGCAGCTAATTTTGCTACGACAACCGCTGCAATACCAGCGCCGTAGACTGCAATCATGCTTGGTTCAGAAACAGGGAAACCACCAATACCACCGCCCGCTACTGCCAGCTGGGATAACGAAGCTAAAGCACCAAAACCTAAAAAATATTTCATGGGAACTCTCCATAAATTACAAGTTGACTTATTGCTCATAAAAACAGCTTTACGAGCCACTAATTACTCGCACAAAAAATAATATGCGAGGCTTAAGCGCCTTAAAACTACTTCTCTTTAAGACGCTAAAGAAGAAAATAAATATCGGCAAGTCGATAACGATAAACCAGCTTGCTTTTCCATACAAGCATTTTGTCTATCGAAAATACTTTCTTAACAGATACACTCTTCAAATAATTCCATTGGGATAATAAAGGGCTGATTACTAGCACCTGTACTATCTGTTGGGTTAACGATGACACCCACTAGATTGTTTTCTGTACCAGGTGCGGCTTCAAACCCCTCATGAATATAGAGTCCATTGCCATCGAGTTCAGTAGCGAGATTGTAGATTTCTGCTGCATTCTCTACGGTACCGCCAGTTTTCGCGACATAAAAACCAGACTCCAAGAAGTAGCCTTTAGGGTTAGCACCAGCTTGCTCAGCCGCTTCCACAGCTTTACCATCGGTTAATGCCCAAATAGCTGCCTGTATTTCAGCATCAGTATAGTTTTCACCGGTCCCATCACCGTTATCCTGATTATAGAACTTCTGATTGAGTATCCAGTTGATCAGATCCATATTGTCAGCAGCACTCTGTCCATTCTTACCGATAATATTATCTAACTCCGTTATGCCTGTGTTATCATCGGCAATCAAGAGCTCAGCCTCTATAGCAGGCGAATTAGAAATATCAGCAAGTGGATCAGGCCCTATTTGAATAGGTTCTTCTAGCGCGATACAGTAAACTCGGTCGTAAATATCTTGACTCTCCTGATCAGGATCTGCAACTAAACCAACAGTATCAAACCTGGTGTCTGTGGAATCAATATCCATGGTGTAGCCATCTTTCACCGTTTCAATTTGTTCCTCGGAGTAATTGGCTGGTTTCAAACCACCTTTGTTCGCTGCGTCTGCCAACGCAAAACCACCACCGAGTTTTATCGTGACCCCATCTGTTGGCAATGTGGCTGCCACTTTTTCTAGTGAATCGGTGGCACCCTTGAACTCAACGCTAATCTGCGCAATATCGGTACCACCAAAACCATCAGTGATGGTATAGCTGAAGCTTTTAGTAATGGTAGGGTCACCGGTTTTCAGCGCTGCGATTTCAGCATTGCCGCTGCCATCTACAACCAGCTTTCCACCTACTAGGCTAACTGCTACGCCCTGTATCGTTTCAGACGGACCACCATCTATCAATGTTTTGCCATCCACCGTTAAAATTGAAATACCGCTGGCATTCACATCTACATCGTTTGCCAATACATCAATTTCTACTGGATCATCGTAACAAGTGATCGCTTGATCATCTTGAGCATCTGGCGGCGAAGTATCTTCCACACCGGCATCGATATCGGTCTTTTGTTCACCGATACTGAGACTAAAGACGGCTGTTTCACCGGTACTGTCTGCGTCTGAATCCACGGCATCATCGCCGCCCTGATCCTGTAGGACGAGGGTTTTGCCCCCTAGGTCGCTGTCGTTTTGATCAAACTGCACATAATAATCACCCGCCGCTAAGCCGGTAAACTCGTAACCACCCTCTGCACCCGTGGTGGTGGTCGCGATCGCACCCAATGTGCCCACTTTAAAGAGGGAAACGGTGACATCAGCCACGCCTGGCTCGTCATTGTTGACGCCATTGCCATCATCTATGTCGTTGCCGTTTTCGTCACAGAACACTCGACCACTCACAGCAGCATTGCCTGGGTCAGCGACACCGGCATCGATGTCAGTCTTTTGTTCACCGATGCTGAGACTGAAGACGGCTGTTTCACCGGTACTGGTATCGGCATCTGAATCCACGGCGTCGTCACCACCCTGATCCTGTAGGACGAGGGTTTTACCCCCTAGGTCGCTGTCGTTTTGATCAAACTGCACATAGTAGTCACCCGCCGCTAGGCCGGTAAATTCATAACCACCCTCTGCGCCAGTAGTAGTGGTCGCGATCGCAACCGCTGTGCCCACTTTAAAGAGGGAGACGGTGACATCGGCCACGCCTGG
>JAYPYM010000084.1:0-3721 GCA_038135915.1 Gammaproteobacteria bacterium
GGTAACACCAATCAAAACCTCTTTATCCTTCACACGGATCAAAGCAAGTTTTTCCTTGTTACCTAAACTTAAATAACTGCTGATACGAATATCATTTGAGTTTAATAAACCTCCTCTGGTTTTCCTCTTGATGTACCAAAGTACACCTAGCATTGCGCTCATAAACAAGGTAAGGGTAACAAGTGTTTCAGTCGTACTCTTTGCTGTACTACGGTGGTGATCAGGCATGGGCATTTCTGTACGAGAGCCTGATTTAGTCTCGCTACCAAAAATATTAGGCACCTTTTTTTCTTGATCTTCCTTGGAAGAAGCGTCAGTATTTTCCTCTGCTTTTAGGCTATCTGCATTCTCTGTTGCAGTATCTTTTCCAACGTCTTTACTAATGTCTTTCTCAATGACTTTAGCTGCCTGCTTAGTGTCTTCAGTCACATCTTCTTCTTGACCCGCTAGGTCATCAACAGGTTTTAACGCCTCTTCCAATGGTGCTTCCACCTGCTTAGCGTTAGTGGCCTTATCTGGAGAAATTGCTTCACTGGCATGGAGTGGCGCTCCAATCAAACACAGATACCCGATACAGTAAAATGCCTTTTTAATATTCCGCACGAGCATATAAAATCCTTGGTTGTTTTTCAGTCATTTTGGAAATTATAGCTGGAATTCCCAAGACTCCAAAAAAACAGCTTGATATTATTTTGGTAAATAACCACCTATCTCAGTTTTTGAATCCTTTCGGTCGGACTAATAATATCGGTTAGCCTGATACCAAATTTTTCATTCACCACTACTACTTCACCATGCGCAATTAAAGTTCCATTAACGAAGACATCTAAAGCCTCTCCTGCGAGTCTATCTAATTCTATGACAGAACCCTGATTGAGCTGTAATAAATTCCTGATACTGATCTCTGTACTACCTACTTCCATAGACAGGCTGACAGGTATATCTAAAATAACTTCTAAATTAGGTCCATCCGGATTAACGACAGGCTGATCTTCAAGCGGTTCCAACTCAGCACGTTGAACCTCCTGCATAAATTCCTCAGCGCCCAACTCATCATCTGGATTGGCTTCGTCTTCTGCGCCCTCTTGCTGTTCTAATGCGGCGGCCCATTCAGCCGCCATCGCATCTTCTTCACTTGTTGGTTCTTCTTCAGACATACCAAACCTTTTATCTATTATTCCCTATTAACTGACTAATCTTCATTACCTTCATGCTCATTTGGTGCCAATAACTGCGGTCTTGCCACTGAAATTGTTTCCTGTATTTTTACCGCGAGATTACCGCGATGAACACCTAAATGACTGTTAAACACAGGTACACCATTCGCATGAATGGAGACGAACTCTGGCATCTCTACTGGAATAATATCACCCGCCTGTAACTTAGTGAGATCCCGAAGTGGTATTTTTTTCTCTAAAATCTTAGCCGTCAGACGAACAGTAGCAAGCATAATGTCTTCTCTCATTGCCTTTGCCCACCGTTCATCGGCATCATCAACATCGCTCTGTACGCCCGCATCCAAGATTTCACGGATGGGCTCTATCATGGAATAGGGTATCGTTAAGTGCATGTCTCCCCCTCCTCCATCAAGCTCTATATGAAAGGAGTTGACAACTACCACTTCGCTAGGACTCACAATATTTGCTAATGAAGGATTCACTTCAGAGCCAATATACTCAAATTTAATAGGGTGTACCGACTGCCATGCCTCTTCCATGTCCTTAAAGGCTTTTTCTAATACCATTTGTACAACTCTATTTTCTGTTGGTGTAAACTCCCTACCCTCAATCTTGGCATGTCTTCCATCACCGCCAAAAAAGTTGTCTACCAACTTAAACACTAACTTTGCATCTAATATAAAAAGCGCGGTACCCCTTAGGGGTTTCAATCGAACCAAATTAAGGCTGGTTGGGACGTATAGGCTATGTACATACTCACCAAACTTCAGAATTTGAATACCACCCACGGCAACATCTGCTGTGCGCCGCAAAAAGTTAAACATACTGATTCGAGTGTATCTGGCAAACCGTTCATTGATCATTTCAAGCGTCGGCATCCGACCACGAACAATACGATCTTGCGAACTCAAATCATAACTTGAGACACCACCTTCTGGTTCATCAGATTCAGTCTCTATCTCACCATCATCTACCCCGTGTAATAAGGCATCGATCTCATCTTGTGACAGTAAATCTTGTACAGACATGTTTATTTTGGCCTATTGCATAACAAAACTTGTAAAGAGGACTTGCTCAATACCCTCAATACCCACATTTTCGCTTAATACAGCATTTAACTCTTCTAGTGCTAATTCTCGAAGCGCATCCTTACCTTCTGGTGTCTTTAGTTCTGCAAACTCTTGAGAACCAAACAATGTCACCAGCGTACTTCTGATTAAGGGTTGGTGCAAATTGACAGCTTCTGGGATACTCTCGTCCCGAGTCATTAAGCTCACGCCGATTTGCAAATAGACTTGCCGGCCTTTTTCATGATAGTTAACAATAAAAACTGGCCTTAGAGGCACATATACAGCTGGTTTCTGTTTTTCCCCTTCCTCTGCCTGTTCCTCTTCTTCGGCTTCCCCGCCTGACATCATAAAAAAAGCGGCTGCCCCTCCTGCTAGTAGCAATACAACAATAACAATAATGATGATAAGCTTAGCGGACCCTTTAGGCTCATCTTCTTCTACATTTAACTCTAAGTCTTGATCTTCAGCCATCCACTGCCTCTATAACAATCATTCAAGGAAAATTGCCTCTTTTAATTATATTGAACATTTAAATATAGTAATTAACCAAAGAAATTGAAGCTTCTGTGCCAATCATTGCATCACTATCTGTCGTATCACTCTCTTTATCCATAGGCATTTCGTCTTTATGGCCTTCATTTGAGCCATTCGCTAAATATGATTGTTGTTGATCTTTTTCTTCTTTTACCTCTGCTTGCACCTCGCTATAACCTTCTTCTTGCATCATATCCCTGATTCGATTGATATTATTTTCCAATACTTCTCTTACTTGTCCAGAATGAGAAGTAAAAGTAAGTGTTGCCTGCTCTTTATGAATCTTGACTTCAATTTTCATTGGGCCTAAGTCCTGGGGCTCAATTTGAATCTGAGCACGCTGTATCTTATTCTGCACCATCCACACGACTCTATCAAAAAGGCCACGAGACCAAGTTGACCCTTTTTCAAAAGGTTTATCGTATGTTAATGAATAGGTACTTAATCGCTGCATGTTATTCGCAGTACCTGTTGTTGAAACAGAGGTAGGTTGAACACCTGCTAACCCAAGTAGATCACTTTTGGCATGAGTGGTTATCTTCTTAAGATCATCCTGATTGTTAGCATTGACTTTAGTGACAGATGCAAGCTGCGAATCGAGCATTGATTTCTTAGTCATCACATCACCCTCACCTTCGTTAGATAATGCGAGCACTTCTTTTTCAATTGGCGAGTTTGCCTGCTCGCCTCTAATCTGGCTCAAAGACACATTTAGCTGATTACTATTGTCTAGATGACGCTTCGAAGCATGCTGCTCCAGATTCTTAGGATCGATCTTAATATCCGATTGTGATGTAGTGTCCAAACTTGGCGAAACAACAGCTTCTTTTAGACGACTGTATCCAAAATGCGGTGAATGCCCACTCAGCGGATCCTCCTTAGAATCAGCTTTTAAAGGCGCATTTTCAGTGACATTTATCTTTTCAATCTCTTCTATAG
>JAYPYM010000084.1:3731-12952 GCA_038135915.1 Gammaproteobacteria bacterium
TTTCCGCAGATAAGGTAATATTATGATCACTCACTTCAGTATGAAGCATACTCTCTTCATCCGCACCAGAATCTGTTAACTCTGTTATCGCTTCAGCTTCCGCCTTCTCCTTGAAGTTTACCGAATCAGATTGAGTGTTTGTGTTATCTTCTTCGGGTTGAGATTCAGAGAAACGCTTAGATTCACTAGCGCTACTTTGCCCTTGAACACTTTCGTGAGTGTCGCTTTTTGCGTGATGTTCTTTGGGTTCACTCTGATCTTCTTGATTGGTACGATGACTGGAATAGTCAGTTTTTGGCTCCACGCCCTTACGAGAACCACTGCCTTGATCTGGTTGCGGTACATCATATGAGCTGTTACTTACAGGTAATTTGGCAGTAGTCATATCGAGGAGACTACCGAAACTCTTGGTCGAAAACGACGCTTGACCACTCTGAATAGAGAGATTAATTTCTTTTGCTGATTCCGCGCGCTTTAAACTTGGTACTGAAACCTCTGCATGATGTTTTATATCCATTTGAAATACCTTTTAAGTAGTGCAAGACTAGTAGCTCAAAGATTGCTTAAACAGAAAATAGCTAGCGGCATTCTGCACTTGCAATATATATAGTTAAATGCAAAGCACATACCAGATCGTTCAAAATACAATTCAAAATGGAAAATCGCGGAGTGGTTTTAACGTGGGTAATTTTAAGGTATCTAAAAGTGTGTTCGTTCAAACATAGGTTCGTAATATGTCTTTTACACGCTCATATTCGGGTTTAATATCCTTCAAAATAGTATCAATCGTACTTGTGTCCCCTTCTTTACAAGCTTCCTCTAAATTCATGCAATGTGAAGCTAAGCTTAAGGCACCAAGGTTACTTGAACTGCCTTTAAAGCTATGCGCGGCCCTTCTGAGATTGTCCAAATCAGCTGAAAGCCTATATTTGTCTAGTTCCTCAATACGAAATTCAGAGTCCTTTAAATAGGTCTTGATGAGTAATAAAAAGTCACCTTCCATGACAGTTTCTAGTGTTTTGAGCACTTCTAAATCAATCGGGTCATTGCTCATACTAAACCTCTTCTAATTTTCAAACTTCCAATCAAAATCCACTTCAACAATATTTCCGCAACCTGAGTACTCGAACCTTGAGCACATTGTGTTGATCAAAGGTATACCCCTCCCGCAATAACCCTCTTTTTTATGTGCTAGCTCCTTGTAGTGCTCATAGTCAAATCCATTTCCGGTATCCTCTACTCGCATAGTCAGCTTGCCACCGCCGTCCGAAGGTACATGTGTTAGAATAAAGCGAACGTGGCCTTCTTCTAACTGAGCCAAATTTTCTGTTCGTTGGCGATAGTACTCTCCAAAACCATCTGAAGAAGATTTCAATCCAGAGCTAATCCCAAGTACACCATGTTCTAGCGCATTAGAATAAAGCTCTGCCATAATCGTATACAAGCGACTGGCATGAGGTTTCAGCCCGGGAACCTCCATGATGACATGTGTCAACAAAGGTAGCGGATTAAACTCTCTAAGGGTGAGCGGTTTTAACTCAAATGATAACACCCAATCCATAGGCCCAACAACAGCCATCGAAGCATTCTTAGCTTCTTTCGCTTCAAAATATTGCTCGAACTCCTCAGCTGTAACCATGGTGACTTCTAGAATGGTATAATCATCATCTTGTTCTTGGCCATCAGTAAAAATGTCAACAGCAGATAATATTTCATCAAATAAGTTCTTGGGATTATCAGTCCTTTCGAAAACCTTTCGAAGCTGCTCACTACCAAACATTTCGTTGTCTCGATTACAGGCCTCATGAATACCATCTGACCATAAATAAAGCTGATCTCCGTATTCCATTTCGAGTACTTGTACATCAGAATTAAACCTAGAAGGGTCTAATACACCCATCGGTAGGTGCTTAGAGTTTACTTCAATGATGTCTTTAGAGTTTGGTCGGTAAATGTATATGGAAGGCAAACCACCTAACCATACTTGAATGATCTTTTTATCGAAATTGAAGTCGATAATCGCTGCGCAGCAAAAAATGCCAACCGGTAATATTTTCTTTAATTTTTTATTAACTTCTTGAGCAATCTCTTGAACTGAAAAGCCTTTCTTTGTCATACCATAAAAAATTTCAGAAACTGGCATAGCACCAATTGCGGCTGGTAATCCATGCCCGGTAAAATCGCCCAGCATGACATAAACACCACCATCTGGCTTTTTTTCCACCAGCGCTATATCACCATTAAACACAGACATAGGGCTCACTAAGGAGCGAATATTTTTGAGCCCGATACAGCCATGATGTGCGATATTATCAAATACAGATTTGGCCACTTCTTGCTCATGAACCAGTCGATCATGGTGAACTGCCAATCGATCACGCTGTTCCAGAATAGTTTGCTGTAATTGCCTCATTCTGCCAAAAGCTGATATTTTCGCCTCAAGAATCACACGGTTGTAGGGTTTACTAATGAAATCAGAACCACCAGATTCCAAGCATCGGGCTAAAGAGTCTGGATCTTGCAAGGAAGTTAAAAAAATGATTGGTACAAAGTGGTCTCCGGAAGCTTGCTTGATTCTAACTGCTACTTCAAAGCCATCCATAATAGGCATCAAAGCATCTAACAAAACAAGATCTGGATTCTCTTTCTCAAATAACTCAAATGCTTCTTGACCATTTGCAGCACATGTTACTTGATGGCCCAACCGCTTGACTAGGGTTGTAAGCAGTAGGCGATCAGAATCATTATCCTCTGCAATAAGAATTGAAAGCGTATCATCATATTGCATTAAAATTCCAAGCTACTAGGTAGCCTTTCCCTATTAAATTACATGGCGTGCAACTATCAGCTCAGAGAGGTGACCACCTGAGCCTGCTTTTCTTCGATTTCTTTTATTTAATCGTAAATAGCTGCTCAAAATTTGAAATGGTAAGTATTTTCTTCACATCAGGGTTGCAATTGATAATTTCAATCTCTGAACCGTCACCACCAGCGTGATCACGCAACAATAAAAGCATACCCAATGCAGAGCTATCTAAATAGGTTGTTTCGCTCATATCAACCACATAACCATCAGGATCTTCCTTTAACTTTTCATACGCATCACGAAATTCCTGATGGGCGCTAAAATCAAAACGACCTTGTATTTTGATGGTTAGCTTCTTACCGTCAGCTGACCCTGTTGCCCATATCGCCATGAATGTTACCTCTAGTAATTATATCTACCAAATCCAAGCTTGTTATGAATCCAGATTAATCGATTCAAACTGCATTTCTAAAATTAAGCATAGACTATTGTCTTCATTTTGTCGCTCTATGTTTTTATTTTTTAATCACCACACTGGTGTGTAAAATTCTACTCACCTTTCCGCCTAACTTAGTTAAGCTATTTCTTCCATTTTCGCTAAATATATCGACTTTATCTAACAAAGTAAGTTTCAGATGAACCACTGCCAGTAAACGCTGTATATCACCAATAATGGCTTTCATACGCTCATGAAGTATGACTTTATTGTCAGCACTGGGTACGACGTTATCAGGCTCCTGAAACCAATATATCGTCTCTCTAAGACGGCCGAGAGACTGGTCAATAAATGTCTTAGTGGCAATTGCCACCTCGACATCTGAAACAGCGATCGTATCGATAATCTCGCTGGTTGCACTGACAGACTTTTTGGCTCGTTCCATTTCTTTTTGGATTTCCTTACCAAATTTTTCAGAGTGGCTACTAAGCTTCTGAACTTCCTTTGCGACAAAAGCGTAGCTTCGTCCAACTTGCCCACTTCTAGCTGCTTCAATTGCAGCATTCAAAGCAACAAGGCTGGTCTTATCAGCTATATATTTAACATTATCCACAACAGAGAAAATCGTATCGATTTGCCGGGTCATTTTTTGAATTCGATCAGCAGCTTCTGAGCTTTGCTGCCTCAGCTGTAGGATAAGCGTGACATAAGCTTGAATAATGTCATCGACTTCAGTGGTGTAATACTCAATATCAACGGGCTCCGCCTTTTGCTGAGACTTAGCCATCTCTCGGAACAATTGCTGCAAATCGTCACTAAGCTCAAATTTGGCAGCAGTTTCTTGCTCTAGACTACCCGACATTCTCCGTGAAATATTTTCTAGAATCTCCTGTAGATCTTTTACTAGAAGCTCATCATTCGAATAGATAATTTTGCCGTCTTCACTCTCGATACTTGAAACTTCGGCGTCCGACATATCGGTTAAAGCCTTTGCTTCATCCAAAGGCATGGTGTCATGATCAACAGCACCATTTTTAATCATTTCACCAGCATCATTTTCAAGAGATTTATTATGATCTAACCCAGTTGAAACTTCGCCATCATCTGAAGACCCCTTAAACCAATGAGTCGGCATGCAATTGGCTACTAAAACAAGCTGACATAAGATAAAGCCAGCAAAAAACAACATGAGGTCTGTCAGCAGATACCCCAGAGCGAACAACCCGCCCATCATTAGCAGAATGATCACCAATTGATTCTTCAAAAACATGTATTTGTTCCTAACACACTATTTGGGCTCAATGAAAACGTTCGCTTTCCTCATGTCTATAAGAATAAGCTGTATTTACCAATTCATCCTCCTTACGTCGTAGTTTTTGAGCCTCTTCCATACTTAGCTTTGCAACCTCTTGCTCTATTATCATTTTGATAGATTCGTGTTCTTGGTAAGCAGTTAGCCATAAATTGTAATGCTTGTTGACCGAATCCTCATGCTTATGAATTTCAATCTGTTGAGCCTTAATTGCCACTTTTAGTTGATCACAAAAACCACTAAGCCCCTTTAACTGTTGCACAGTCACGGTTCGCATATTTGATGAGTGACGCGCTAGATACTCAGCTAGATAATCATTTAGCTGATTCAATTTATCATTCTGAGCTGCTAGTTCTCCCCTTGCTTTGGCCAACATCCCAGCTGCAGATTCCTCCTTAACCTTTTTTACTTGTTGAATTGTTTCCCATTTTTTCATTACCACTATGGAATACCTTCTTTATTTACATTTTTTTTGCAGATGAATTTCGTGTAGATCTTCTTTTCCTAGGCTTCCCTTTATGATTAGCAGTCTCATCCTTCAAATTCTTCGCCAGAGTAGTAGCTGACTGATTTACTATACTAGTTTGAGGCGCCTGCGGACTACTTAACGCTTTAGTTGAACCATCGCCGTTAGTAAGAGCCGCCGTATTCATAGCAGCAGGCGTCGTTTCAGCAATAAGCTTTTTCAATGAATTAATAGAAGTCTTATAGTCAACCTTTGTAGTTAAATCCTGGATAATAAAATCCTTTATCTTAGGCATCATACGTATCGCTATGTCTAGATCTACATCAACACCAGGCTGATATGCACCAACTCGAATTAGATCTTTATTCTGATGATATAAAGAATACAATTGCTTTAGCCGCTGGGCATTACTTAATTGATCGTCACTGATAATTTGTGTCATAGCTCTACTAATTGAAGCCTCTATATCTAACGCAGGATAAATACCCTCTTCTGCCAAACGGCGGGAAAGTACGATATGACCATCTAAGATCGCTCTAGCTGAATCAGCTATCGGATCCTGCAAATCATCCCCCTCCACTAATACAGTATAGATGGCTGTGATGGATCCCATACCCACAGGTCCATTGCCTGCTCTTTCCACCAATTTAGGTATTTTAGCAAAAACCGTTGGCGTATAACCCTTGGTAGCGGGCAACTCACCTACAGATAATGATATTTCCCTTTGTGCTTGCGCATACCGAGTCAAAGAGTCTAATAACAGTAATACACTTTTACCCTGATCGCGGTAATATTCGGCTATTGCAGTGGCTGTATCTGCACCATAAATTTTCATCATTGAAGGATCATCAGCAGGTGAAGCAATCACCACCGCTTTCTTCATCCCTTCGTCACCCAAAATATGGGTAATAAACTCTTGAACCTCTCTGCCCCTTTCACCAATCAGTCCAACAACAATGATATCTGCTGCAGTATGCCTGGTCAGCATACCTAAGAGTGTACTCTTGCCAACACCAGACCCAGCAAAAAGACCCAACCTTTGCCCTCTACCAAGGGTCAACAATCCGTTAATCGCCCTGTTTCCAACATCTAGCGGTTCACTGATGGGCGCTCGGTGTAACGGATTGATCGGTTCCACCCCAACCGGTTTCCATGCCACATTAACAAGATCCCCTTTTAAATCTAGCGGGCTTCCTAAGCCATCGATGACCCTGCCTAATAGGCCATCTCCGATGGGTATAAGTCTACTATCATGGGTGGGCAACACTTTTGCATAGGGCAAAATCCCAGTTACGGCCTGTAACGGCATCAAGTAAGTTTTCTGACCGTTGAAACCGATCACTTCTGCTTGAACATAGCCTTTATCTCTTGTTTCAATTAGGCAGAGATTGCCAACCGCCAATCTACACCCTTCTGCCTCCATCAACATACCCACCATTCGGACAAGTTGACCTTGGACTAATGGTTCAGGCCGCTTTGGTATATTATCTTTCCAATGGGATAAAGTGTTGACTATCGCTTTATTTTCTTTGTTGGCAGTACTGTTCATATCGCAATTAGCCTAAGAATTTTTTACTTCATCAATAAGCACTAGCGCTATTTTGGTTCAATGAGAGAATCCGAAATATCTTGATAAAAGCGTTCTAGCATTTCTTTCAATATATCTGCGAGGTTCATTTCAATCCTTGATGGGCCTGCTTGGATCATCATTGCTCCTTCTGATAAACTGGCATGTCTTTTAATCTTCCAAGATTCATTGTATTCTGGCAACTGCTTAACTAAAGCTAGTACCGCTTCATAGTCTGAAGAAGAAACAGATAAGGAGACCACTTTTTCATTGATATCCAGGCAATCAACAGCATCTTTTATCATATCCATTAGAAGCGTTTTATCTAAAATCATTTCTCGTTTTACAATTTCAGAAACAAAAGTGGAGATAATTTCAAACAATGCAACTTTGATCTTTTCTTTTTCGTCTGCAATAGGTTTAATGAGCGACCGGATCATCTGAGAAAACTTTGCTTTCTCAGCCTCAACTTTGGCTCTTCCTTCAGCTAACCCTTGTTCCAACCCTATTTGATAACCCTGCTCTTTACCTTCTTCCAACCCTTCTTCGTAGGCCAGTTTGTGTACGCTTTCTATATCTGCTGCTGTCATCGCCGCTTGTTGCTGCTTACCCTTTGGCGCACTAAAACCAGCCCTATTCAAATTGTCATCTGCGCTTCGTTCCATTATATCAATACTTTAAAAATCTATTTAATCTAGGATCATCTTAACTACCCCTAAAAGGCGACAGGTTACCTGTTTAAATCATTTCTTCACCACCCTTACCGCCTAGAACAATTTCGCCTGACTCGGCCATTCTTCTGGCAATAGATAAGACTTCTTTCTGTGCAGCCTCGACCTCACTTAACTTAACGGGACCTTTTGCCTCTAAATCATCTCTTAGCAGGTCCGCAGCACGTTTCGACATATTCCCAAAGATTTTTTCTTTAACGACTTCATCAGCACCCTTAAGCGCCAAGATTAGGGAGTCGGTGGAAACCTCTCGCAGTAGCGCCTGGATGCCACGATCATCAACATCCCTTAAATTATCAAATACAAACATAAGGTCCTGAATTTCCTGTGCTAAATCTTCATCCAGCTCTTTAATCGATTCGATTAACTGGCTTTCGGCAGATGTATCCATAAAGTTCATAATGTCAGCGGTACATTTTACGCCACCAAGTTGAGTGGAAGAAGAAGTAGAAGCAGAAGAAAATTGCCTTTCTAATATATCATTGAGCTCCTGAAGTGCTTGCGGCTGAATACTCTCGATAGAAGCTATTCTCATCACAATATCTAACCGTACCCTTTCATCGAGTTGAAGAATCACCTCAGCAGCCTGATCAGAGTCTAGATAGGCAATCACGATTGCTTGAATTTGAGGGTGTTCATAACGAATTAGATCAGCTACAGATCTCGCATCCATCCACTTCAAAGTATCTAGCCCTGTCGTATTACCCCCCATAAGAATTCTATCTACAAGCCCATTCGCTTTCTCTTCACCTAAAGCTTGGACCATCATATTTCTGATATAGCTGTCTGAACCAACACCTAAGCTAGTTTGGTCCCTGACCACATCAAAAAAGTTATTCAGCACCTTCTCAACTTCATCTCGTGTAACACTTTTGAGCATTGCCATTGAGGAACCAAGACGCTGTACCTCCTTAGGGCCTAGGTGTTTTAACACTTCTGCAGCATCCTCCTCTCCAAGTGTCATGAGGAGTATTGCTGCTTGCGTAAGTGGATCTTCTGATTTATTTTCTTGGGACACAGTTTTATCCTAAAACGCCTCTGACTGAAGCCAAGTCTTTACAACCTGCGCAACACGTCTTGGATCGTCAGCAACCATTCCTTTTATTGCATTTAACTGAGAATCATAACTTTGATCTGGTCCAGGCAATAATGATTCGGGCCCACCACTCAAGGTAATCTCTTCAAGTTCTGGCTCCGGTGCCAACTCCATTTCGTCTGGCAGTTCAGTTACGGTTTCTGTTTCAGCAACACTTGCTAAAGAACCTAGTATAGGCCTTAACACAAATAATAATAGTATGAGTATTCCCAGCAAACCCGCCATTTGTTTCCCTATATCCCAAACCCATGGTTGCTCCCATATAGCCGCTTCTGGAATTTCACCTTCAATCGTTTCTTCATCCACAAAGGGTTGATTAATCACATTAATGGTATCTCCCCGATTCGTACTGAAACCAATCGCATCTTTAACCAAAGTGGTAATTCTTGCTAGCTCCTCTGGCGCCAAAGGCTGCCTGACTAACTTCGCTTCCTTCCCTTCTCCTTCAGTGACCTTTCTATCATCTAACACCACAGCGACGCTCAGGCGTTTTACCACACCTACCTGATGTTTTGTATGACTAATGGTTCTATCGATTTCATAATTTCGAGCAACTTGTTGTCTTTGATTACCCGCTGGCATCGATTCTGTGGATTCAATACCCTGATCAGCTCGATTAGCAACTTCCGGTACGTCTGTAGGACCAGGCGGCTGATTGCTTAAGGCACCCGGCACGCCCATAGTTGAGCCACCCATATTCATATTCTCAGTTAAATTTTGCTCACTTCTAACCACTGACAAATCGGGATTATAGGTTTCTGCAGCTTGCTCTATCAGCGTAAAATCAACATCTGCATTAACCTGCGC
>JAYPYM010000084.1:12962-15378 GCA_038135915.1 Gammaproteobacteria bacterium
CCCTATAGTTACCAATACCAACGATAGGTTCAATAATCTCCGCAATCCGGTTTAGCAACTTATCTTCAATCTTATGCGTATAATCAAGCTGTTTTGCAGCACGTACTAGCTCTTCATTATTATTGGCATCAGACAGTAAATTTCCTTTCTGATCAACCACGGTAACATTTTTTAAAGGCATTTCTGGGATACTACTAGCGACCAAGTGGACAATCGAGGCTACTTGCGACGGATCCAGCGACCTACCCGGATATATATCTAACATAACAGACGCACTCGGGGCACGGCGATCACTTAGAAAAACCGCAGGTTTCGGTATCGCCAAGTGAACTCTTGCAGCACGTACATGCGTAAGGTTTGCTATAGTCTTAGATAGCTCCCCTTCAATACTTCGGTGATAACGGGCTTTCTCCATAAATTGGCTAGTACCAAATTTTTGCTCTCTGTCCAGAAGCTCATAACCCATGGT
Organism: Gammaproteobacteria bacterium; assembly: GCA_038135915.1. Classification (GTDB taxonomy): domain Bacteria; phylum Pseudomonadota; class Gammaproteobacteria; order Pseudomonadales; family UBA6940; genus JAYPYM01. The sequence continues at coordinate 13,432 of JAYPYM010000084.1, forward strand.
ACCACCTGTTGGATAGCCTGCCGCTGCCAACTTTAACCGGGCATCATGTATTCGCTCTGAAGCAACCAACAGCATGCCTGTATTTGTGTCAACTTTGTAAAGAATATCCTCCTGCTGAAGTATGTCAGCAACCTGGCTAGCATCTAAATGGCTGATGTCAGTATATAGCGGCCTAAAGCTTGGCTCTTGAGCCCAAAAAACAACGCCCACTCCAATCGCTACACTAGCTGCCAAGCCAATCATAATACCGATCTGACGAACAATGGTTAGGTTACCAAACCCTTCCAACACTGCATTTGCTCGCGTCATTTCAGTTAAAGCCATAAATCTATCACCTTCTTGGAATAATTCTAAACATATGTTTCGTCAGATCAAACAGGCATATTCATTACTTCTTTATATGCTTCGACGAACTTATTCCTTACCGACAACATGGCCTCAAATCCAACACTCGCTTTTTGGCTTGCAAGCGTTACATCAACCAAGCTAATATCAGGGTCTCCTTTCTCAAAAGCTGTCTTTAACCTAGCAGATTCTTTTTGCATGGAGTTGACTTCATTCAACGCATTTGCAAGCGTTGCAGAAAAACCTATTTTTGTGCTTTCGTTCTGCAAACTAATTTGATTATTACTGATAGACTCAGCGTTCTCGAATTGACGCCTAAGCATGTTCATTTTTGCAAGCATAGACTGCATTTCTATTCCACTGCTTTCCATGAGTTGCCCCTCTATTTAGATTATTTGAAAGATAGTTTATTCATTTCACTTGGGTTCTACTTTAACGCCCTCTCTTCTCATTCTGGCTATCTTATAACGCAAAGTTCGTGAGCTAATCCCTAAATGGTCTGCTGTTTTCTTTCTATTACCATGAAATTTTTTTAGCGTAGAGAGAATAAGGCTAAATTCATGCGCTTGTATGTCACGGCCAAGCTCTCCGCTGCCCTCTGTATGAAGACACTTGAAAGCGCTATCTAGTGTCATACTCTCGCCGATTCCAGTTAACTCTTCTGCGGCAGTCTTTCTATCTATTTGATGCTGCGAAGGCTCAATTAAGATATCTTCAGAATTAATAAACTCTCCTTTTTGCAGTACCAGTGCACGCTGTATTACATTGTCTAATTCTCTAACGTTACCTGGCCAGGAATAATCTAATAATGCATCTACTGCCTCTTGGGAAAAGTGAGGTAAATTTACGTGATCTGTTGCATGTTTTTGCAGCAACCTATTGGCTAAAGGAATGATATCTTCTTTTCTTTCTCTTAAAGGTAAAATATAAAGTGGAAAAACATTAATACGATAATACAAGTCCTCTCTGAAACGTTTTTCTTTGATTTCTATGTTCATGTCCCTGTTGGTGGTTGCAATAACCCTGACATCAATAGATTTTGGCGTTTTTCCACCTATTCTTTCTACCTCTCTTTCTTGCAACACTCTCAAAATTTTGGCCTGAAGACCAATTGGCATTTCAGATATTTCATCTAACAGCAAAGTACCTTCATCCGCTAGTTCAAACTTACCAGGTAATGACTTGTAAGCACCGGTAAAGGCTCCCTTTTCATGACCAAACAGAATCGCTTCTAACATATTTTCTGGGATGGCAGCACAGTTTATTGCAACAAATGGCTTATCTTTACGGCTTGATTCAGCATGGATATATTGCGCCAAAATCTCCTTGCCCGCACCGCTCTCACCGCAAATCAGTACATTAGCATTACTCTGCGCCACTTTTCCCGCTAACTTTAACAAATCGTGGCTTTTCTTATCAGCAACCACTGGTAGCGTATCAGTTTGCACCGAGTCAAAAGTAGTTTTACTATATTGTCTAATTTTTTCAGCTAAAGAAGTTGGAGAAAAAGGTTTCGCCAAATAATCGACTGCACCTCGTTGCATAGCCTCTACAGCACGATCAATACTTGAAAATGCAGTCATCAACATCACAGGAATACAA
>JAYPYM010000084.1:15402-16093 GCA_038135915.1 Gammaproteobacteria bacterium
GTTTTAATAAAGTCATACCATCCATACAGGGCATATTAACGTCGGAAACTAGTATATTTACTTCATTTTTCTGTAGTATCTCTATCGCTTGCTCTCCATTAGATGCAGATAGTGGATTAAAGCCTTCTAGCTCTAAACTATCCATCAAAGCTTCGGAAAGTTCTGTATCATCCTCTACAACCAATACGTTAATTGTGTTCATTCTGTTACTCCTATTAAACCAATACTATTCAATTTTAAAACACTAAACGGACTTTAATTACATACTATTCACCGGCATATTAATCTCGACTAAGGTTCCTTTGTTCTCTCTAGAATCCATACGTAAAGACCCACCATGCGACTCAATAATTGCCCTAGCAGTGGTTAGGCCTAAGCCATTCCCATTCTTTTTTGTTGTATAAAATGGGGTAAATAGTTTCTTCATGTTAGATTCCGAAATGCCGTGCCCGTTATCAAAGATTGAGATGATCCAGTCGCCATTCCTAACTTGACTGCTAACCTCAATTTGATCGCCATTAGAACTTGCTTCAAGTGCGTTGCATATAAGATTACTGATTGCACCAGTTAGCGCTTCTTGATGACAACGAATGCTGATTTCTGGTAAATCAATATTTAATTCAACGTCTACATCCTGAGTCTGTTTTACACCTTCAATACTTTCTAAAGACTTTTTCAGCAGCTCCGGTAA
>JAYPYM010000085.1:0-3586 GCA_038135915.1 Gammaproteobacteria bacterium
TTAGTTTCTTTTCGTGTCCCACCCTGACCGTCTGGGTTTTCCTCGGTATACTCAATGTCTTTATTTGCATTGGCTTTCCCTGCATCAATACTATATTTTTTTTGCCCATGCCCCTGGTTGGTTGGGTTTCCTAAACTAATGTCCTTTGCATTCACATTGCCAACAATAAAAATTAGTACGAGATACGCAAATAATAGAGTAATTTTTTTTGATAGCGTAAATGTATTCAATGCTTTTGATTGGATGAAATACATAGCTTACCCTCCGTTCATCTATGGGACAGATAGCGCTGTCCAAAAAAGGACACTTTGCTACAAAGACCATCCTGTGCAGCTGCGTATCATTTGTTATGAAATTTTACTACGGTTTTTAGCTTAAGTTGAAGCATCAGAGGTCAAAATAAGGCTTTTACCTGAATCAAAAAACAGTCATAAAGCTTAGGGTCAGACTGAAACTAGGTTGGATAGCATGATGTTCGGGGTTTTGTGAATAGAATCATTTAACTGTTTCTTTTGAAGATAGGTAGAGCTTTAATTAATTTCCTAACTAGCTCATTTGCACAATTGGAAGCACTCCGGCAATCATGGTAAACCCAAATAAAATAGGGCTAGCCATAAACATCATTACGTTCAATCTAAAGACAGTATTTTTATTTTCTATGCGCTCTTTTAAAATTAAGATGGCGTATAATATTACCAAGATAGCTGTTAAATACTTCATCGCGAAACCTGTTACTACAGAGGGCTCAAAGGCTTGGTGATTTAGTAATAGTTTTATGTATGAATCTGTAATGATCCAAGCTGCGAGAACAGAAATATAAATGACCCTATTTGTGATAAGCAAAATTCTGAAATCTTGGGGCATGAAAAAATTTTTTGTCATCATAGGGTTATTTGAACTCATCTTCATCTTTTTTTGAAAGTAATGTCATTGCTTCTTAGCTTCTCTTCTGCGAACCTAATAGCGTTTATTTTGGATAAAGGTCTTGAATAGATCCATATCCTCATATCTTTACTCTACCTATTTCGACATAATATGTCAGTTGCTGTTTCTTGAATGGTTTGTAACAATCGGTAAACTGATGCACTTTTATAGGTAAAAAACGCTGTTTTTCCGGTTATATCAATTTAAATGCACGATTACAGAAGTTCGAAGAACGAGAGGTCAAAGAATCAATGATTGGAAGAAGGCAGGGATTGAAAGGTAAGAAAATAATTTTCAAGTTAATCATATGCATGAATATAGTCTTAGTCTCCGCGTGCACAAACCTGAGAGCTTTGATTGCGAACATGCCTAGTTATTTTGATGATGTTCAATACCATATCGGTATACCTTTTCACCCAGATACCGAACTCACTATGGATATCTATCAACCTTCCAAAAAAACAGAGCGCTTAAAAGGGGGGTATCCTATTATTGTCTTTTTTTACGGCGGTGGTTGGACAGAGGGCAGTAAGGACATTTATCGTTTTATTGGCTCTCGTTTTGCGAGAAAGGGGTACCTGGTTATCATTCCGGATTACCGAAAATACCCAGAAGTTCGTTTTCCAGTATTTGTTGAAGACAGTGCGCTTGCTATTGGAAAAGCTGTTCAAATTGCAGAAAACTACGGAGGTAATCCTGAGTCAATTTTTTTAATGGGGCACTCGGCGGGCGCGCATACCGCAGTACTGCTGGCAACGGATGAACGCTTTCTTCAGAGTTTGGATATGAGTACGAAGCGCATTAAAGGCGTTATTGGGTTAGCCGGTCCGTATCACTTTACTCCTAAATCTGATGAGCTAAAAGCAATCTTTGGCCGGCCTGACAACTATCAAAACATGCAGATTTCAAATTTTATTGATGGACAGGAGCCGCCATTGTTGCTGCTTGAAGGCGAAGATGATACTGATGTAAAAAAATCAAATGTTGAAAAGCTTTCAGCTAAGCTATCTCAACATGGCGTCAGTTACGTTTCTAAAATATATCCGCGTGTAGACCACGTCGGTTTAATAGCTTCCCTGTCATGGCTTCTAAATGCTAAAGCACCGATCGAGCAAGATATTCTAAACTTTATATATCAATATCATCCTCAAGAATAGCGCTTACCTTGACCGGCTTTGCAAAGCAAAGTGATATAGCGTTTAAATATTAAACCCGGCTCTGAAACCTTTTTTTTGTGCGTATTTTAACTTTTGCTAGGGTGAAATTTCTCTTTTATAATGATATGTTGTAACATAACTGGCTGTTGTTAACTCGTCATCGGCTTTGAGAATCATTAGAGGAAATCTCGTATGCAACAGCAAAAACGGCTACCCGTAACGGTACTCTCCGGTTTTTTAGGGGCTGGAAAGACAACGGTGTTAAGTCACATTCTAAATAACCGTGAAGGCAAAAAGGTTGCGGTTATCGTGAATGATATGAGTGATATTAATATCGATTCTACGATTGTGCAAAATGAAGTGTCTTTAAATCGCAGCGAAGAAAAACTAGTTGAAATGAGTAATGGTTGTATTTGCTGTACGTTGCGTGAGGATCTCTTATTAGAAGTGGGCAAATTAGCTCAGGAAGGTAAATTCGATTACCTAGTTGTCGAGTCCACGGGAATTTCTGAACCGCTTCCCGTTGCGGAGACCTTTACCTTTGCGGATGAAAATGGCGCATCACTTTCTGATGTTGCAAGCTTAGATACCATGGTGACTGTGGTGGATGCGGTGAATTTCTTGAAGGACTATGATGAAGCGCAGTCCCTACAAGAGGCAGGGGAATCACTGGGAGAAGAAGACGAGCGCAGCGTAGCTGATTTGCTGGTCGATCAAGTGGAGTTCGCTGATGTGATTTTGATTAGCAAGATCGATCTTGTCACGCCAAGTGAAGTCGAGCGCTTAACAGCAGTGCTTAAAACCCTCAATACAACAGCTCGCTTGATTCCCATTGAGAAGGGTAGGGTACAGATTGATGCTGTGCTGAATACCGGGCTATTTGACTTTGAGCAGGCGCAACAGGCGCCAGGTTGGCTTAAAGAAATGCGCGGCGAGCATGTTCCTGAGACTGAAGAGTATGGCATTGGGAGCTTTAGTTACGTGGCTCGCAGACCTTTCCACCCTAAAAAGTTCTATGAATTTCTCCATGATATACAACAATTTGGTAAATTAATTCGTTCAAAAGGTTATTTTTGGCTCGCGACCCGTCCCGAGTTTGCTGGGCAATGGAGTCAGGCTGGTGGTATGGCTCGACATGGGTTTGCCGGGATGTTCTGGAAATCTATTCCGAAAGAAAATTGGCCAAAAGATGAAGCTTATCTAGCGTCAATAGAGCAGCAGTGGGTTGAGCCTTTCGGCGATATGCGACAAGAATTGGTGTTTATCGGTCAAGGTTTAGATCAAGAGAAGATGATAGTGGCATTGAATAAGTGTTTGCTGTCGGAGGACGAGGTGCTAAGAGGAAAGAAACACTGGGAAACACTCAGTGACCCCTTCCCAGAATGGAGGGAGAGCGCATGAATGAGGCAATTGCTACGCTTGAACCTACTATCTCGTCAGGCATTCAATCCCGCCATTCCATCAAAGGCAAGCACCCTAGCGTTTTTACGGATATTTACCGAGAT
>JAYPYM010000085.1:3596-10573 GCA_038135915.1 Gammaproteobacteria bacterium
AAGTAAATATGGTGGTTTGGCAGCGTACCCTACCTATGGTGTTGAAACAGGCAGCCAAGCAGTTACTTTCAGCAAAACCAGACCTTGAAATAGCGACTGAAGTTACGCCACAAAACGTCATTGAAAGTTTGCAATCATCAATAGGTGGATATGATAATACTGGCAGCTTGAGTGAGGATATTTCAAGTTTAGTTGACATGTTTTGTTACCTATTTGAATTACAAACAGTAGGCCTGAGAATGTCGGTCTTAGATCGGGCTATGTGCCCCAAGTTTCATGTAGATCGTGTGCCTTGTCGTTTGGTTACGACGTATCATGGTATTGCTACAGAATGGTTAGATCATGATGCTGTTGATCGATCTAAACTAGGTGTTGGCAGTAGAGGAAAACTGGATGAACAGTCTGGTCTCTTTAATGATTTAAGAGACATTCATCGGCTAAGTGCCGGAGATGTCGCATTATTAAAAGGAGAAGCTTGGGAAGGCAATGAAAATGCGGGGTTGGTTCATAGATCTCCAGTTGTATTGCCAAACCAATCTAGGCTACTCATTACGTTGGATTTTGTGAGCTAAGCTATTGATCACTTTCGGCAGGTTTGTGATTAACTCTTCTTACTCTGTGTCATTCCTCGTAGTTGTATTGAAAAAAATAGGTTACTTGATGAAAGTGCATTTTCTTAACTTAATCAGTCTTATGTTTGTCTGCATTTTGCTAAGTGCTAGCGTAGGCCATACACAATTCGATCCCCATGTACATGGGCATGCTAGTCTCATGCTTGCATTAGAGAAGAGCGTGATTGAGATGGATTTTAACTCCCCTGCAATGAACTTAGTTGGGTTTGAACATAAAGCAACGACTCAAGAAGATATCGAGAAAGTTGAGAGCGCTAAACGCAAACTTCAACAGCATGATGCGCTTTATACCTTCGTAGGCACCCAATGCACGATAGATTCAGTCGCTATCAATACCTCTGGGATTCTAGATGAAAACCAACATCAGCATCATGATGCTCACCAAGAACACCATGCTCATGATGCTAAACATGACCATGGGAATCGAGATACTCACAGCGAAGTATCGGCAAAGTACAGGTTTGCTTGTAAAAATATTCATTCTCTAAAATCAATTAAGCTGTCTCTATTTGAATATTTTCCAGGTATCAGTAAAGTTAACACCATGTGGGTGACTGAAAACAGTCAAGGCTCGGTTACCTTGGGTAAAGACAAGCCTACAATTGATTTAAAATAATGGCGATAGTTAACATAAACAGGCGCATTGAATGTGCACAACGAAAATAACAACGAGGTGGAATTTATTTCTATGAAGTTAGAACAGTATTTTTTTGATAAAATGGCAATCAGCTTATCCTTACTTTGCGTATTGCATTGTCTGGCATTACCCCTGTTGCTTGTTCTCTTGCCTAGCCTGGTTGCACTGCAGTTAGACAATGAAGCTTTTCATCTTTGGATGGTCTTAGCTGTCATACCAACCAGCACTTATGCATTAACCATGGGGTGTAAACGGCATAAACAGTATAGATTCCTTGCATTTGGAGTGATAGGGTTGTTTCTATTGCTTTCTGCTTTAGTCGGCGAAGAAATCATTGGAGAAGTATCAGAAAAAATACTCACTGTGCTTGGGGCAGTATGTATTGCATATGGTCATTTTCGTAACTTTCGGTTATGCCAACAGCATGAAGAATGTCCCTGTCCTGAACATTAGGTTAATCTGTCCTTGAAATTAATGCTTAGCTGAGTTCAATTGCCAATACGTTTGCTGCTCTATCTTAGACAAGCGATGGCCGGTAAATATCTCCGAGCTACTTGTCATACTCATGTAATAAATATGAGTATAATATTCTTGTAAATAATATTAAAAAACGCATTAATACTTAATTGCATTATAAATCCGGTTAATTTTAAAGATGTATTTCTCTACAACTGCATATAACTACTCTTCTAACGGTTACGAATCAGGTGAGTCTGGATATGTGGCAGATTCATCGAATGAATCTGATGCATTTATTGATGGTGAAGAAGAGGGATATACTGGTATTGGACCAGTTCATGCTGAGAGTGTTCGCTCTTATCAAGATACCAGTCAAAGGGGTTTGCGTCCCGAACACGAGGTTAGTCTGGCAGAGAGTGGTGACCTGCCAGAAGTAGGTTTCGAGGATTTCATGCCAAGGTTGGGTGCGGGGAACATGAATGACTCAGGTGGTGTTGTCGAAGAGACTAAATCGGAAATCATTAGTGAAGAGAATATTGGTATCGAATTTCCTGCTGCTCAAGGGCATGCAGTTTATGAGGGTGAAACCTGGTGGCAAGCGTTGGAGCAAAAAGCAAGCCTTTGGATTCCAAAAGGCTTACAAGAAACTCAGGTTGTTAGTATTCTATCTGGAATTAAACAAAATCATAGTTATCACCAGCTGATTGAACATGTGCCGGTATCTTTAAGTGCAGAAGAGAAGCGAACGTTAATCCGCGCGGTTTTTCATCATAACTTTGTGAAACAGTTGCATAAAGAATGGGGGCATCAACCTAATTCCGTTGAAGAAGTGAGCATTACTGGTATTGATGGGCAGCAAGAGATTGTGTTGATCGGATATCAACACGGAATGGTTCGACCTGCTAAAGCTACCAGGGAAGCCTTAGAAAGCAGAAATGATATCTCAGATGGTAAAGCTTTCATTGAAGAGAATCTCTTATTCACTAGTGTTAGTGGTGACTACCTTTCTGAGATGTGTGAAATATCATCTCCTATTAGGTTCAGAATATCAAACGTTCACAATAAGTTTAAGTACCTAATGGATCAAGGACTCGAAGTAGAACGATCGCCTTTTGGGAAAGGTTACTTACCCATCAGCGTGAATGATCACAAGGTCTGCAAGGAAGGAAAACTTACTCACAGACCTTTAAAAACCTGGCTCGCAGAAAAGTTTATTCCAATAAAAAATGCATTGGGCATCCCTAAAAGGTACCATCCAGAAAATATACCTGCGGAGCAAACGCTTTCTTTAATACAAAAGAAATGGCTTCCGACAAAATTAGAGTTTGAGTCTCTTTATACTGCTGGTGCTGAAGGCTTTGTTGAAGAGGGTACAGATCCTTTTAAGGCTTTCTATCGATCATTTTATATGGCAGGTTTTCTTGTAGCGGCAGCGAAAGAGGCTAATGTGCCAATTAAGTTTTATTGTGGGAGAGGTCATTTAAAACAAATAGATATGATTATTCGAAATCAGCATCATTTACCAGCCTGCGGCCAACCCTTTTTTGATCAAGGCGCTAGAGATTTCCAGGAATATTTAGAACAGCAAGTTGCTTCAGACGTTGAGAGAAACGTTTGGAAAACTTCTTACACGTTAACAGATGTGACTAACCAAGAGTATGCAGAATTTTTGATGGATTTCTTCCAATCTATGGGGGATTTATTTGGTGAGTGTGAAGCGATTTTTGCTGATGATCATGTGAAGCTAGAGGAAATTATGCTGGCTATCAAGCCTGGCCAAAGAATATCTGAAGCTCTAGCACGTCATTTGTATTCTAGTGACCAAATCTATGAATCAGAGATCGGCACTGAAGCTTCTATGAAGTCTATACCTGCAGATACTTCTCGTGAGGAGATCTCTCTGAGATTAACAAATGCAGCAAAAATTGCTAAAAAACTTGATTTTAATGAGCTCATTGAGAGCCTAAAAGTCATGATAGAGCCTGACATTGTTGGCCATTTAGACGATGAAATGGTTCGTTCGTTCCTTAATCGTGCTGAGAATATGTTGCTCGATGAGACGCATGAATCGAATTTAAAGGCTTTTATGGAGTCATTATCCGTTGCGTTTAAACATCACCTTAAGTTACAGAAATCGAACCTACGAGAAGTGGCTGCCAACAGAGTGCGTAGGCATAAACCTGGTGGCAGTAGGGAGGATCGAAGCTATGCGCCACTGCTTTTAGGGAAAAGCCATTTTCCAAATATCAGTAGGCAATTTAGGTATCGAGACATAGAGCGAGTGGCTGACCAGCTGATTCAGCTTTCACAACTGTTAGATCAATTCAATCAACATTTGGGCATAGCTAGAATGCTTGCACCAGCCCTTCAAGAAGTTTGAAGCGCAGTCTCTATTTTTTTCAATTATATTTCAAAGGGTAAAAATTAGCTTTTTGGTTTTTATTCATGCGATAGTGTGCTTCACTGTACTTGGCGATGCTAAAGATGTAATACTTATAGGTATTTTCGTCCCATATCAAAAAATTGATATTCCAGGATATGTGTATATTCCAGTATTTATATGAGCCCCTGAATGAGTTACACAGCGAAATATTTAAGTGCGTTGAGTCAGATTGATGCAGAGGTTTGGGATAATATTGCAGTTCATGCAACGCCATTTATGCAACACGCTTTCCTGAGTGCGCTGGAAAAAAGTAGGTGTGTTCAGGCAGAAACTGGTTGGCAGCCTCACCACATGATAGTCAGTAAAGGGGATAGGCCAGTAGCTGTATTGCCTCTTTATATAAAACATCACTCATATGGTGAGTATGTGTTTGATTCAGAGTGGGCTAAAGCTTACCAGCGTTTTGGTGTTCCTTATTACCCAAAGCTACTGAGCTCAGTTCCATTTACCCCGGTTACTGGGCCTCGCCTAGCAATTTTAAAAACAGAATCGCAAGCACGGGTACATCGTTATGTTGTTGATGAAATACAAACATTGTGTCAAGCGACTGGATATTCATCTTGGCATTGTTTGTTCACACCTGCCTCTGATATTGAATGGTGGGGGAGTAATCATTTAATTAGGCGAAACGGCGTTCAGTTTCATTGGGTGAATAAAGGATACGAGAGTTTTGACCATTACCTTTCCACAATGAATGCGAAGCGGCGGAAAACCATTAGGCGAGAGCGGCGTCAAATAAAAGAGCAAGGTATAGCCTATCGGTTTATCACTGCCAGAGAAATGTCGAGTTCAAACTGGTTGGATTTTTATCGATGTTATACCGATACCTACCTAAAACGAGGTCAAGCGCCATACCTGAATTTGGATTTCTTCCAACAAATAGCCGCGGCCATGCCGGAGCAGATGTTATGTTTAATGGCGGAGCAGAATAGTGGCGTTATCGCCTGTGCGTTATTTTTTATCGGCGGTTCAACATTGTATGGCCGTTATTGGGGAAGCGTCAAAGCTATTCAATGTTTGCATTTCGAAACCTGTTACTACCAGGGCATTGAATATGCGATCAATCATGGTTTGGAGTATTTTGATGCTGGAGCACAAGGGGAGCACAAAATTAGCCGAGGATTTGAGCCTATTAAGACTTGCTCTTGGCATTGGATTCAGGTTCCTGAATTTCGAGCAGCTATTGCTCAATATACAGCTCATGAAACCCAACTAATTGAGCAGTATCAAGTAGATTGCGCAGCATCATTGCCTTTTAAAGCGGGCCTAGAATCATTCAATAATTCAGTGGATGAGGGTTGATACCAGTCGCACAGACTCACTTTGGATAGTTTGAACATGATAGAATTAGGTTAAGTCTTCCAGTGTCTCTGTAGAGGATGGATTCAGGTTGCAATTAAGCCAGTAGTATCCTAGGTCGTTGATGAGATTGGAAAACGCTTCAAACTTGACAGGCTTTACTAGATAACTATTTACATGTTGCTTGTAGGCTAAATCTATATCACTTTTAGAGTAAGAGGTTGTTAGAACGATAACGGGAATCTTCTTAAGGCAGGCGTCAGCCTTAATGACCTCCAAGACTTCTAGTCCATTCATTTTAGGGAGTTTTAAATCAAGTAATATAATGTCTGGTGTCGTTTTTGCACTGGTGTTTGTAGAGCTTATACTATCTGTTAAGAAATTGAGTGCTTGTTCCCCGTCATTTACGTGTTCAATTAAATGTGAAAAACTTAGCTCTTCAAAGCTTCGCATCACTAATTCAGCATGAGCTGGATTATCTTCGACCAATAATATGCTTAAAGGCTGATCGCTGGTGATATTTCTTCCCGAGTTAGTCATTGAATTTACCCGTGTTTTGCGTTGGTAAAGTAAAGCAAAAGGTTGCACCCTGATTAAGTCCATCTGATTCTACCCAGATATGGCCTTTGTAGATATCAATAATTCTTTTTACGATCGCAAGCCCGATGCCTGTTCCTTCGTATTCATTATCTAGCCGCTCAAACAAACCGAATATTTTTTTAAAGTATCCTGGTTCGATACCGATACCATTATCTTGCACAAAAAAAATAGTTTGTTGCTGTTCTTGTCTAGTGCCTATTTTAATGTGAACTGGTAAGTCGAGTTTTCTGTATTTTAATGCGTTGTTAATAAGATTAAGAAATATTTCCTTAAAGCTGGTACTGTCCATTCTAATGGTAGGCATCGGACTTTGTATGTCGATCTTTGCGTTAGCATCTACCATATTGATAGACAGCATATTAATGACTTCCCCAATGGCTATGTTTGGTTTGATATATTCTACAGGTGTTTGTAGACGATTAACTCGAGATAGCTTGAGTAAATCGTTTAACAATTGTTCCATTGTGGATACAGCTTCACTAATTCTGTTTAAGTCCTTATTGACGCGATCAGGCTTTCCTTCTTTAAGATCTTTTTTTAATAGGCCAACAAACCCTGCTAATGTGACCAAGGGGCTTTTAAGATCATGAGAAACAGTGTATGTGTAATGTTCTAGTTCGGTATTTTTTTCTCCCAGTGTTAAAATAAGTTTTTCCTTATCATATTCTGCTTTTTTGCTCTGGGTGGTATCAACCATCGATACAAATACTTTAGACCAATTATGCTCATGCCCAGGAGCAATGGCGAGCTGAATCTGAATATAAAGGTTGTCACCCTCATAGTTTTTTATCATTATTTCTCCGATGAAGGTTGTTTTTCCCTCATATAAGGCTGTTAACTCATGAATAAAAGCCTGCTTAGATTGTTTGCTATCCAGTGGTGGCATTCCCTGAGCTAAGAGTATTTC
>JAYPYM010000085.1:10583-16049 GCA_038135915.1 Gammaproteobacteria bacterium
TATTTCAATCTTCGTTTTGAATAGTTGGAGCGTGCTCTGGTTAACAGAGGTTGTCTTGATCAATGACCAGCATCGATCAACCGATTCGGTGTTTTCCTCAAAGAATGTTTTTAACGTTTCTGTATTGGGTAGAGTGAGTGAGGCTAGATATTGCTTAACATCAGAAAAGTCCTGTTCCCATAATGAAATGGGAGAATCATAGAAGAGACTCTTATATCTGTTCTCACTTTCTATAATCTTGCTATTGGTTTCCTCTATTCTTGATAACATTTCATTAAAGGCGTCAGATAGTAATCCTATTTCATCATCGGTTAACCTACTTGAACGAATTGAATAGTCTTTGCTGTTAGTAATACGATGAGTTGTTTCAACTAATTTTAATATGGGTGTTGAAATGATTTTCTGTAGTTTCTTAGAGATTAGGAAGATAAAAATAACAAATACTATTGTCAGTATGATCGAAGCTGATACGGTACTAAACAAGAGTTGGTTTAATTGTTCAAAGTCTGAATCAATTTTAATGTATGCAATGGTGTTATTGTCTACATTAATTGACTTTAAAAGGGTGATTTTTTCTTCACTGAAAGTGATGCCTTCTTTAAGTATAGGTGTCGATTTCGTTTTCTCGGCATTATTGGATTTAGCTATTTCAGAAGATTTGCTGCGGGAGTATTCGGCAAATAGCTCACCAGTAGGTAGAAAGATTTTGGCTGTGATAATTGAGTTTTGAGCGGTGAGAGCGTTTAGTATGCGTTGGGCGTCTTTCTGATCTGAAAATAGAATAGCGCCTTTGCTGTTCTCAGAAACTATCTCGCCTTGAGTAACCATAGATGTAATGATTTGATGCTTGATTTGTTTCCATTCAAATATAATGTAGATCGTGTTATGTATAAGAATGGCTGCCAAAGCAGGTACAACCACCATTGTGATGAGTTTTTTTTCAATCGACCATTGGTCAAGAAAATATTGAAATCTGGAAAAATTAGGCTGAGCGAGCTTTTGCATATTATTCTCTTACCACATGGTGTGCTGCTCGAAGCATTTTTGAGCGGAATTTAATCTTAGCTTTACTTGCCGAATTTAGGTTGATGTTAAACTTTACTTTATTTTTTCTTACAATAAAATTGATGATGCCGCCTTTTCGTGAAAAATCTTGACTTTCTCCGATAGTGAGTATGGAATCTTGGTGTAAAGCATCTAAAATTGAAGGTGATAAAACTTCAATGTGGTGACTAAAAAAAATAATCTGACAATTACAGTTTTTTATATTCTCTACGGAAGCCTCTATAGGTTTCAATTCAATACTACGATCGTTTATTTTTTTTGATTCTATTGATTCTAACGACCTGTATACAAATCTATCACCTACTATGCCAATGATTAAGGGGTCTTTATGATGGAAGTATGGTTTTGCAAGCCATTCTGTAAAGTATAGGTAATTGAAAATATAGGCGGATTTCACTTCATATTCAAGCTTTGAATACTGTGAAGCTGTTGCAGAATAAGCACTTAAAAATATAACAGGCATAACTAAGACTATACAAAATAATCTAAGCCGTTTTGTGTTCCTGTTGTAGGAAGATACGCTGGTCATAGGTTAATGTTTATCAAACTATACTAAGTCTGAATTTTAATGATGAGTTCGAGGGTGTTTTCGTTTTTCCCATGATTATTTCTCCCAAAGGTACCTAATGCCTGCAATCGCGCTTATTCTATTTTCCGGGTAGGATTTTGCTTTACCTTGTGGGTCAGCTATAAATGCATCGTTACCAAACAAGTTTCGAACATTAAGAAAGATTTCGAAGTTTTCATTTTTAGTTGGATATATAGATGCGCTAAAATCCGCCCGGGTGTATGAAGGTAATTCTTCATTTAATAATGTGGTAGATCTATCTGTTGTTGCTTGATTAAGCAGTGTTTTGATATAGAGATCGCAGGAGAAGCCTTGGGTGTGATCAAGGTATCCGATGCCAAAATTAATAGCAAATTCAGGGTAGGCAACTGTTGCATCTGACCCTACAGCATCAGAGCTTGCTTTTGCGTCGACGTAGGTAAAATTGGAAAATAGACGCCATTCCCTAATATTGTAAGACCCTTCTAACTCGATACCTTTAGAGGTCAGTCCGCCAAGGTTGCCATATTCACGGAACCCTGGGTTCGAAACGGAATTTTGTATGACGATATTGTCACTTGACTCAATATAAAAAAGACTGGTCGATACGAACCACTGAGCCTCCTTTATCATTGCAATTAATTCAATGTTGTCTACAATTTCGGGTTTCAGTGATTCCCCCCCGCCCAACAGAAAACCGGTAACACCTGCCTGTTCTGGTGAGTTTGGTGCCCTAAACGCGTTTTGATAAATGAGCTTGTATGCTACCCTATCATTTGGGAAATGCATTATTCCAAGGCGTGGACTAAAGTGCTCACCAAAACTGGAATAATAGTCAAGCCTGCCGCCGCCTAATAAACGCCACTTACTATTAAGAAGCTCTTTTTCAATTTCTACAACCAGTGAATGGATATCCACCGAAAGGCCGCTGGCGTCTCCAGGTTCAGGTGTGTCTGGGAAAACATAGAAGGAAAGGTAGGGCGTTTTAAGCCATGAGTATTCATAACCAACTGCATACCTAACATCTTCATCGAGAATGTTTCGATAGTAGATACCTCCGCCAGCGCGCTTGTTTTCTGTATCAGAGAACACCAGCCGAGTTGAGTCGGGAGAAAGCCTTTGGACGACCTCGGCAAACCCTTTGGCTTCTGTGTAGTAACTCATCAGCTCTATCGTCCCACCATGATCAAGATGCCATTTGTGTCTTCCTCCAATTAGCATGTCATCTGCTTCCGTGTCAAAGTAGTCGCCGTTAAGGACTACCCCTAACCGGTCCGCTTCTACCTTATTAAAATAAATGCCTAGTTCGCCGTGGGTGCTGTGCAATTTGGCATGTAGGGATTGAGAGTCATACTCGCGTGTTAGCTTTGTGTTAAAGCTGTTTAGAGTTGATATATTTCTTAATGGGTAGTCTAGATCTTCATTTTTTTGCCCCGATCCTGAAATGGCGATTGAGAACCTGACTTCATCCAAAATACCATGGCTAGCATGGACATAAGCGTTTTTATTGCCAAAGGAACCACCGCCAATGGAGTATTCTACGATATCTTCTTCAGATGACCAGCTATTGAAACGAATGACGCCGTAATACGCATCGCTGCCGTAAAATGCGGAGCTCGGTCCGCGGTTCACTTCTATATTATCTAGAGCACCTAATTCTATGTTGAGTGCTCCACTCACTATGCCGCTATTTGAAAACTGGTTGATGGGATATCCATCTAGTATATAGGCTACGCCAGTGGATGGCTGTGTCAGCACCATTCCCCGAAAAACCGGTAATGAAAACCCGCGAGGCATCAAAGCAATGCCTGGTGCATGCTCAAGGGCTTCAAAGGTAGTGCGTGCACCCTGTTTTCGCCATTCATCTGCGTCAATTTTAAATACTGAGGAGCTTGTTGTGAGTACATTTTGATTAAAGAATGAGCCTACGTTAATCTCGCCTAATTCGTCGAAACTCATTTCAAACAAATTCGAAGCATCACCCTCTAGCGCGCTAGTGGGTATCACACTCAACATTGTCGACAAGCTGATAACCAACGTTAGGGAGTGGGTAGCTAGCCTATTCATTTGGTGTCCCTCTTTGCCCGTTATTGTATCGGGTTAGTCCAAGCTATAGAGAACTGTTTTCAGTAATCCGCCTCACCTGGATGTATTTAGCCTAGGTGAGGTCCGCAGCTTTTTTTCTACGAATGTTCACATAGACAGGCTTCTATGTTTTCTTTTGACATAGGGGTGCCATAAAGGAATCCCTGAACCTCATCACACTGTTGGCTTTTGAGAAATGCCGCTTGCTGTTCGTTTTCTACACCTTCAGCAATGACCTTTAGATTCATTTTATGAGCCAAAGCAATGATAGATGCAGATATAGCGGCATCGTTGGGGTCTGTTTCAATATCTTTAACAAAGCTGCGATCTATTTTGAGCTTATCTATTGCAAATCGTTTCAGGTAGCTAAGAGAGGAGTAACCTGTTCCAAAGTCATCAATAGATAACGAAAGACCCATAGACTTAAGATCTTTAAGGCACTTCACCGTGTTCTCAATATCGCTCATAATTAAGCTTTCAGTGATTTCTAATTCCAAACATTGAGCCTCAAGGTTATGCGCTTTGAAGCTATCATATATGTATGTCAACAAGTCCGGTTGTCGAAATTGAAGGGCTGACAAATTGACAGAAATTTTATCTAGCTGTACCCCTTTGTTTTTCCAACACTTATATTGCTTAATGCTCTCTTGTAATACCCAGTGACCCAGAGGCAAAATTAACCCAGTCTCTTCAGCGATAGGTATAAATACATCGGGAGATATGATGCCTCTTTCGGGGTGATTCCAACGTAGGAGCGCTTCTACGCCGACCACCTTTCCAGTATCTAGTTCGAATTGAGGTTGGTATTCAAGAAAGAACTCTCTAGACTCTATTGCCTTAGGCATATCCATTTCTAAAGCAAGTAGGTCAAAGGCTCTATCGCTTTCATGACTACGGTAAAAGCTAAAAGTATTCTTGCCCATATTCTTTGCTCGATACATGGCAATATCAGCTGCTTTAAGCAGTACATCCGGTGTTGAACCATCTTGTGGATGGATGCTGATGCCTATACTTGCTGTTGAATAAAGTACTTTATTTTGGATGGTGGTGGGTAATGAAATAGTGGTGAGTATTTTTTTTACCATAGAGGCAACACTCGTTCGCTTATCAATATCATCCATAATCACCGCAAATTCGTCTCCTCCGACTCGGGTGGCTGTATCTGATCCTCGAATACAGGTGAGTAGCCTTTTGGATATAATTTTCAAAAAGTGATCGCCGACACCGTGCCCCATCGAGTCATTGATCACCTTAAATCGATCTAAATCGATTAATAATACAGCAAACTTGGTGTTATTCCTTTTGGACCTGGCTAAGCTAGACCGCAGCTGTGAGTAGAAAAATAATCGGTTAGGCATGCCTGTCAAAGAGTCATGGTAGGCCAGGTATTCTAAGCGTGCTTCGTTTTCTCTCAGTTTGTCCTCATTTTCTTTTTGCTTGGTGATATCAGTGCAGGTTCCAGCCATGTAAACAATAGCCTGTTTGTAATTTTCTACAGGATAACCACGCTCATCTATCCAGCGAATATCTCCATCTTTGTTGTAAATTCGATAGCAACATTCATATTCTTTTCCTTTTGCATGGTAAGTATCAAGGACTTTAAAATAGGCTTCTTTATCTTCTGGGTGAATAGCGTCAATGAATAATTTAGGTGTGTCATACAGGTCCTGCAGGGTCATCCCCCAAATACGTTCGAATGCTGGGCTAACATACACTAATTCGGTGACGCCTACAGTGCTGAACCAAAAAACTTCATTGATGGAGTTGAC
>JAYPYM010000086.1:0-2542 GCA_038135915.1 Gammaproteobacteria bacterium
CCCTTTATTATCGCCGGATCAGAGATTTGATGATACAGGAGAATCGCTATGAGTAAAGCTAGCATCTGAACCAGTATCTAGGCTAGGTGAGGTAAACTCAGCACCTGCTGCTTGTTGGTATTGAAACGCATCAGACTCACCACCATGACCCTGTAAAAAGCCATTGAGTGTCGCTACCAGTTTGTTCATATCACCGGACTGAGAAGTCAGCTCTTTACTTGAACTGGATGCTTGCTCTGCGATAGAAGCCGCATGTTGAGTAGTCTTATTGATAGACTCAATGGCTTTACTCACCTCCAAGACACCACGTGCTTGTTCGCTAGAACCTTGGGCGATATCATTAGCGGCTTTAGCAACCACTGAAGATTGAGCTCGCGTTTCAGTTACCATATTGGTACCATCTTCAACACGCTTGCTGTTCTCTTTCGCAATAGTTTCAGCTTCATTAACGCTTTGTTTCACAATGCTTGAAATATCATTCGCCGCTTTACCACTCATTTGAGCTAGGTTACCGACTTCCTGCGCAACCACTGCGAAACCTCTACCATGTTCGCCAGCACGCTCTGCTTCAACTGATGCGTTGAAAGACAAGAGTTTGGTTTGGAACACAATTTCGTCAATGATTTGAGTCTTTTCACCAATTTCAGCAATAATTTTAACCAAGTCGATGATTTTTTCATTAGACTCGGAGATGAGTTGCATCGCATCATTAAGAGACATCAATTTGTCACCCATTTGATTGGACAAATCTTTTGACTCTTCTGCCGCCTTCACATTCTGACGCACCATGCCAGAAATTTCTTCTGTGCTGGCAGAAGTCTCTTCAATAGAGCTGGCTTGGTGATTAGAGATTTGTGACAGGTTAGTACTCACACTCATCATGTTGCTAGAGATGTTTGATACTTTAGCAGCAGAAACACTCATTTTACGCACAACATCGTTAAAGGCATTACTCAAGTTTTTCAACTCAGCACTGCTGAACTCATTCAAGCCTCTGAAGATTTCTTTAAATGGTTGTGTGATAGATCGAGTGACTCCCCAACCGATGAGTAGCGCAACAACGATCGCAAGAATAATACCCGCTGTTAATGAGAAAGTGGTTTTGTTTACCATATCCGTAGCGGCTTCTTGGCGACCTTTCATGAGTACTTCTTCTCGCTCTCTGAAGGTCTTGATTTGATCTCTGAACTTATCAAAGTACTTTTTACCCTCTGCTTGCGCGACAACATGAGCCATGTCTTGCATGGTCTTAGCATTACCAATCTCACGACGAAGACGAATATTTGGCTCAATTACATTTCGTTTCCACTCATCGATGGTAGTTTGAATTTCACCTAACAGGGACACTTGCGCTGGGTTATCAGACACAGTGTTTTTCAAGTCAGCAACAAGGCGATCGAAATTTCTACCACCACCATTGTAGGGTTCCAAGAATTCTTCTTTACCTGCTAATAGAAAACCACGCGCACCTGTTTCCATGTCCACAGCAGCTGCTAAAATTGCAGTGGCTTGCCCAATCACATTGTAAGTGTGAGAAACCCATGCTGATGATTCGCGAACATCTTCAATGTTAAAAGAGTTTTTAACGGTTTCCTTACGCTTTTTCATCAGCACTTCTTCTCGCTCGATGAAGGTTGCAATTTGACCTCTGAATCGATCAAAATAAGTTTTACCCTTTGCTTTACCCACTTCATGACCTAAGTCGATGAGTGTTGCAGCATCGCCAATTTCCCGTCGAAGATCAATGTTTTTCTCAGTCACATTTTTCTTCCACCCTGAGATGTTGTCTTCAATCTCACCAAGTAGCGTCACCTGCGCTGGGTTATCACTAACAGTATTTTTTAATTGAGTGACCAATTGACCAAATCTTCTGCCACCCCCATTGTAGGGCTCAAGAAAATCTTCTTGGCCAGCCAATAAGAAACCACGCATACCGGTTTCCATGTCTACAGCTGCAGCTTCAACCTTCATCGCTTCTTGAATCACATTGTGAGTATGATCCACCCAGCCATTCGTATGCTCCAAACCTTTCAAGCTGTTAAAACATACAAGCCCTATAATCACGAGGAATGCGAGTGTGACCACATTCCCCACCAAAATTTTTGCCTTTAACGATACATTTTCAAACATGTTACATCTCCATTAGAAAAAAACTATTTAACCTTGCTAACCTAATTCACGCTATTCTCTGATTCTCTTTTGATAAGCTCTAGCTCTTGTTCATCAAGCACTTTACGAATATCCAGTAGCAACACCAAAGCATTATTATTCGCTTTAGCGACACCATCGATATACTCTCGCTGAACACTGCTGGCAATATCAAGATCTGTTTCGATTTGATCTTCATTGAAGCCAACCACTTCTTCAACATCATCCACAATCGTACCAATCGTCAAGTTGTTGACATCGGTAATAATGATTGAAGTTTGCTTGGCTTTATAACCCACTTGCTCCAAACCTAATTTCAACCGAAGGTCGATCACGGAAATGATTTTTCCCCGCAAGTTAATCAACCCCTTAAAGAACTCAGGCACATGAGGAA
>JAYPYM010000086.1:2552-3460 GCA_038135915.1 Gammaproteobacteria bacterium
ACCAATCACCTCTTTAACTGTCGACAAAGGAACACCATACTTCTCATTTTCCAACGAAAAAATGAGGTTCTTTTGACTTAACCTAGATCTTTCAGAGGACCCATCTTCCGAACCATTTAGAGAGCCAGAACCTTGGCCCGCTACCATATTTGGCGGCATAGATTGAACCCCGCTCGTGTTAAACTCCGTATCCATCATAGAACACTCCCAATGCATATGATCAAACAAGCTGATGAGAAGCATGAAAATTGTCAGGGTTTTATAACCGTTTTGAAGATCAAATTTTTAGTATCTTTGAACAAGGTCAAACTGAGCAAACTGACCTAATATCGTGGGCACAAAAACATTACTTCTCAACTGCGAAAACCTACTATCAACATTCATTCTCGCTTGTCTAAAAGGTTAGAAGCGAACAGATGCTATTTCAAGATAAAACACAAAAAAAGCATTGACTTTGAAAACAGCCCTAACCAACAGAAAACACTGGTTTTTTCGCCTGAATCAGACCAAAAAAACAATGTAAAAAAGATTTAAAAAATGTAATTTTTAAGACCCGTTTAAACAGCTAAGATAGTCATGATTTTTTTGACCGCACACTTTACCTATTTACTGAGTACGCTAACCTTAATTCTATTGAAATAGGTGGAATTCAAAGGAAAAGTAACATGCAAGCAATTCATCAAACTTTAATCGATTCTGAATTAGTCAAACCATCTGAATTGGCTGAAGCCATGTTGACCCAACTTGAGAGCACGCCTCTTGCACTCAGAGAACTCTTCAATAAAGAATTAATTACTGCTGACCAGGTCATTAACATTATCGACTTGCAACAACAGGAATCACTTTCACTCAAGCAAGCCTGTGAATCATTAAAAATATGGAATGACGAATATCAAGAAGCTTTGAAT
>JAYPYM010000086.1:3470-4079 GCA_038135915.1 Gammaproteobacteria bacterium
GATAGAAAATGCTTGTCAGAAATTCTACTCGATAAAGGTTTCCTTGAAGCCAAGGATTTGATCAATAAATTGGAACAAATTTCAGCAAGCTTAGAAAAAACTGAAGGCAAGCTAGAGCTACAAGCAGTCGACAACGTCGTTGACCTAGAAACAAACTCAGCAACAGAAAATACTGATGTGGATTTTGAGCCAAGCTTTTGGACACTGGATAAAATAAGCGAAGGCCCAGTGTTAGACTATTTAGACTTATTCAGCCAAGAGAAACAGGAAGGTTTAGAAAATGCAATTTTGCGACTAGGCTCTTCTGGGAACTCTGCAGATGATATCGACAGTATTCTGGATGAGACTTTTCGTGACTATCACTCCATAAAAGGTGCTTCAAGGACAGTATCCGCACCCGTGACTGAAAAGTTAATTCACGGTGTCGAAGACATTATCGCGTTTTTTAAGACCTACCAAACCCAACTTCAATCAGGCGACTTTGAAAACCTCGTCACCATCAATTTGAGTGTGTTGGATGCCATTTGGGAGCTTAGATGCTGCCTCGAAGAACACCAAACTGAAGAACCCATTTGGTCAGATGCAGCAAAACAATCGCTTTACAAAAAT
>JAYPYM010000086.1:4089-8204 GCA_038135915.1 Gammaproteobacteria bacterium
CGTTCAGCTGGATGAAATGGAAGACCTGTTCTAACATAAAAGATATCATAACAATATTGCTTGACAGCAGGAACTGTAAATAGCGGCAAAAATGATGGGCAGATTTTAGTTTCAAGGAGAAGTTGGCGTGAGTAACAAAGATGTGCAATTGACTCAAAAGCAAACTGGTGCGATTGATGTCTGCGTAAAGAAAATAGAAGGGCTTAAATCGAGCGCCAAGCCCTCTGCCAAAACACTATTAACCGAATGGAACAAGCTAGCGAAAGCCTTTAAAGGGAGTGCCATACTTGATCAAATTGAAGATACAAGACAATTCCTGGCTTTCATAGAGAAACACTCAGCGCAATTCGACACGCGTTTATTCGATCTGGTCATACAAATACTCAACCAGTGGCATTCAGGCGTTGATATTTCAGATAACCAACTGCTTAAACCACTGTACCATTATGCAACTTCCTCACTTGGGCTTGAATTACCCATTTGGCGTGACGAACACCCGGCCTTCAACACCCTTGAAACTGAGCTCACAGCACTAAACCAACATAAAACTCAGACAACGCAAACAGAAAACACCAAATCAGCGCCACCGTTAAAATCGGCCAACAAAAATACTGCCAAAAAGAGCGGCAGTGGATTTGGCAAGTTACAAGATTCTACCCGCGTTAAAAATACCATTTTGGCAGAGCTACTCAACTCCTCAGAGGAGCTGGTTCAAATCCGGAATACGCTAGAAGATATTTCTAACAGGTTAGAGAGCGACAAACTAAAAGAAATGTCGAGCAAGCTCTCCCTCGTGTCGAGCAATATACTGGAACACTTACTCACCGCTCGTATGAGACCTGTTAACACCATGCTCAGTAAATACAACCGTATCGTTCACGACTTGAGCAAAGACTTGGATAAGAAAATCCATCTAGACATCGATGCCGATGGTATCGAACTTGACATTAATATTTTAGAAGCGATCAACGAACCGCTCACTCATATCGTGAGAAACAGCCTAGACCACGGTATAGAAACACCAGATGAGCGCTCAGCCAAAGGCAAGGATCCAGAAGGTCACCTGCTCATACAAGCCAGAAACGAAACAGGTAATGTGGTGATCAGTATTAAAGACGATGGAAAAGGTATCGACGCCACTTCAGTTACGCAAAAAGCAATTGAAAAAGGTCTCATTCGTGCTGATGAAGCAGACCGACTCACCGATAAGGAACAGTTAGAACTTATTTTCCACCCTGGTTTATCTACCGCAGCTTCAGTCAGCTCCATATCTGGCCGGGGTGTTGGCATGAACGTTGTAAAAAGCCAAGTGGAGGAATTCCAGGGCAGTGTATCTATCGAGAGCAAACCGGGTGAAGGGACAAAGATAGACCTCAGGTTCCCACTCACTATGGCCACACTTAGAGTCGCCATTCTTGAAATCAATGGCGTGCATTACGCACTCCCATCTAAAGAGATACAACAGCTCATCAGTGTTGCGCCAGACGATTACACGGGTAGAGTCCGCTTTGAAAAAGATGTGGCTATTCTCAGCAGAAACAATGAGATTATACCACTATTCGAATCCAGATTCTTCTTGAGCGCCAGCTTAGCACCGCCCCCACTGAAACAAACATTTGAACAAGGTAAACGTAGTAGTGTGGTGATTTTTGAGACTAAAGGCGGACTGCATGGCCTAGTTGTAGACGACATCGTATCCTTCATGGATATTATAATCAAACCCATTGATGACCATATGAATCCATTAGGTTTATTCTCTGGTACAGCAGTACTAGGAGACGCATCTCTAGCGATGGTATTTGATTTGAAGAAGCTCGTCCGGATTATTGAAAAACAGTTTGCTGACGTATTATCTTCTCAGGGTTTAGAGCAAACTCAAGATGAACAAAAGAAGATTGCTTAAAGCAGACTTTAGGTTGAAATGAATTTAAATCGCAAAGGTAGAACCAGGAGTATGAAAAATGGTTAAGAAAGTTATCTTAGCAGACGATCAAGATAGCATGTTGCGGGCTTCTAAAGAAGCCGTTCAACAAGTTGCGACAGACCACCCAGGTATCACTGTGGCGGGTACAGCAGCAAATGGCAAAGAATTGGTTCAACTGGTAGGTAAAACACCTGGCGTAGAGCTTGCCCTGATAGATATCCGTATGCCGGTGCTAGATGGTTTATCAGCGCTGGTTATGGCAAAAGCCAAGAATCCACAGTTGAAAGTTGTGATGGTGTCATCAGAATCCGAACGAACCATAAAAATGAAAAACAGCGGCGAAAAAGAATCCAACTTTCAGAAGCAATTAGCAATGCTTGATAAGCTAGCACAACGCTTGAAGGCTGGGCAACCCCCTGAGGCTGGAAAAATTAACTCAATGCTAGAAGGTTGCGAAAAGCTGGGTGCAGACCCAATTAAGATAGCAGAACATTATGGTGCTTCGGGCTATATTCAAAAGCCCATTAACCCGAAAAAATTGAGCAATCTTATTTCCCAAATTGGTTCTGGTAAGAAGTTTGTTCACGTGGGTTTATTCTAGCCGAGTTAATGACACCAACATTGGATTTGAATTGATAAAACTGAAACAAAGATCTCAAACGGATGTAGAGATTTAGAGGACTAAAGTGTAGACGGAACTACTCAATAATTTTAAGAGTAGTAAACTATGAATACAATATTAAGCTGGATTAAGCATCATAAGCGCGAACATTCACTGACCATCACGCTGTCTCTTTATACACTCAGCGTACTATTTTCACTATTAATATTATTCTCTAATATACAACAGGGTAATGGTCAAAGCATCCTACTCACTGCTGCGTTATGTGCCTGTATCATAGGTGGCTTGGGTACAACACTACATTTTTTTATTGTGCCCTTAATCAAGCTACTTGAGAATAATCAGAGCCAATTTTCAGAAACGCTAGATACAGCAGATAAAGAAGAATCATCACTCATTTCAAGAGCAGCTCAATTAATCAATACACTAGAATCGAAGATCGAACACACGCAAAGAGAGTTTCAAGCACTACAAGATACTCACCTTTCAGCCAGTCAAGCACTAGGTGAGACAATTGAACTCAATGAAAAACACTGCCAAGTTACAAATGAAACTGTATTTAATTTGTTAGGTGAAGTTGAAACAATCGCTGGTTCTCTCCAGATGATTTCAGAGAATTCAAAAACAGCAATGGAAATTACAACAACTACAAACGATGATACCAATTCAGGAAAAATACTCCTCGATAATACAATCGCATCTATCAGAGGGGTTGGCACAGATGTTAGTGAATCAATGGGGCTGATCAACTCATTAAAAGAGATCACTAAAAATATCACAAATTTAGTCAGCAATATAGAAGACATAGCGTCACAAACAAACTTGCTAGCACTGAATGCGTCCATTGAAGCAGCTCGAGCAGGTGAAAATGGCAGAGGATTCACGGTTGTTGCACAGGAAGTTCGTAAGCTTTCAGAAAGCACTCAAAAAGTAACTATCGATATTGAGAACCTTATTAAAAAGCTAGATGACCAAACAGATAAAACAGTTGAGTACATGGACAACTGTGAGCTCCATGCAAGAGAGGCAGTAGAACAAGCAGAGCAAGCGACTAACTCGCTGATGGCCATTTTTTCTTCCGTCAACACCATCACAGACATGAGTCACCATATCTCTGAAGCAACAGCTGATCAGTCTGAATTTACTCAGATGCTTGCCCAAAGAATCTCAGACTCCTCAAACCTCAATGCAAATATGGAGAACATCATACAAAGCCTACAAAATGTTTCTTCCTCGCTGAGCGATCAACCAGGACAAACCGGTTTATAAGAAGCGAAAGCAAGTTTAAAAACTTGCTATCTGCCTCTGTCTGTATTTTAATCAGCCTTACAAATCTGAAACAAATACAATAAAGGCAGTATAGCATTATGAAAGTTTCTTTCCCCTATATTTCGCTTGCCCTTTTTAACGCCTGCGATGCTTTACCTACCTCCGAGAATAATCAATATTCGTCCCGTACAGGTGCATTCATTAAACCAAATAATATGTTCAACCCTCTCAATAACGCGAACTCTTACCTATGTGGCGTAACAAAACTGCATGGGAGCACTTCAAATTTATTCTTCGAAC
>JAYPYM010000086.1:8214-15972 GCA_038135915.1 Gammaproteobacteria bacterium
TCAGAAGAAAACAACGCTAACAACAATTTCAATAAAACTATTTGCCTAATCGGTGACGGTTCACTCATGAGCAATATTAGAACCCGTGAAGAATACCACGCTGCTGTTTTAACCATCCCAACTTCTCTAGGGATTATGCAGACAACAATGAAGGACATAGGACTCTATTTAAACTACATTGATCTTGCCATTTCTGCTTCAGAAATAAGAAATAACATTAAACTCATCCTTCGGGATTGCATGAGCGATATAGAAACTAAAAATAAATTGCCTACACCAAAGCCCTTTGAAGAAGCCGCCATCAAAAGCTTAGAAAAAGCTGAAGCATCCGTTAGCGCATTTAAGGAGAAAAAACCAGGCTTACAAATAAATGACAGAGTAATGGACCTGCTGAAAGTGAACCTGGCTTCTATTTTTATGATTGGTTCATCATTTAAATCCAATCTCGATGTGAACACTAAGTTTGGCTTAAGTGACTCGCAAACGAATGCTGGTTTAGGAGAAACAGAGCAAGAAGTACGCTTTAATATCTTTCTAATTTTTGCTCAGTTTGAGAATGAAGAGATAGATGATGATACTGCTAAAGCCTTATCACTTACTCGCGATATACTTAAATCAGAGTTACCACATTAACTCTGTTTAAGCCATTTAACCCAAGGCTACTGAAC
The DNA here is from genome assembly GCA_038135915.1 of Gammaproteobacteria bacterium. Classification (GTDB taxonomy): domain Bacteria; phylum Pseudomonadota; class Gammaproteobacteria; order Pseudomonadales; family UBA6940; genus JAYPYM01. Next base: position 8,883 of record JAYPYM010000086.1, read on the forward strand.
ACCATCTATTCTTGTATAGAATGCCAGCTATCCCTGGATGCTGGTGACTACTGATCCTGTTTGCCGTCGCATATTGAGCAAAAACCACCCGCACGCAGTACTGAGCCGCTTCCAGCATCCTTTATGGTTTCAGAAATAAATCTCGTTTAAACTGAACCAAAGCAAGCAACCCGTGTCTTTTTTGATAAATAGAACCCTCAAAATACAATCAGAAGTCTATTATTAACGGGATAACCAGTCAGGACTGGCTAGAGTTACCTGTACAGCTAACGATAGAAACCAGCATAAATACCAATCATGCTGCCAGCATAGGAGAGAGAAAACAATGAAGAAAAAGCTGCTGATCATGGCTGTAGCGATTATTGTCATGTGCTTTTTTGTATTTGACATAGATAAGCTACTAACGCTGGAAGGTTTGAAAGGAGGACTGGCACAGTTTGAATCTTGGAGATCAAGTCAGCCCTTACTCGTCGGCGGCGCGTTTCTTCTGTTTTATGTGGTGTGTACCGCACTGTCGCTTCCCGGCGCAGCGGTACTAACCCTCGCAGCGGGCGCCTTATTTGGACTGTTCTGGGGAACCCTTATTGTTTCTTTTGCCAGTACCATTGGCGCAACCTTGGCATTTCTGGTGTCTCGCTACCTACTTAGAGACGCAGTGCAGAATCGTTTCGGTGATCGCCTTAAATCCATTAATGAAGGCATCGAAAAAGACGGCGCCTTTTACTTATTTACCTTACGGCTTGTGCCCGTATTTCCGTTTTTCCTCATTAATCTACTCATGGGCCTAACGCTCATTAAAGCCTTTACCTTTTTCTGGGTAAGCCAGGTGGGCATGTTCGCAGGTACACTGGTGTACGTTAACGCAGGTACACAGCTGGCCCAGCTAGAAAGCTTATCAGGCATTCTGTCGCCAGGATTGTTAATGTCATTCGCACTACTAGGTATCTTTCCACTGGTCGCTAAAAAAGTGCTGTCCATCATCGCCGCCCGGCGGGTGTATTCAGACCATCAAATGCCCTCGAAGTTTGATCGCAACCTCATAGTCATTGGCGCTGGTGCCGGTGGACTCGTCACCGCCTACATCGCTGCAGCGGTCAAGGCAAAAGTCACCTTAATCGAGGCCCACAAAATGGGCGGCGATTGCCTAAATTTTGGCTGCGTACCCAGCAAAGCAATCATTAAAAGTGCTAAACTCGCAAAACAAATGCGCGACGCTGAAAAACTGGGGTTGGATGCCACTGAGCCTCGTTTTTCATTTAGCAAGATCATGGCCAGAGTGCATGAGATCATCAAAAAAATAGAGCCTCACGATAGCATTGAACGTTACGAAGGATTAGGGGTGGAAGTAATTCAAGGCTACGCAAGACTGGTAGACCCTTGGACAGTTGAAATTAAGCGGAATGATGGAGAGGTACAACGTCTCTCCAGCCGAGCAGTGGTAATAGCAACTGGCGCACGCCCTTTTGTACCCCCCATACCAGGTATTGATGAGGTGGGATACTTAACCAGTGACACCCTATGGGATGAGTTTGCAAAACTGGATGAAGCACCGAAACGGCTCGCGGTATTAGGGGGAGGCCCCATTGGTTGTGAACTCGCTCAAAGCTTTGCTCGCCTAGGCTCTCAAATCACCCAAGTGGAAATGGCCCCCCGAATCATGATTCGAGAAGACGAAGAAGTCTCTGAGCTGACTAAAGCATCCCTTGAAGACGACGGCGTATCTGTACTGACAAATCACAAAGCAATCAGGTGCGAGCTGGAAGGAGATACAAAACGTTTGATCGTTGAACATGAAGGTGAAGAAAAAGCGATTGAATTTGATGCCTTACTCTGCGCTGTGGGCAGAGTAGCGAGATTAGAAGGCTACGGGTTGGAGGATCTAGGCATCGAAACCAATCGTACCATCGTTACCAATGAGTACCTTGAAACGCTTTACCCAAACATTTATGCCGCAGGAGACGTCGCTGGGCCATATCAGTTTACTCACACGGCTGCACACCAAGCCTGGTATGCAGCGGTAAACGCCCTCTTCGGTCAATTTAAAAAATTCAAAGTGGATTACCGAGTCATCCCTTGGACCACTTTTGTGGACCCCGAAGTGGCTCGAGTCGGCATCAATGAACAGGAGGCTAAGGAAAAAGGGATTGCCTATGAGGTCACTCGCTATGGACTTGACGATTTAGATCGTGCGATTGCCGAAAGCGCTGCCCATGGTTTCGTTAAGGTGCTCACTGTTCCGGGAAAAGATCGTATTCTCGGTGTCACCATTGTTGGTGAGCATAGCGGTGATTTAATGGCAGAATTTGTGCTCGCGATGAAATACCGCCTGGGACTTAACAAAATACTAGGCACCATTCACGCATACCCTACTTGGGCCGAAGCGAACAAATATGCTGCAGGCGAATGGAAGCGTGCTCACGCGCCGGAACGCATTTTGGCTTGGTTGGAAAAATACCATGCCTGGAGAAGAGAGGGTTCAAACAAAGAAACTATGGCAGGTCAATCAAAACCAGCATCATCGAACCGCTAAAAATCATCTAATCTAATCGTAACACTCGAACCGACTACAGGAGAAAAATAGATGCAAGCAGGGTATTTAATCATGATACTGTTACTGATTTCGCCATGCTTCCAGATCGCAGTCGCAGACAATTTCAACCATACTACATGGGACGAATTGCTTCATTCTCACGTCGTATCTACTAAAGGCGGAGCAGCGACAGCGGTCAACTATGACGGAATGGCTAAGGAGCGAAGCAAGCTCAAACAATATCTTAATAGGTTATCAGCAGTTGAGAAGTCTAGATTTGACCAGTGGCCTACACAAGATCAGTTAGCCTTTTTGATCAATGCATACAATGCTTGGACTGTGGAACTGATCCTCACTGCCTGGCCAAATATCAAATCTATCAAGGAACTGGGTAACTTTCTGATAACCCCTTGGCGGAAAAGATTCGTTCCGCTACTTGGGGAAAAACGCTCGCTAGATGACATTGAACACAGACTTATTCGAGGTTCCGATCGATACAAGGACCCTCGCATTCATTTTGCGGTGAACTGTGCAAGCATTGGATGCCCGGCGCTGCGCGCAGAGGCTTTTACCGGCCCGAAACTGAATGAGCAACTTGATGAGCAAACCAATTTGTTTCTTAGTGATCGAAGTCGAAATAGAGTTGAAGATAAAACCATTTATCTATCTTCAATATTTGACTGGTATGAAGAAGACTTTGAAAAAGGCTGGTTGGGATACCAAAGCCTAGATGAATTCATTATCAAGCACGCTACTGCTCTAGAATTATCTGATCCATTGCTTCTAGCGTTTAAATCCGGCGATGTAGAGATAGATTTTCTTGACTATGACTGGAGGCTCAATTCATCATTTAAATAATTTCACCCTTTTCACTTTTGGATCATTCCAGTGCCCTTCTAGCTGAAACCTGAGTGTAGTGAGTTTATCAAGCTGTTCTCCCAACGCTTTATCGATGACATAAAGCGTAGCAGCAGCTGGCAAGCCGCCCGCCGCTGCTGCCGGAATGATTAGGTTTCTACTGACAGGTACCGTTACACTAAGCTCCTGTTTTATATCCCCTGAAATCAAATTAACCTTACCTTCACTTTCAAATTCTGTAGAAGGGCCAGATATACTGAATTTTTTGTTTACTAACTTTCCTGATGAAAATTGAAAATCGCCTACTATCTCATCATAAGGTAACCCTTTCTTGTAAACATCGCTAAAATCTAACTGTAATCTTCGTTGTAAAACATTAAAGTTGAGTAACCCGACCACTTTCAACGAAGACGCTGCGTTGTCCACCGACAGTAACTGACCTTCGCGAACCCTTAAATTCATCTTCCCCGAAACTTTCGACCATGAATAAGACCAAGGAGCCTGTGCCCACTGCAGGTCTAACTCAGCCGCACCTGCCTTACTCGTCAAGCTAGGGGAAAACCCAAAGTTTTTCATTACATTTGACACATCGTTTGCTGCCAAATCACCACTTAAATAAGTTCTTGAGACGTCTCCATCGATTAACCACTTCATATTTCCAAAAAAGTCCAGGCCTTTAGCTTGTACACTCACTTGCGACATATCAAGACCATTTTCTACCGGGGTTGAATAGATTGTCCACTGCCCCCAATCATCATCTCTGTTTCGTAACACTCGGATATTTAATTTAAATGGCGGACAAAATTCCAGACACCAATGTATGGTCTTTACGTTACCTGACCCTGGCTGAGCTATTTGGATACGATTCTCATCATCAAATAGGTTTAAATTTAAAGAGGCCAAATCAACATCCAGCTGGGCACTTCTCTCACCAGAAAAGCCTTCTTTCAAGTAAACAATGGGAACCTTAACCACCCCTGAAACACTTTCGTTGTGCAACCCTAAAACCCACTGCTCTTCAAAGGGTAAAACCTGAACCCTTAAGCCAAAAACTCGTTGATGCCATGCATCCAGCTCTGCAACCGATAAATCAACAGTATTGATCCATTCATACCATGTGCGTAAACCGGTGCCTGTTACCTTTTTGTTCTCCACCAGCGATGAGGATACTGACACATTATCTTCATCTGATCTTCCAGCTCGCTGCTTCGGCGTTCCTTTCAGCTCATCAAAATACTGCCGCCAGGCAACTAAGTTCATTTCATCTATGTGGCCCAGAATACTCAACCCGGGCTCCGCCAACAGCTTTGGTTCTTCCACACCAAACTGCAATGTGCCACGTTCAAAACCATTCTTTGTATTTTGCATTCTAAACCGAAAGTATTTGTCATAGTGGAAATCTAATATCGGAGACTGCCGACCAATTTCCATAAAAAACTTAAAATCACGTTTATTTGATTCATCCTTACCGAGGGGATTGGGTGCAGACCAAGAAATACCTTCTAAATCAGAACGAATGGAAAGCATAGGATGCTGGTTTGAGCCATTTTCTTGTTTCGACTCATTGATTGGAAAATCCAATTGGGCATGGTAATGCGTGTTACCAGTTAGCCCTTGATATAAAAACAATGGACGCCATTCGGCCAAATCCGAAACATCAACTGCTCCACTTAACGTCAAGCGAGTCTGTTTAGCTGCACCTTCATTCAATATTGGATCTATTTTACCGGTCACTGCTTTATCAAAAAGCTGCGCCTTAATCTCTTTTGACTTTAAGCCTATACCACTCTGATAAGTCACAAGACCATCAATACTTTTAAAATAGAGATTATTTTTTTTCAATTTTAAACCAATGTCATCGGCTAAAATACCAATCTTCACATTAGGTTTTATTTTATTCTTGAACACCCGTGTTTTGAGCGGTATCTTGATCTTAATATCTGTATCAACTTCACCCTTGATATCGATTTGATTAAAAAAGGCTCCAAATCGATTATTCACCGGGCTGTTTTTCAAAATATTTAAACCTTCAAATGCCTTAGCTTCTGCCTTCCCTATCACAGATATTACAGGACGTTCCTTCGGCTTTGGTCTCGGCAAATCGACCGTCGCATGCTTGATCTGTGCACCGAGCATTTCACCAGTGAAGACTTTAGCGAAAACCGCCGGCCCATCCACAAAAGCATCTACACGGCTATGCTGAATCGCTGGCCACTTCGAATGAAACTTCACCTCGCCCTCGTCCACCATATATCGCATTTGCAACCGGTTTCTTCTACCATCCTCCTTAATTTGAGGAAAACGTCCATGATATAAAATATCGCCCTGCACCAAGTCACCTTTTACTAGGCTATCATCCAGCCAACGAACTAAAGACTTAGGCAATATGGGTACAGGTAAAAAGCCGGAAGTAATACTGATTTCCCCTTGATACAGACGAGCCAATAAGCTCATCTGGGTAAATTGATTTGGGGAATCTTTACCAGGTATTTTTAGCGACATAATGGACTTTGTTTCGATATCAGGTGTAGCCATCTTAATCACACCAGTTTCTATCAACCAGTCGCTAGAATCTTGTAATTGCCATTTTATGGGTATTTTGAGAATTATATTTTCATGAGCTTGACGAAAAACATTCGGTAACTCAAACTTTAATGCTGTCGCTTCTAATTTGGCAGAACCGCTTCTATATTTACCACACCCAGAAAAAATTAAGCCGCTAATACCAGCCATCTTGCTTTGTGGTGAAAATCCTAAACCGGAAATCAATAGGCGCCACTTCACTCTTAACCAAGCCGGTTTCACCATAGAACGACCGGCATCAGAATCTTTGAGTATGTCGACAGGTAAAGATAACACGAGCTGATCCACCACACCTGCTGGTTTTAGATCATCCACAGGTAACCAGTCTAAGCGTTTTTTTAAACCGAGGACGTGTACCCATTTGAAGAACTCCGGTAGTTCCAAATGAGACAGCGCTACAGTCCAATAATGCCTGGTTTTCTTTTCGGTGCCCAAACCCTCAAGGGGTAAATCTGTACTTTTAAAATCAAGTTTCCCTTTCAAACGATGCGCATATACCTCTTGATCACTGCCCTCACTGGCGCTAGCATTTGGGTTTGAATAATCCAAATGGAATTCTCCTCGCCAAGTGTCTTCTGCAACATCATGCCAACGAGCACGGAAACGAAATTTCTCTGGCAAACTTAAGGAAATATCTTCTTTAATTTTATACTTACTCACTTCCACTTCTGTTTGCAGCTTGTTCAAACTACCTGACTCAAATGTAAACCAACATAAGAGACTTGCCTCCAAGGTTTCTATTGCATCTTTAACAGGCAATCGCCCATAGATTTTCAGCTTCTCTCGGTAATGAACTGGAATAAAATCAATCCAACTGGTTAAGTCCTGCCGTTTAATGTCGACGAAGAAGTTTCCATCTACTTCATAACGATTGGTAGGTCTTCCAGACAGTTGACCCAATAGTGCAAGAGAACTATTGTTCTCTTGATTTGAAAGCTTAGCTCTTAAACTGAATTGTTTATCTTGCCATCTGAATAGAAGTTCGTCTAAGTCCAACCTATAATCATCGCCACTTGGTAGTCGAACCCAAATTTTAGCATCAAGCACTTCGATAAAATCATTTTGAAATAAATAGTATACGAACTTATCCTGCCAGGACGTAACAGAACCCTTTGGTTT
>JAYPYM010000087.1:0-1435 GCA_038135915.1 Gammaproteobacteria bacterium
CTTATCAGGGGTGTGTCGGCACATCTGAAGCGATAAGTTGAATGTTGGCTTCATGCAGCTAGTTGTATGAGCGCCTGATGGTTCCAAGCTTGTGAAGTTGGGTCGGGAGTAAAGTATAGGGACTTTGATGGGCGCGATAGCCTTGTAAGACAGTATGATTAATCTAGTTGATAAAAGAAGGTAACTTATTATGAGTGAAGAAATGGTTGAAAACGAACATTCGGCTGAACAAAAAGCTGACAGTAAGCAAGTCGGTCAGAATCTTACCTGGCATACGCAGGCATTGACCCAAACACAACGGTCTAAACAAAAAAATCAGGCTTCATTTACTGTTTGGTTTACCGGTTTGAGTGGGTCTGGAAAATCAACTTTGGCAAATGCGCTAGACCTAGAATTGTTCAAGCTTAACAAGCACTCTTATATTTTAGATGGCGATAACGTTCGACATGGTCTAAATAAGGATCTAGGCTTTTCTGATGTTGATCGTGTTGAGAATATTCGGCGAATAGGTGAGGTGAGCAAATTATTAGGGGATGCTGGTCTGATCGTACTGACGGCTTTTATTTCGCCTTTTACGGCAGATCGTGATTTGGTGCGTGAGATGTATCCAGAAGGTCGTTTTATAGAAGTTTATGTAAAAACCCCGCTGTCTATATGCGAAGAAAGAGACCCTAAAGGACTGTACAAAAAAGCCAGAGCTGGGCAAATACCTAATTTCACCGGTATTGATTCGCCTTACCAAGAGCCGGTCTCACCAGAAATTGTTGTCGACAATCATAACCAGAGCGTCGAGGAAAACGTACAAAAGCTAATTGCTTATTTTAGTTCGAAAGGCTTTTTATAATGGTTGATAGTTGGCTGGCTTAATTGCTGGGATTGCGGCCAATCACTTTGAATGGTTCAGAAATAATAATTCATTTAGGAGTAAAGACAGTCAGGTAAAATTTATGAGTATGTTTAATCAACCTTCCCAGCATTTAATGAGACTTGTCTTTATTCTAGACTTTACGGTCATTACCTTGGCAACGCTTCTGTCCGGTTTGATCGTTCATCAGCCTATGATTTTTAGTGATGTGTTGGATGTCCCGAGTATTATACTTGGGGTCGGTCTGGCTTTTGCTTTTTGTTGCGGGCAAGCTTATGGTGGCGCTTACTCAACGCTGAGCATTCATCCATATAGGCAGTTAATGATTTCCATTAGCGCGGCCTTATTTGCGCTAGGTTCTTTATTGCTAGTCACTTTTATTCTTTCAGATTCATATTCGGTTCAGAGAGCTTTTGTGTTATTTGCCATTTTGCTTGGAGCGAGCGCGAGCTTTCTGTTACGACTACTGTTATATCGCTGGTACTTACATAAGCAACAATATGATCCTACTTTTAGAAAACAAATTTTGATGGTGGGTACTGGTAAAAGAGCGGTTCAATTGGCAGATCA
>JAYPYM010000087.1:1445-15876 GCA_038135915.1 Gammaproteobacteria bacterium
TTTAAGTCTTCAGATTGGGGTGTTGATATTGTAGGTTTTGTTGAAGTCAATGAAGACGATGGTGCTGCGCTTTGTGATACGAGAGATTTTTTGGGCTATTTGAAAGATCTAGATGAAATATTGAGCTCAAAGGTTGTCGATGAAGTGATTGTGGCTGTACCCAGGCGGCAATTGGTACATGTTGAAGAGGTGTTTAGTGCATGTAATCAACAAGGTATTGCAGTAAAAATGATGACGGATATTTATCCATTCGATGTTAGAAGGTTGCGTTTAGATACTAGGATTAATGTGCCTTTGCTGGAGTACTTGCCTGTTTTACAAAACGAGCATGCGTTGTTATTAAAAAGATGTCTTGATATATTGGCTGTTCTTTTGGCGTTGCCACTGATTTTGCCTGTCTTTATTGCGATCGCCATAGCTATTAAGCTTGATAACCCGGGTCCTATTTTCTTTATGCAGCGCCGAGTTGGTTTTAGAAAACGTGTGTTTTCGATGATTAAGTTTAGATCCATGGTGGTGGATGCTGAAGCAAGAATGAAAGAGATTGAGCACTTGAATGAGGCTGAGGGCCCTAATTTTAAGATCGCTAATGATCCGAGAATTACGCGTGTCGGTCGGTTTATTCGAAAAACCAGTTTAGATGAGCTGCCCCAACTATTGAATGCATATGACATTGGTTGGTCCTCGGCCCATGTCATTGCGTGATGTGGATCACTTTGATAAAGCAATACAGCATAAACGCTTTAGTGTGTTGCCTGGCATCACCTGTCTTTGGCAGATATCTGGTCGTAGTAACTTAGGATTTGATCAATGGTTAGCACTCGATCTAGAGTATATCGATAATTGGTCTTTGGCGCTGGACCTAAAGATTCTGCTCAAAACATTGCCTGTTATTTTAAAGGGTGAAGGTGCAGTATAGCTGTAGCGTGCCTTTCTGTATGAATGATGTCTATTGATCCGCCTTTAAGTGGGTCAAGTCTTTAAAAGTGATGCTGTCGATTTCCCGCTTGTCCTCTAAAAACTTTGCGAGTGCTTGGATGGAATATTTTGATAAAGATTTTGGGTGGCCCATCACATTAAAGTAACCCTCTGAATTGGTTTTCATGTGATATGCATAGGCCTGTTGTAACGTGCTTGCTTTCACACCATCTATGGATGCTGGGCCGAAAGTGGTTCGGGTTAATCGTTCGATATAGTAACTGAGTTTTTGAGGCATGACACTGCCGTCGCCAAATGAACCCAGCAGTTTTTTGTTGGATGCAAACTTTTTAATCCAAAGCATTTTCCAAAATAATAGAGGAGAGTGGGGCAAGCTGCTAATAGGTATCTCAAGCATGTTACCACTTGTATCTTCTTCTGTTGGGTCTGTTGAGAATCGCCAGCTAGTCTTATTTGGATATTTGCGGAAGTCATATCCGCGGCTTGGGTCATGAGAGACACCACCTTTAAACAGGGTTGAATCCAGCCAAATATCTAGTTTCTTAAAGGCTGGTAGAATATTGTCAAATGGCTGAAGGCACCAGCCACCTGCTCTAAATGCAAACACGGGCTGCTCTGAAATCTCTTCGAGTGCTGATTGATATCTTTGACAAATGTCGGCAATTTCTTCTCGACTAAAATCCTGTAATCTAAAGCGTGTATTACTGAAGTCCCACATATTATTTTTGTATTGAGTGTCTTCCCAGTGTGGATGGATATGCAATTGTAAATCATGGCCTGATAGGCTGAGTCTGTTTAATTGGTTGGCAACTAAGTCGTAGGTGTTTTTTAAATGAGGTTGCTTGTTCAGTAGGGATTTTATTTTTACTAGGTAGCCAATGTCTACGAACAGCGTTAGTTTCCCATTAAAGGGTTTGAGAGCGTCGATGAGGGCTTGAGTGGGTTCAATGAGACAAGCTTCAGGCGTACCTGCACTTGGCCCAAAAAAAAGCTCGTAATCAAGGCTAATGATCATGGGTGTTTTTGAATTAGAGGGCTGCATACAAATATTTTCCGTTTTGTCATTTTTAAATTAGTAGATTAAGAAGTGGGATACATCGCCCGAGTATACGGAACTCTTTTTCAAAGTATTTTCTATAAATCCCTAATTTGTTTGAAATAGTCAAAGTGTCTATTTACATAGATTAACAATTTGCCAATAAAAAATAACTACATTTACTTCCTTTTTTGAGAAATAGTACCAAAAAGGCATTCCAGTGTTTACCTATGCTAAGAGTGTTTCAATATTTTAATGCCATTAGGTGATTGCGAAAGCTAATAGCTGTAGCAGTTTTAGTAGTAGAAGTAGTAGTGGGGTAAAGATTGTGAAGTTATTAAAGTGCTTGTCAGTGATTCTCCCAGTATTGATTGTTACAGGCTGCGGCGGTGCTGCAGAAGAAATAGGTGAACAGATTATGGATAACTTAAGTGCTGTCACCACGAATGATGATGGTACTGTTACGTCTCTTTCGGACGTTGGCGACGACGCGATAGTTACAACATCCGGAGGATCTGATCAAGAAGATACATTACCTGAAAATGCAAACACTGAAGAAACCAGTGGTTCTCGTACAGCCTCTAATGAGGAAAATTCATCGGGAGACGAGTCGTTAAATGAAGAGCTTACTAGTGAAGAGCAGTCGGATGAAACGTTCAATGAAGAGATTGCGGATAATGGTGGAGATACTGTCTCAACAAATGATCGTGAAGCCTCGGGCTCAGGTGGCGAAACCAATGAAACTGAAGCGCCTCAGTTTTCTAGGCTCACAGTATCTTGGAACATTCCAGACCTTAGGGAAAATGGAAATGTGTTAGAGCTCAGTGAAATTGATGGTTACCAGTTACGGTTCAGACACCTTGATACAGGTGATGAATACACATACCGAGTGAATGATCCAACAGTAGATAATGTGACCTTCCAGTTAAGTGCATCTTACTTGAATGCAGCGGGTACTTGGGAGTATCAGATTCTTGCCTTTGATTCTGATGGTGTCTATGGAAGTTATTCAGATGCTGAAACTGTACAGATGAATTAGTGGCTTGAATAAAATAAGTTAGATATAGTGTAGTAGTAGATTAGAAACCCGCCTCATGATTAGGGGCGGGTTTCTAGTTTTGATAGGCTGGCTAATACTAGCCTAGCATCTTAGATGAAGATACATCTTAGGCTTTTTGTTCTCTTGCTGTTATCCCCTGCTCAAAGCTATCGACAACGCTCTGTGGGTTGTAGTTATCTCCAATGGAAACGTCACTGGCAGTTTCGAATTCGTCAGAGCTGCATCCAATTTCTAACGGGTATGTTTGTAGTGGATGTTCGTGATAAGAGAAATCTGAGCTGGCTATGGATAGATCAGATGAATATCCAGAGTTAGGTGATGTTGATGTTAAAAATGTTTGCTTCGAGTTATTTTTCCCAAAACTAATAGAGGTTAAGTTGAATAATTTTAGTTTTTGTTTAGGGCCATCTTTTTTCTCTATGCTTTTAAGGCTTACGCTATCATCACTATTTGTGGATGATTTATCCGTATCATCGAGGGCTTGGTACTGTGTATTGCTTTTGTAGCTTGTAATGATGTTTTTAAGTGGGTTGGTGAAGCTGACCATCTTATAGAAACCTCTGACTTTACTTATTATTAGGAATGAGGGTAATAATATTGTATTGATATCAAATAGTCAACGCTATACCTGTTTTTTATAGGCCTCTAAACCCTTTAATTTTATCTAAGTAAAAGCAAGGTTAGTGGCCGGTGGTGGCTAAGTCAGAAAATATAAGGTCAGACGTGGCTGCCATTTCAAAATCCAATAAGGTGAGGCCATTGACACGGTGAGTTGTCCAATAGAGCGTTACTTGCCCCCACTCAATTAAAATAGCTGGGTGGTGGTTCTCCTCCTCAGCAAGCTGGCCAACTTGATTGGCAAAAGTCTGAGCGGCAGAAAAATTTTTTACTTGATAAGTCTTTGTTAGCTGAGGCGTAGACTTTTCTAAAATAACCCAGCCTGTTTCAAGTTGTGCCAGCAATTTAACTGATGATAACTCGTTTAGTTTCTCTGTTTCTTGATCGCAATGGCTACAACCATTTGGATTTGATTTCATATAGGCTTCTTTTGGCTAATTGAGCACCCTCTTTTAGTCTATTTTAGCCGATGCTGATGACTAACGAAATGGTTTGGCGTGAGCCTTGCATTTTAATTGATAGAAAATTTGAATGTTTTTTGTGAACCTAAGAAGCCATCTGATGCTAAAGAAAATTGGTCAATACATACAATCATTTCGTAAGATGATACCCGTTAAAACAAGCTGCTCAGATGAAGAAATGAATATGTATCAAGCATTAAAGCGTGTTCAGAGTAAACAGCACTTTGCTTGGGTACAGCTAGGCAGCGATGAACAGCAATATCAGAGCGCGATATTAGATGTGAACCTTGATGAACGGACGATTGTGTTAGATGAGCCATTTGGTCTGCCGACCGACTTTCATTGGTGGCCAGGGCTGCCTTTAAGTGTGACTATTAAAGAGTCGCCTCAAAGAATGCATTTCAACACGCATTTGATTGGCCATGAGCTAGACCCTGTGCAGAATCGAATTTTAATCGATTGGCCCAAAGAGATGGAGAAAAAGCAGCGTCGAGATCACTATCGTTTAGTCTTTGAGCATTTCGCTGATTTTGAACCTGGCATATCCTTTTTCAATCAATCACAATGGTGCTCATTAAAAGATTTGTCGGTAACTGGCCTTTCTTTTGAGCTGACGGATGAGTGGCTTGAAAAGCTTCACCCTGAAATGAGGATTGATCAAGTTAATTTGTTTCTAAGCAGTCAAGAAGTGCTGAGAGTTTCCTTGCTGATCAAGCGAGTCAAGTGGCATGAAGAAAGAAACTGCATTAATGTAGGCGCTAGGTTCGTTAACCAAAGTCCTCACGTTCAGAGACAGCTTTCAGATTTTATTCTTTTTGTTCAGCGGCAGGAGCGACAAAGTGTCGCTTAGGCCTTAAATTTGTCATTAGCTCGATGATAGATCAGAATGCTCCCTAAGATGATCAAATGTGTTAGGCGCAGATACCTCTGGCGCCCATTGGTGCCAAAATCGTTGCAAGGGGAAATAGAGTACGCAATTGATGATTGGTTTGGTTGGAAGCCTATTGGTGTGCTTTAGCAGTTTGATTTGAGACATAAAACTAGGTCGAGATACGAGAGATGCATAGTCTTCTAATTGTTTTTTATATTCAGTAAAGCTTTTTCTGTTTTTAATTTGTTCGCTTGTTTCAGAGGAAAGCGATAGTTTGTAGTCTAATATCCATATTTGATTTTTTTCATCTATCGTGAAGAAGTCTAGTGTTCGATACTTTTCCTTGTTCTTTTCATTGTAACTGATGCTGACCTCGCTTAAGTTATTTTGATCAGATTCCGTGATGAGTTTTTTTAACTTTGTTTCAGTTCGGATGTTTTCTATAGCAGAACAAAAGAATGCTATAGCATTTTCTAGTTCTTCAGGGGCGATGCCATTGCTGACGAATTCATTTCTTATATGCTGCTTTGTTTCAATATCAAGCATTAGGGCCTGATCCCAAGGCGCTTTTGACTTAACGATGTTATCCATCCAATCGTGTACTAAGGTGCCGATCTGAGTGGCAACTTTCTGGTCTTGATTGCGTTGGTTGACAAGTTTCAGGTCAATAATAGGATTGTCGAATAACTTCGGTAGATGATGGGTTGCATTTGTTAGACGCGTAGACACTTGGTGATGCCAATCTTGGTAAGCTTCCATCTTGAGTCGGTAAAGGCTGCTGTCTGCTTGGTGAAGATTGGTTTCCTCTGCTGTTAGTTGTTCAGCCTCTGTAGGCAATAGCTCTTCGTAGAGGGTTTTTGCAGCCAAATATGCTGTCTGGTTTGCTAATAGACCTAGTATCGTATCCTGTTTATCCGATCGTTCCCGGTAAGAAGAATAGAGGTACAAATGTTCCTTGGCTCGTGTGGCTGCAACATAAAAGAGACGAATCAGTTCTTGCTGTGCTTGCTCGCGCTTGGTTTTTGTCAAAAACTCATACTTGGCGCTCTGTTGATGTTCAACACCTTTGTTGGGTGCCATTAAGAGTATTGGTTTCTCGTTGGGTAGTAGTGAATATTGCCATAATAGCAATGAAGGATCGTCTGGCCTGCCGCTGGCTTCAAGTTGCGGTATAAAGACATAGTCGAACTCCAATCCTTTAGACTTATGAATAGTCATGATTTGTACTGGGTTGGGGTCTTTAGGTACTCGGTTCGTATAGGCTTGTTTAATTGCTATGCACAGTTGCTGTGTGTCTAGAAAGCCGCCTTCATCGAAAGTATCGACAAGGTCAAAAAAGGTATCTATGTCCGGCTGTGTAGATGTGTCTAGGTCAATATGTCCACCGAGTTGGTGCCATGTACTAGAGATGAGCCTTCGAGCTGATACTTTGCCAAAAAATTGCAGTTGGTGGTTGATACGTTGGTTGAATTTGCTGAGACGAAATATGCTGTCCTGATCTAGCAGTTGATTGTTCTCTGCCCGTGCTAAATAAGGCCAAGCGAGCGAGATGCCTTCTTCTTTTAGCTGGTCAATGATGGCTTGGATGCTGCTCAGTGTTAACCCACAGAAAGGGGAGCGCAGTAGAGAAACCCAAGCTAATGAGTCGTGCCAGTCGAAGAGAGCTGTTGCTAGGCTGACTAAATCTAAAATTTCAGGTAAATCATCCAGCTGTTCCATGTTAGTTGCATGATAGCTAATGTTGTTGGACCTGAGTGATTGAAATAAGTGTTGGGTATGCGATCGGTTACGAACAAGCACAGCGATCGAAGCGTCAGGTTGATCGACAATAATTTGCTTAATTTCGTTGGATATCGACTGCATCTGAGATCGAGCATCCCCTTCTATGTGGTAGCTTGTACTGTCGGTTGGTGTACCCTTTTTATCCGTAGTGACTGCCTGAAGAGAAGCTGCGACCTCATAGCATACGCTGCCAATGAATGAGTCTGGCATTTTTGGGAAGATTTGGCTAAAGCAAGTATTAAACCATTCGATTAAGTTTGCGTTAGACCTAAAGTTCAATGTTAGGCGCAGGTCGTTAAGGTTCACATTACCGATGCCTTCTCTACGTGCTTTGTAAAACAGCGATACATCTGCCTCTCGAAATCGATAGATGGATTGCATCGGGTCACCTACGATAAAAAGAGATCGTCCGTCGTCTGGTATCCAATTGCTCACTAGGCGTTCAACTAATTGAAATTGCGTAATAGAGGTGTCTTGAAATTCGTCCACTAACAGGTGTTTAATTTGATAATCGAGTTTTAAAAGGATATCTGATGGGGTATCGGCATCTCCCAAAGCACCTAGTGCGCCCAGGGCTACAGCGGTAAAATCTCGCTTATTCAGTGTCCGCATGGCGATTTCAAGCTCTGCCAGTGCATGGGGTAATACCTTTAATAATGCTTCCATGAGCTGCCATTGGGTATCAGAAAAATCACTGTCTGGCAGTGAAAGCAGTTGAGCAAAATGATCTTTTAGCTGATTGTATTGAGACACCTCTTTTACCAATTCAATCATGGCTATTTTTGCTTGCTTATACTGAGTTTGTTCGTCTTTGCTGAGGGTTTTGTTGGCTGTTGGAAAACCGATGCGGGCAGCGATGCCTTGCGCGCTTGCGGTACGCCAAGCGCGTTTGCTCCCATCTTTTCGTGTGAATAGCAAGGCGATAAATTGCCAAGCATGACAAGATAATTGGGCGGGGTCCGGTTCAGTGTCAAACGCTTGCTGTATATCGCGCCTGGAGGTAGATGAAAAAATACTTTGGTTTTCAAAAAAGCTATCTGGTAAATTTAATAGTGCAAACCGAGCAGATGCGCAGATGCTTTTGAAGAGTGTTGTTTTGTTGCTAAAAAAGCTGGCTGTCATCGTTAGGTAATAAGACTCGACTTCTTGCCAGCTCTGAGTCAGCAGATCTCGCCAAAGAGCCGGATGGTTGTAGTAGGGTATGAGATGATTCACCCATTGATCTCGACGGCTGAGTAGTGCAATCATAAATCTACTGAATCGATCAATTTGATTATCTAACAGGTTCAAAAGTGACAGAATGGCTGGCTGCAGTTGAGTGTCAGAGTCCATGCTAGAGAGCATATTTTGAATAGCTTCCTTGTATAATGGCTCTGGATCTTCACAAATGCTGACTTGATGGCCCTGTTTTGATAGTAGCGGTAATTGCTCTACAATATTAAGCGCTAAACCGTCAAACGTGTAAATATTTAATCGCTGAGGGTTATCTAGCAAATGCCAATGCCGCTCAGCGGAGCGAGTTAATACTAACTTTGCCAGTGCCCAGTTAGTCCGGGCTGGTTCTTCAGCAGGTTGTGATGATAGGGTAAGCGCGCGTTGAAGTGAGGTGATGACGCGGTGTCGCATTTCTTGCGCTGCTTTTTGAGTAAAGGTAATAGCGATAATTTCTTCTGGTTCTTCAACAGCGTTTGCTAAAAGATTTAAATAGCGCTGTGTTAATAGTTCAGTTTTTCCTGAACCAGCTGGTGCTTGTACGATGCAGCTTTGGTTGATGTCGATTGCATCTGAGCGAGCAGAAAAGTCTTCGTTTTTTTCAAGCATAGTTGATGTTAACTCGTGAGTTCAGTTTTTCTAATGCGACATAGTCCTTGGTAAGCGCAGTGACTACAGGTCTTACTGCCATGCAAGGGATTGGTATTTGCTAATCCAGCCTCTACACCTTCTGCTAGGATTTCAATCTGCGTTTGCCATTGAGCTCTGATTGTTTGCCAATCTACACCTTTTTGTTTACGCTGTGTCTTATTTTCATATATGGCAAGGGTATCTTCACCTTGCCAAAGCATCCGATGTTGGTTTGGCTTGACTTGGCCGAATACAATCGCTTTTGCATTTGGTTCTGCATAACATAGGTAGATAGGTAGCTGAGGGTCTATCATTTTGTTGGGTAGCCATTTGGATAGGCTAACATCACCTGTTTTATAATCGATCAGTATGCTTGCCTCTTTACTCTGTGTATTTACTTCGATTTTGTCTATTCGATCGATGCGCGCCTTGACCATCAACGAACGAATTCTAAATGCTAGTGGCTTTTCTACGGAGATCACTTCGAACGCGGTGCGCGCTTTTTCTTGTTCCAGCCAGCTGCAAATTAAGTGGGTAGTGCGTTTTATTTCTTGATTGAGGTAGGCTTTGGAAATGAATGCTTTATCTTGTCCGAGTAGCAGCCTGATCGTAGTGGTAACCTGTTGTTCTATCTCTGATTTGAGCTGTTCTGAATCAATGCTGAGTAGATTTTCTTGGTGATGATGTTTCTTCCAGAACTGTTCAAGCACACTATGCACTAGGTTGCCCCGCTCCGCCGGGCTGAGCCCTTGGCCATAGTTGTTTTTGTCAGGTAAGTTGAACCTGTAACGCGCATAAGCACGAAAGTAGCAGAGAGCAGCCTCTTTAAAGTGGCTTACACCACCAGGTAAATGCGTGTTATTGGGGGTAGGTGAGCCTCGGTTGTCCAGTAAGGTTTCGTGTGTCGATTCACTGGATAATAGGCTACTCCTTTCGTAGGCCGTACGAGGCGTTGATAGGGTGCTAGAGAGCTGGATGTCTTCATTTATCGTGTGAACAAATGGTTTAATGAGTGGTGTGATAGACAGTGGTTGTTCATTTTTATATTGGGCGTGGCTAACAATGATTTCTTCTGCGCTGCACATCATTTGTTTAAAGTAAGTGAGCGTGAATTCAGTTTCTCGGCTCGCTGAAGCGTGAGGTAAATTAAATCGGCGTTGAATATGAATAGGAATAAATGGATTTGCTTTTGCTCTGGAAGGCCATTGCTGATCGTGCATGCTTAACAGCCATACCGCATCAAAGGGAATGCCTCCAGCTTCTAAGCTGCCAAGAATTTGGATTTGGTTGCTCAGGGCTTGAGGTTGGTATTCGGTTTGGCTTGCTATGAAGGACAGTGCTTCGATAGCTTGAGCGTAGTTTACTGACTTACGCTGATGATTTAAATGAATAAACTGATCCGGAAAGCTATTGATGATAGAGAGAAAGGTCTGCCATAGCTGGTATTCTTCACTGTCTAGCTGTTCTGGTCCAGGCCAGCCGAAGAATGCTAAGACATCAAGCATAAAAGATTTCCAGTGGCATAGAGACTGGTTTGATTGAACATGCTGGGTAGAAAAGGTCTTGCTGAACAAAGATAGCTCGTCTATGGCCAGGTGTTTCTGTTTCAGTAAATCATGCCATTTCGTAAGGCTGATGGTTCTAGGTCGTATTTGACCTAAATGATGCCGAATTTCAAATCTTTTTTCCAAAGGCAAACTGCATTTCCAATAACGAGAGATTAAATGATTAGTGAATGTAATGGTGTCCTGTTTTGCAAGTGCCATACGGAGTAAATTTAAGCTTTGTTGAATGAAGGGGTATTGAATCAGTGGTTGGCTTGCCGAAACATTGATGGATAGGACGTGACGTTTGTCTTCAATAAAGAACGGGTAATTTGAGTTAAATATATTTGCGCTGGCGTTTAATATTTCGCTTCTGCGCTCAGTTAGATTCGGTGTGACAATAGCGATACTGATTCGCTTTTCTGAGCTGCTTACTTTTTCCTTTGCCCATATTAACGCAGCGTTTAGCTCGTCTATCTCATTTTCAAAGACCTTTGAGGTGCTGAGTTGTTGTTTTAGAGGTGATAAATTTAAATGTTCTACATTAATGTCGTGTGTTTCTAGTTGATTGAGCAAAGTTTTAAGATAGGGTGTGTATTCTTGAAAACCATACAGGCCTAAATGTCTTAATGGTTGTTCAGGATCAGAAAAATAATGGGCACCAAGAAAGTGCGGCAAGTCAGTTTGTGTGAGCCAATAGTTTTCTTTGCATATACGTTCAAACGAAAGGTGCCAAGACTTGTATCGACTGCTTTCAAGGTTGTCTTGGGTAAAGGTTTGGGATGAAAATGCTTCATTGATAGATAGCTCAAAAGTTCTTATTAGTTGATAGGTATTCAATGCTAGCGGTGCAATTTGCTGAGCGTTGAATAAGGTGTTTTCCAAATGAGTATCGTTTTCTATGATTTGCTGCCATATGCTCAGGGACTGTTGATTGCTGAGAAGCTGTAA
Source organism: Gammaproteobacteria bacterium (assembly GCA_038135915.1). Lineage (GTDB taxonomy): Bacteria > Pseudomonadota > Gammaproteobacteria > Pseudomonadales > UBA6940 > JAYPYM01. The sequence goes on from JAYPYM010000087.1 coordinate 12,550, forward strand.
TTTTTTATGCAGAGCATGGTGTGAGTGACGGGTCAGCAGTCTGGTCTTCTTAAAGCGATTCCAATGTAATTCTAGCCAAAGATTCAGTGGGTAAATGTCGGGTTGTAGCCAGGTGTTAGATGATTCAATTTGTCTTTGCGGTTGGTCGACCTGACCCCAGGCATCTTTGAGCACGCGAGCTAACCGTTGGTTAGGTGTGACAATTTGAATATGATGTTGATTAAAACTGCCATCTTCTTTTCTCCAACGATTAAGGTACCAATCCTTTAAAGGTGTCATTCGCTGAAGTGCTGATTGCATGATTTCGAACCTGTGGCAATTGTGATGGAAATTTAGTTCTGAAAGGGTTATATATCAATGACTTATTGTATGAGTGTGTTAGGGTGAGGCTAGTATAATTCAAGCCGTACTGTCAACTAGGTTTTCATCTTGAATATTCTGTAGCAAAAGGTACAATGCAGTCCTCTTTATACAGAGTTTCGGTGTTGTACTTAAAGGTGAGCATCAAAAATCTGACTATAACACGTTGTTAGCTAGTAGTTTATGTTGTATGTAGCTCGATTTCAGTTTTCCAGTCTTCCCTTATTCAGTCGTGATGCTTTACAAGGAGCAACGCTACTCGAAGTCTTGATTTCTTTGATGATTTTAAGCGTCAGCATATTAGGTTATGCTGGGGCAACCTTTCAAGGCATAGAGCTAACACAATCTGTTCATCAGCGTGAGACAGCATTACAGATTGTTAACGAGTTGCGTTCTCGAATGCATGCTAGCGGTAATCTCAGCGCTTACTATTTGGCGTTTTCGACTCAATCAAATAGGCCAAATGTGGGCAGCTTAGGGGCTAGTAAAAGCTGTGTGAAAAGCGCTGGAAAAAACCATCATTTGTGCACGTTAGAAGATCGTGCCAGGCGAGACATTCTAGAAATGAGTTTGCGTGCTGATGATGCGTTGACAGATGCTGAGCTGAGTCTTCAAGCCTGTGGCTCAGCAAACATTAATATCTACTGTATTGTGCTAACCTGGCATAAAACCCCAGCTAATGCTTGCTTTAAAGATTTAGATTTTAAGGCTTCTGGTGAAAAAGCATTGGTATATAGTGCTGGTCCACACTGTGTATATATGCCCTTTTGGTTGAGTGCGGGATGATGCCCTCTAATCTATACCCGCGCCTATGCTTGTTCAGCACGTTAGCAGGATTGTCTTTGGTAGAGTTAATGGTGGCTATGCTGCTGGGCAGCGTATTAATGATTGCAGCAACTCAGCTGTGGGTTTCCCATGGGCGTATCTACCATTTGCTGACAGATGCTTCAACGATACAAGAATCAGGCAGGTTTGGATTATATTTTTTAACTACGGATTTGCAGCTGGCAGGTCATGGGCTAGAACATTCGAGCTCGGCTATTGATTGGGGTGTGACTAAGGAAGCTAAACCCGCATCTCTCTCAGGTGATAACGATGAGTTAGGCTTGAATAGAATGTCGACATCGGGAGACTACAATTGTTTAGGTGTTTCGGTGGTGCCGAATACAAGGTTGAGTAGTCATTATTATGTGAAAGATCAACGCTTAATCTGTCGAACCGAATATTGGGCGTATAGTGATGAAAAGCAGACTAAGCCAGTGAAAAAATCAATGGCGCATGCAATTATTGAAGGTGTGGATAGCTTTCAATTACTCTATGGTGTTGGAAACCCTCAGGGAATACCAGGCGAAGAACAATACGATGAAGGAAATTCATTTGTTGTTGCCTATTTAACAGCAGATCAAGTAAATCCAGACCTCCATAAAGTGTTAAGTGTGAGGCTTGGCTTTCTAGTTTCAAGTGACTTATCTTTTTTGAAAAAAAATCATGATGATATGGTTATGAATGCTAGTCTTCATCTATTGGATCGTGAATACCCCAGCTCTCAGGATGGAAAAATACGGCATCGATTTGAGACAACAGTAGTGTTAAGGAATGTTAGACGCTCACTGATTGCAACCAATGGTTAATATGATGAGTTTTGTTAGCAATTATGGCGAGTAAACATAAAGGTGCCACCTTGCCTATGGTGCTCATTATTTCGTTGCTCTCGGGATTGATTGGTATTGGGGTGTTAGAGATTGCTCGGCAAGAAGCTGATATTGTGAGTCATGGTCAGGCTATTTATTTATTGGATCAATCACTGGAAAATATTACAGACTATACATTGAATCAGTTTCTCTCAGAATCGACCTGTTTTTCCTGGCAACAGCTGACTCATGTAAGTGATTTAAAGGGGACAAAATCTAACTTTTTATCAGGGTGCGATTTAGGCGCGAAGCAGGCATTAGATCTTATTCAAATAAATCATCTCGATATTTCATTTAGCAGGGATACAAGGTTTTGTACTGCTCGTCCAGCGGTAGGTTATGAGGTGAACACCTTTGCTGATTATGAATTTGAAACACGGAGTATTGCTGAATTATCAAGCCCCACCAGTAAGCGTGCTGAGCATTTTCAAGTGTGGAATATCTTAGGACCTATTGAAGGTGAGTTTTTACCTGAAAATGCCTGTAACCAGTAGAAAATTTCTTATTCACATGAAGCATTTGATCAATGTAAAGTTGATGTTTCGCTTCTTTATGCCTGTTTACGCCTGGTGTCTGACGCCGGTATATTCTGCTGATATTGATGTTTTGCATCAGCTGAATGCAGTATCAACACCAAACCCGGTGACTTGGCTAGTGGAGATATCACCTTGGATGAAATGTGAAGCACAGCAAAATGCTTTGCATCAATGTGTTCGTGTTCCGCCAGAAAAACAAAGTATTACACGTGTTAAAACACACCTAAGGGCAGCCTTGAAGGCTTTGCCAGATCATATGAGTCTATCGTTGTCTGTCATGGGGCTACCCGGTATTGATTTAGTAGAAGAAAATAGAATACTTGGCCTGCAAGAATCAAATGATTCGGTTCACCCTGATGCACATATCTATCAAAGAAACTATCCCATAGAATCTTCTGAATATGATTTTTTGATGAACCAAGTAAATGGTGAGAAAACCTTAGATCAGAGCACTTTGGACATTTCTAAAGCAGCTCATGTATCTGTCCTGAGATTCAAAGAAATAGATATTCCTCAGGGTGTAGTGATTGAATCGGCTCGCTTGCATTTGGCAACGACTCGACATCGGCCAGGTGACGCAGATCTAGCGACATTAGATATTAGGATGTCACATGCTCAGTCCCATGGCATAGTGGAGGATTACCTTCATCAACCCAGGCTTAAATCTCAAGGTGAAGACATGAGCCTTAGTTTGGTACTAGACCCTTTTGACGACGGTGCTCACTTATCATTGGATGTCT
>JAYPYM010000088.1:0-8674 GCA_038135915.1 Gammaproteobacteria bacterium
TGATTTGATGTGTTTCTTGGTTAACCGATTTTACTTGGTGTATTTCTGCGTTAACTTGCTCAAGCATTTTTTCTGTTTTGTTATTCAAGTCTTCGTGTTTTTCTTTAAGCGCTGAGACCTTTTTCTGAGCTTTATCCGCTTCAGCCAGTAACGAGCTTGCCAATTCGGTTTTAGTTTCCGCTCGATTTAAAATGTTACGGTTATTTTTGAGATATTCTAGCTTGCTTTCAATCCAGCCTCTTCGGTACTCGTCCGAAACGGGGTTTGTTAACGTGGGTAGGTTATCTTTTTCCTTAAAAGCTTGATACGGACTGAGTTTGGCTGATTTTGTTGGTGGTGTTTTTTTCGGTTCTTTTTGGATGAGTCGACCTACATCTTTGAAAAGCGCTTCCTCTATATTATCTTGAATGCGCTTGGTATTGACCATGCTTTTTTGTTGGTATTCATTTCGCTTATCACTTTTTGCGCTGTTAATAGGGTCTTTAGGTGAGAGAGCATTCAGGGGCTCGCTTGGGTTTAGAGCGTTTCTATTGATATCACCTGATTGAGTGGTGCTATTTGTTTTCATAGTATCTTGTTGCTTAGGGGTATCTAGTGGCTTTTTCATATTTCTTGCTCGTACTCAAAAATCATTAACTTTGTGGCCCAATGCATGCTTGATGAGCCGGTATATGCTTTCTAATGTTTTAATGTGATCAAATAGTAAACTGCAAATCTCGTTCCTTATTTATAGTTTTAGACCAATAAGGGTGGTTAGGATTAATGTCAATTTAGATCAAATTTTGATCATAGACTGCCAAACAATTGCTGCTGGCCATTTGAATGGAAACTAGGTCAGTTTTTTTTCAAAACCTAGCATTATGAAAAAGCGAATCATAATGAAATAATGTGCTTATAACTTGACTCAATTGGGATTGATACTTGATAGAATTTTGACTACTACTTAAGTAAAGGTATCTCAACAAGGGATTATGAGTTATGGGTACTAACACTGAGCATGTAAATATGTCGACTTCTCGAGATTATATTCGGCATCCCTCAGGTATTCCAATTAAAGTGGTTCCGCAATCTAACCCTAAACAGATGAACCTACAGTTAAATAATGTCAGTGTTGGTGGGCTCTGTTTTGATACGCCAGACTACCTTTCTATCGGTGGGGTCGTAAAAGTTACGATTAACTCAGTTAAGCCGGTATTTAAAGTAAAAGGTATTGTGCAATGGTGTGATCCGAAACCGAAAGATGCTGAGGGGGGCTCGACTGGTTACACTGTCGGTATTGAATTTGTCAGCCCAAATGATGCGTTTCGCGTGAGGATGGTGGAGCAGGTTTGCCATATCGAGCAGTATAAAAAAGAAATTAAAGAAAGTGAGGGGCGCAGGCTAACCAGTCAGAAGGCCGCGATTGAGTGGATTGCAAAACATGGGGCTGAGTTCCCTAATCCTGAGAAGGATGCGCCCACGATACCTAATAAAGCATCATAAATCATTTAAGCTAATACGTATTAGGGGCTGTCAGGCCCCTTTTTTTGTTATTTACATCTAAGCTTTTCTGATCCCGTTCATAGTTTGTTCATATTTAATCCTGCATGCTGAACCTTATGGGTTGAGTATTATCTGAATGGTATTTTTTCATAATCTTAATCTAACTTTTGTTGGCGCCATGATTCACTGGTAGGCGCTATATTACAGCTACTCTAGTTGCCACTTGATGGCGATGAAATTGTTATACAAGGACTATTTTATGACTCAACGTTTGCCCTTTTCTGTCATTGCGTCAGATATTCTTACATTTTCTGAGTGTTCTAAGTTTGGTCCAAGAGTCAGCGCGCTAGAGCAAGTTGGACAACGGGTTTTCCCAGATGCTGTGGGTAGCTTCAAAGTGAAAATATCAAACCTGTATGTGAACGAGCTTAACTTAGAGGTGTGCCCTGGGAGGGGAGTTAAAATGACGTCTGTTGATATAATGCCACTAATCGATGAGTTTGGCTCTTGTGTACAGGTATTCTATCGCGTTAATCGTCTAGCAAGTGTGGGTGCTAGAGATTTATTGTTTGTGGTGAATCACAGGCAGTTGCGTGTAAAGGATTACCTGAGAGTTTGTGGTTAACAGGGTTTGAAGGTAATTGACCATGCCACCACTAGAGAGCGCTTAAAGTTTAAGCGCGTTACCCAGTTGTAGGTTGTGTTCCTACTAAAACATATGTTTTACTTGATGCGGTTGCACGGAAGTGGCCGCTTTTTTTTGGCCATCGAACGGGTGTGTAAGTCTTTTTCTTTTAGAGGGTGCCTGAGTGACTAAATCTATTGACGAAATGATTGATCATGTTTTGAAACTAGAGGGTGGTTATGTGAATCATCCTTCTGATCGCGGTGGTCCGACTAAGTTTGGTATCACACAAGCGACCCTGTCTAAATTTCTAGAGCGTGTGGTTACCATTGAGGATGTGAAAAACCTAGATATTGGTACTGCAAAAGATATTTATGAATTGCGTTATTATCGCTCGCCACGTATTGATAAATTACCCAAGCTCATTCAGCCGATAGTCTTTGATTGTGCGGTGAACCATGGTCCAAGGCGTGCTATAAAGTTTGTGCAAGAAGTCTGTAGTGATGCTGGTTTTGGTCCTTTAGCAGTAGATGGATTGATGGGGCCTAAAACTAAAGCAGCGGCTGAGGCATGCGTAGAATCACTTGGTGAGTGGATTATTGTTGCTTTAGTGGAAGAGCGACAAATGTTTTATGTGAACATCGTCCTGGCAGATGAGTCACAATTGGTGTTTTTAAAAGGTTGGTTGAATCGAGTTCGTGCATTTTTACCAAAAATTGCATAGTTGTCATGTTTCAATATAGTTGTCTTGTTTAAATTCTAATGCTGGTTTGCAGTTATATTTTTTGAGTGGTAACAGACAAACGAAAAATAAGGAATAGAAAATGCCGAGTTTAAAGTTAGACCCTGTTTCAAACATTATCGATGCTGGAGCCAATGCAGTAGAGAGAGTGGCTGGTGTATTTACCTCGAATTCTGAAAAAGATGCGCAGCGCTCTGCAGACGAGCAGATGGCGCTATTGCAATCCTATCAAGCAGAGTTTCATCACAGAGAAAACCGCACGCTGGTAGATGCTATAGCCGATGCGTTTAATCGTTTGGTACGACCTGTTATCGTTATTTTAGTCCTGTTTATTTTTGTCTTGGCATATATTAACCCTGAACACTTTGCGAAAATAACACTGGCGCTAAGTTCCATTCCAACTGGGTATTGGGCGTTATTGAGTGTGATTATAGGTTTTTATTTTGGGGGCAGGATGCAACTTAAAGGGCACGACTTTAGATTCAAGGTGGCACAGGCGCAAGCGGTCAAAACGCTCATCGAAACCAAAAAAGAGTTCAGAAAGTTAGAGATGGATAACGATGAGCCAGATAAAGTGGTTGGCCAGTTGGCTAATGTGCTAGAGGTCAATGAAGAAAGGTCGCATCAGTTAAATGAAGTGGTTGATAAATTCTTAAAATCTGAGGATATTGATAAAAATAAAAAGCTAAAAGAATTAGTGGAAAAATTAAAAGATGAGCCTGCTGAAAAAACAGTCAGTCGCCGTAGGCTTGGTCCTCGTCGTAGACGCTAAATGCTGAGCTTAGGCGGTAGACTCTAGAAGTGCTATCATGCATTTTGCTGCATTCGAAAGGGGTCTTTTGGGGTGAATCACATACCCTAGGCTTCTGGATAGCTTTTCTTTAACTGGTAATACGGCTAATGAATCATCGATAAGGGTCTTTGGAAGAATACTCCAGCCAAGGCCAATGCTTACCATCATTCTAATGGTCTCAAAGTTATTGGTATTCATGCTGCTGATGAAATTTAGGTCAGCCTTGGCAAATTTAGATGTTAGTATTTGATAGGTGAAAGTCGATTTTTTAGGTAGGATCGCGTCCAGTTTGGTTAGGTCTTCCAGTGACACCTTGCTTTTTTTACTCAGTGGGTGGCCCTTTTTGACAGCAAATTCAAGCGGATCATGCCAAATTTCTTTAATCGTCAGGTCGTAGCTGGTGTCAGCGGTCTTGATATCCGGTTTACCATTAATAGGCGGTAATGTAACCAAGCCGAGCTCTAAATCGCCATTTAATACACCATTGAACCCTGCTTCTGAATCCACGAAGGATAAGTCCAGCTTAACTTTGGGGTATTGCTTTGAATAATCTCTCAACACAGGCGGTAGGCGGTGCAGACCAATGTGATGGCTGATCCCAAGTTGCAAAATGCCTATGTTCTCCTCGCCGTAATGGCTCAGCGTTCTTTCAGCATTTTCTACCTCTCTGATAATGAGCGATGCTTTAGGTAAAAGCATGTTTCCAGCTTGGCTGAGCTTTACTTGTCGATTAACGCGGTAGAAAAGATCGACACCCAATCGTTGCTCAAGAGTTGCAATGCGCTTGCTAATAGCCGGTTGTGTGATAAATAACGCGTCTGCAGCTGCTGAAAAAGAGCCGAGGTCTGCTATTGCTTTAAATGCTTTTAGTGCCTGTATATCCATAAACAAATATAATAAATAGCTATCTGTATTGCCTTCAGACAAGTTGCAGCTGATCTTCAGGATGACGTTAGGATTTCGATGATATATAAAGCAGGTGGAAAAATTAAGTCATTTTGGTCCTATTCACTATAATTACTTCCATGGATCACCCGACGAATTTAAATTTGATTAAAGGTTTGCAACGCTCTTATGTTGCTGATGATCATATCATAGAATGGCGGGCAATTGATGGCGAAACGGAATATGCCTTAATACGAAGCTCTAAAATTAAAGCTCAACTTATCAGCGGTGCCCTTAGAACTTTTAAATATGGGGTTATAAAATATCACCCACTTGACGAAGCGCTGCTGGGAAATATCACTAGGCCTGTTTTGAACCGAGTGGCATCACTTTCATTCTTTACTCACTCAGCAGCAAGTATTCGGCCTTTGAATGGGGAGTTTGTTCGGCTAGTTAGGGATCGATTCTCAAATGAAGCAGAGCTAATTGGTCGCTCGGAAGCGGTTTGGGTTGAGCAGGCGAAGTTACCAGAGAAGCTGTTAATCTATTTTCCTGGCGGCGGATACGTGGCTGGCTCGCCGGCCACGCATCGACGCATGACGACAGGTTTAGTGGATAAGCTGGATGCCAATGTCGGTATTCTGGTTGTTAATTATCGGCATGCTCCTGAGGCTAGCTATCAGGATGCGCTTGCCGATGCTATGAGTGTTTATGATCACGTGTTAAAAGTTTGGGGCTATGATCCGGAAAATGTCATATTGGCAGGGGATTCTGCAGGTGCAAATTTGGCATTTTGCTTGATACAAGACTTAATGGTTGCTGGTAAGCCTTTGCCCAATGCAATGGTTGGTATTTCTGGGTTCTATGATGTCATTAAGGTTTTGGAGCGAAAAGCCAAATGTGCTTTTGTCTGCCCTAACAAAGTCAAGGAAATTTTTCACCATGTCTTTCAAATGCATTCTAAGCAGTATGTCGATCACTATAATCCAGTTAGGGTATTTGAAAGACTATCGGCATCTAAAAAAGCTTTTCGTTTTTATTTACAATCAGGCACCCGAGATACTTTTCTCACAGAGTCTATCTACTTAAAACAGCTAGCAAGCCAGTTTAGTATTGGTGCTACTTTGGATTGCTTCGATCAGATGGGGCACGTATTTCAGATGTTTCCAACTAAGGAAAGCTGTCGTGCGTTACAGGCAGTTGCTCATTATATTAATGATGTTTTTCGTGACAACCATTAACAGTTGATCTTTCCGGTTGAACCAGTTTAAATATGTCTGGTTTTCTTGTAAGTAATATATGTATATAGATATTAGGGGTTTGGGGTGAAAATATTTCGACTTTATTTACTGGTGCTCGTTTATATTTCGCTAAATGGCTGTGAAAGCGTAGATTCACAGCTTGCAGTGGCTGCTGCCATGGATGCGGTAAAGGCTGCAACCCTGACAGATGATCAAATTATTACTTTGAGTAATAATGCTGCAGAAGTACAGGATAAAAAGCATCAGTTGGCACCTGTATCTAGTAAATATGCAAAGCGGCTATCAAAATTAGCCAATAAGCATACATCCATTAATGGTATACCGCTCGACATTAAAGTTTATATAGCCGACCAAATAAATGCTTTTGCGATGGCTAATGGAACAGTGCGAGTATACTCAGGGCTCATGGACTTAATGACCGATCATGAGCTGTTATTTGTGATCGGTCATGAAATTGGCCATGTTTATCATGGACATTCAAAAAAGAAAGCACAAGTTGCTTACTCTACGTCTGCTGTTAGAAAAGGCATTGGCTCTCTTGGTGGAAAAGCTGGTCAGCTAGTTCTTTCAGATATCGGAGCAATATCGGAGAAGATTATCAATGCGCAGTACTCCCAAAAGGAAGAGCTTCAGGCAGATGAGTTTGGCTATTCATTTATGTTGAAATCAGGTTATCCACCTGAAGCCGCAGTAACTGCACTGCGCAAATTAGGTAGTGGAGGGGGAGGGCTGCTCTCTAGTCATCCTGATTCCCATAAGAGAGCTGATAGAATTAAGGCTAAGATTCCGGGTAATTAACCCGTGTGATTGGCCATAAGGCGAAATCATGAGAAAAACCTCTGAGCTCCTGCTCAGTTGGTCTTGCACTAGGCGCGTCAAAACATGATAATATGCGCCCCGACTGAATCTAGCTTGCGAGGTTTTAGAGTGAACTTAGACGAAAAACGAGTATTAGCAACTGAAGTATGGACTGCCAGAGAATCAGTGGCAGAAGCAATGATCCCTTTAATTGGAAAGTTATATCGGGAAAAAAACGTTGTTACTTCTGTTTATAGTCGTCCTATTATCAATCGTTCTGTGATATCCATCCTTAAAGCGCATCGTTTTGCTAGACAAATTGAAGATGGTGGCCTTTCTGTTACAGATTCATTACCTATTTTAGAAATACTTAGCAAACTCGACTTAGGTCCGTGCCGAATCGATATTGGTAAGCTCGCACATTTATATCGATCGAAGGTTGATCAGGGTGAGGCGGTTGCTCTAGAGGACATGGTGAAACAGGAAGTAAGAGGTGCGCTTAAAGATCAAGCATCACCGCTTGAGCCTCGCGATGTGGTTTTGTATGGGTTTGGCCGTATAGGCAGATTGCTCGCGAGAATACTGTTAGAGAAATTTGGTGGTGGTGATGCCTTAAGGTTGAGGGCAATTGTAGTACGAAAAGGCAAGTCTCCTAATGATCTTGTAAAAAGAGCAAGTCTGTTGCGTAGAGATTCAATACACGGATCATTTCAGGGAACCATTACTTTAGATGAAGAAGAAGGGGCAATTATTGCTAATGGGTGCTACATCAAGGTAATTTATGCAGATAACCCATCATCGATTGATTATACCCAATATGGGATTAATAATGCTTTAGTAGTCGATAATACGGGCGTATGGCGAGATGAGGCTGCACTTGGGCAGCATCTTGAAGCTAAGGGTGTAGATAAAGTAATCTTAACGGCACCAGGTAAAGGTGATATTAAAAATATTGTTTTTGGCGTTAATAACGAACTAGTGACTGAAGAAGACAAACTAGTATCGGCGGCATCCTGCACGACAAATGCAATTGTCCCTGTGTTAAAAGCGGTTAACGATCATTGGGGTATTTCAAGTGGACATGTTGAAACTGTCCATGCATACACAAATGATCAAAACCTGATCGATAACTACCATAAAAATAATCGCCGTGGTAGAAGTGCAGCGCTGAATATGGTTATCACAGAAACAGGTGCTGCAAAAGCTGTCGCAAAAGCTTTACCGGAGCTTGAAGGTAAGCTCACGGGTAATGCAATTCGAGTTCCGACACCAAACGTGTCGATGGCTATTTTGAATTTAAACCTGCTAAAAGCTACTACAAAAAACGAGCTTAACGAGTTTTTAAGGCAGGCTTCTCTTTACTCGCCATTGCAAAAGCAGATCGACTACGTTGATTCGCCCGAAGTGGTTTCTTCTGATTTTGTTGGCTCTAGGCATGCCTCTATTGTGGACTCAGAATCTACCATCGTTAACGGGGAGCGTGCTGTACTATATATTTGGTATGACAATGAGTTTGGTTACAGCTGTCAGGTGGTTAGGTTGCTACAGCAAATGGCTGGGATAATATATCCAAAATTTCCAAAAGCTGAATAGCTAGTTGCTGGGCAAAAATTTGTTTTCTGCTTCAATATTAATGTTGTCCGGCTACACTTGTCTTTGAGAAATACTGTTCTATTCAAAAAATGAAATTTAACTGGAACATGAATCTATGATCAAAATTAAAAAGGGCTTAAACCTGCCTATTTCTGGTGAGCCTGATCAAGTTTGCGTTGAAGAGATCGAAGTGAATCAGGTAGCGCTTCTTGGCGGTGATTACATTGGCATGAAACCTACCATGAGTATTAAAGAAGGTGATCAGGTCAAGCTTGGGCAAGTTTTGTTCGAAGATAAAAAGTCTCCAGGCATAAAATATACAGCACCCGGAGCAGGGCGCATCAAGGCCATCAATCGGGGCCATAAGAGAGTGCTTGAATCGGTAGAGATCGAGCTGGAAGGTGACGAAGCTGAAACCTTTCAGTCTTACAGCCTAGGAGAGATCTTAGAACTAAAAGGCGATCAAGTGATTACTACACTGGTGGACTCTGGCT
>JAYPYM010000088.1:8684-15782 GCA_038135915.1 Gammaproteobacteria bacterium
TCTCTAAAGTACCTAGGCTAGATACTGCGCCAAGCTCTATTTTTGTTACTGCAATCGATACGCAGCCTTTGGCTGTAGACCCTGTGCCCATTATTAATGCTGAAACTGAAGCATTTGAGGCTGGCCTTGCGGTACTAAAGCACTTAACAGAAGGTAAAGTGTACCTATGTAAAAAGCCTGGTGTATCATTACCTGTGTTAGATGGTGTTAGTGTTGCTGAGTTTTTTGGACCCCACCCCGCTGGTTTGGCGGGTACGCATATACATCATTTGGATCCTGTCAGCCCAACGAAACAAGTATGGGTAATTGGCTATCAGGATGTGATAGCCTATGGGTATCTATTCTTGGAAGGGCAAATCTACACAAAAAGAGTGATTTCTTTAGCTGGCCCGCAAGTGCTTAAGCCTCGACTGATCAAGACAAGGTTAGGCGCTTGCACTAACTTGCTTACAAAAGATCAATTAAAAGAAGGTGAAAACAGAGTTATTTCAGGTTCCATCCTTTCCGGTAGCATAGCTCATGGAGCCAAAGCTTATTTAGGGCGATATCATAATCAGGTCTCGGTATTGAAAGAAGGTAGAGAGCGAGGCTTTCTAGAGTACTTGTCTCCTGGAGCCGATAAGCACTCTGTTGCAAGAATATATTTATCTGCTTTGGATGCAGCTAAGAAGTTTGATTTTACTACGACAACAAATGGCTCTGAGCGTGCTATGGTTCCAATAGGTAACTATGAAAGAGTCATGCCTTTGGATATTTTGCCAACCCAGCTGTTACGCTCGCTAATTGTAAAAGACACGGATTCAGCCGTTGAGTTAGGTTGCCTTGAGTTAGATGAAGAGGATTTGGCACTTTGTACTTACGTCTGCCCAGGCAAGTATGAATACGGCCCAATGCTTCGAGAGAACTTGGCCATTATTGAAAAAGAGGGTTAACAAATTCATGGGATTACGTAAGTTTCTAGATAAACTAGAGCCAAATTTTTCAAAAGGTGGTAAGCACCACAAGTGGTATGTCTTTTATGAGATGTTCGATACCATGCTGTACAAGCCTTCCATAGTTACCCATGGTGGTTCTCACATCAGAGACGGCATTGATTTGAAACGAATCATGATGACTGTTTGGATATGTGCGATGCCTTGTGTCTTTTACGGGATGTACAACTTAGGCTATCAAGCACTGTCTCAGTTAATGTTAAACCCTGATTTGCATCCCCCAACAGGTCTAAGGGGTTCAGTACTGCGTTTGTTAACAGATTTAGATGCTTACTCTATCTGGGACTGCATGATATATGGTGCTGTTTACTATGTACCAATTTTTATCGTTACCTACTTATGTGGGTTTGTCTGGGAGGGTTTGTTTGCTTGGAAGCGTGGTCATGAAGTCAATGAAGGCTTCTTCGTAACGGGCATTTTATTTACCCTTATTTTACCGCCTGATATTCCCCTATGGCAGGTTGCGCTAGGTATTAGCTTTGGTGTGGTTCTAGGAAAAGAAGTATTTGGTGGTACAGGCAAGAATTTCCTTAACCCAGCACTCACCGGTAGAGCCTTCTTATACTTCGCTTATCCAGCAGAGCTTTCTGGTGATGCAGTATGGACAGCTGTAGATGGCTTCACGGGTCCAACCGCACTCGGTATTGCTGCTATTGATGGTATGGAAGGTATAGCAAGCGCAAATATCACTTGGTTGGATGCTTTTCTTGGTAACATGCAAGGTAGTATCGGAGAAACATCAACGCTCGCAATTTTGATTGGCGGTGCTTTATTGCTGTTAACCGGTATTGCTTCATGGCGAATCATGTTTGGCGTATTTCTGGGTATGTTCGCTACAGCTACACTCTTTAATTTTGTAGGCAGTGAAACTAATCCATTGTTTGAAATGCAATGGTGGTGGCACTTAGTGCTGGGTGGCTTCGCCTTTGGAATGGTCTATATGGCAACTGACCCTGTGTCAGCGGCCCATACAGATATGGGAAGATTAATTTTTGGTTTTTTGATTGGGTTTATGGTTGTACTCATTAGGGTAATTAATCCAGCCTTCCCAGAAGGCATGATGCTGGCGATTTTATTTGCCAATTTATTTGCACCAGTCATTGACTATTTTGTTGTTCAATCCAATGTGAAGCGCAGGAGGTTACGTAGTGCATAACGAAACAACATCGCGAACCCTGTTGGTAGCCTTTTTACTTTGCGTCGTTTGCTCAGTCATTGTATCTACTGCGGCTGTAGTATTGAAACCCGTGCAACAAGAGAACAAAGCGCTTGATAAAAAGAAGAATATTCTATCGGCAGCCGGCATGCTGCCAGATGGTAAAGTGACGAGGGAAAAAGTGGATGAAGCTTTTAAGCGTATTGAGACTAAAGTGGTCGATTTAGAAACTGGTAACTACATTGCTGGCCAAGAGAATTTTAATGCCCGTAAGGCTGCTAAGGACCCTAATCAAAGCATTATGATGGAGCCTAAGGAAGATATTGCCGGTATTAAGCGTCGTGCAAATTTGGCAGAGGTATATTTAGTTAACTCTCCAGAGGGCGAATTAGAAAGTGTTATTTTACCCGTTCATGGCTATGGCTTATGGTCAACACTTTATGGCTTTTTGGCGCTTGAAACTGACTTAAATACAGTGATTGGGCTTGGGTTTTATGAGCACGCTGAAACGCCAGGTCTAGGTGGAGAAGTGGATAACCCAAAATGGAAAGCGATATGGCCTGGTAAGCAGATCTTCTTAGAAGATAAAACCGTTGGTATCAAATTAGTAAAAGGCGCGGTAGATAGCAGTCAGCCTGGATCGGAGTACAAAGTCGATGGCTTATCTGGCGCTACACTAACAAGCCGAGGCGTAGAAAATTTGATTAAGTTCTGGATGGGTAACAAAGGCTACGGGCAATATCTAGATAAAATCAGACCCAATAGTTAGTGCAGATAAAGGTTAGAAAGTCTAAATAGAGGTGAAAGCAAAGTGAATACTGAAACAAAGAAGATACTCTTAGAGCCGGTTTTTGATAATAACCCTATCGCCTTACAAATTTTAGGTATCTGTTCTGCATTAGCCGTTACCAGTAACTTGAATACGACGCTTACCATGTGTATAGCTCTGACTGCAGTGACTGCTTTCTCGAACTTGTTCATTAGTTTGATACGCAACTTTATTCCCACCAATATTAGGATAATCGTCCAAATGACGATTATTGCATCATTGGTTATCGTTGTAGACCAGGTTTTGAAGGCTTACGCCTATGAAAGTAGTAAACAGCTATCTGTGTTTGTTGGTCTTATCATTACAAACTGTATTGTAATGGGGCGAGCAGAAGCATTTGCAATGAAAAATTCACCCGGCGTTAGCTTTTTAGATGGCGTTGGCAATGGCTTAGGTTATAGCGCCATATTGTTGGCATTAGGCTTCATTAGAGAGCTATTTGGTTCCGGTAAGCTATTTGGCTTGGAAATATTTGCGTTAACAACTGATGGGGGGTGGTACGTACCGAATGGTATGATGCTCCTACCGCCAAGCGCGTTCTTTTTGATAGGCTTGTTCATTTGGGCCATCAGGTCATGGAAACCTTCTCAAAATGAGGCACCTGACTTTAAGATTTCTCCAAATGTTCTTGGCCGACCGGTTCACTAGTTTATATTATCAGGTTATTAGCAAGTAAATTTATGTAGGAAACGAAAGGGAAACTTAATGTTTGAACACTATTTGAGCTTATTTATAAAAGCGGTGTTTGTTGAAAACATGGCGCTAGCATTCTTTCTAGGGATGTGTACCTTTATTGCCGTGTCTAAGAAAATTAAGACTGCTATCGGTCTAGGTGTTGCGGTGATTGTAGTTTTATTAATTACAGTACCCGTGAACAATTTGATTCTGAATTTGTTATTGAAAGACGGAGCACTTGAATGGTTGGGATTTGCGGATGTTGACCTAAGCTTTTTAGGTCTATTAAGTTACATCGGTGTAATAGCCGCCATGGTTCAAATCCTTGAAATGGCGCTAGATAAATATGTACCAGCGCTATATAACGCATTAGGCGTATTTCTGCCCTTGATTACGGTTAACTGTGCAATTTTGGGTGCCTCACTCTTTATGGTTGAAAGAGACTACGATTTTGTTGAGAGCGTTGTATATGGTGGTGGTGCTGGTGTTGGATGGGCATTAGCAATAGTTGTGCTAGCTGGTATTCGGGAAAAGCTTAAGTATTCTGATGTACCTGAAGGTTTACAGGGCCTGGGTATTACATTTATCACTGTCGGGCTGATGTCTCTAGGTTTTATGTCATTCTCCGGTGTGTCGCTCTAGTAGGGAATTATTATGTTTGATACGACTATTCTGCTTGGTGTAAGTATGTTTACTGCTATTGTATTAGCCTTGGTCGGGATAATACTCTTAGCGCGTGCCCAATTGGTTTCCAGTGGAAACGTACATATAGGAATTAATGAGGATCCTGAAAAGGCGGTGGATATTCCAGCAGGTGGCAAGCTGCTTAATGCACTGGCGGATAAAAAGATATTTGTTTCCTCAGCTTGTGGTGGAGGCGGCACTTGTGCACAGTGTAAGGTAAAGGTAGTTAAAGGGGGCGGAGATATCTTGCCTACTGAAGAAGGTCACTTTACTAAAGGTGAAATTCGGGATGGTTGGCGCTTGTCTTGCCAAGTTGCAGTTAAGCAAGATATGGAAATCGAGTTGGATGAATCTTTCTTTGGCGTTAAAAAGTGGGAGTGCGAAGTTGTATCCAATCATAACGTCGCTACCTTTATTAAGGAGCTTGTGCTTAAGCTGCCAGAGGGTGAAAGTGTAGACTTCAGAGCAGGTGGATATGTTCAATTGGAAGCGCCCATCCATCATGTTCATTATAAAGACTTTGTAATAGAAGAAGAGTACCGAGCAGACTGGGAGCGGTTTGGCTTCTTTTCGTTAGAATCTAAAGTAACAGAGCCACTGATTAGGGCATACTCTATGGCGAATTACCCGGAAGAAAAGGGTATACTAAAATTCAATATACGCATAGCGACCCCACCTCCTCGCTCTAAAGGTTTGCCACCAGGCAAAATGTCTTCTTACGTCTTTGGACTGAAGCCTGGCGATAAGATCACTGTGTTTGGGCCCTTTGGAGAATTCTTTGCGAAAGATACTGAAGCAGAGATGGTCTTTATCGGTGGAGGTGCTGGTATGGCGCCTATGAGAGCCCACATATTTGATCAGCTTAAGCGTATCAATTCTAAAAGAAAGATTAGCTTCTGGTATGGAGCCCGTTCACTGAGAGAAATGTTTTACTCAGATGAGTATGATATGCTGGCAAAGGAAAATGATAATTTTGAATGGCATGCAGCTCTGTCAGAACCACAACCCGAAGATAATTGGGAAGGATACACAGGCTTTATTCACCAAGTTCTTTATGATAACTATTTAAAAGATCATCCTAATCCAGAAGATTGCGAATACTACATGTGTGGGCCACCGATGATGAATGCAGCCGTCATCGAAATGTTAGAAAATCTCGGTGTGGAGAAAGAAAATATATTACTGGATGATTTTGGTGGGTAGTGAAAAGCTCAATATACTAAAGGCTGAGTTTAGCCCCGAGAGGGGTTAAACCTAAGTCGATTGCAGCATGTATATTAAAAATATATTTACTTTCCGAAATTTTGGCTGGGCTCAGCCTAACAGACGTGTAAAAAGCGTAAAGACTAGTAGCTTCCTTCTTATTTTTTTCTCTTTTTTAGCACTTCTTACTGCATGTGATACCTCTCCTAACTCAGAACTCTGGACGATTCAAGGCCAAGTAATGGGTACATATTACAATGTGAAGCTAGCACCCAATTCTACTGCTAAATTAGAAGCGCTGAACTCTAAGGTCCAAGCTACACTTAACAATATCGACCAACTGATGTCTACTTATCGTTCAGATTCTGAAATTACTAAGATTAACCAAGCGTTAGTTGGGCACTGTACACCTGTTTCGCCAAAAACACAGAGCGTAATTAGACAGGCGCAAACAATTAGCCAAGCCTCTAATGGTAGTTTTGATATTACTGTTGGCCCTTTAGTTGATATTTGGGGCTTCGGTCCGAAGAAATCAAATGATACTCTACCCTCTACTGAGGAAGTTAAGCGTGCGTTTGATCAAGTAGGGTACCAAGCAATTCGAATATTGGAAATCAGTGGCAAACCCTGTGTGATTAAAGACAAGCCTAGAGAAATTGATTTATCATCAATAGCTAAGGGTTTTGCTGTTGATGTGCTTGTTGAAACTTTAGTTAAAGAAGGCTTTACTAGTTTTCTGATAGAGTTAGGCGGAGAAATTTGGGCGCAAGGATTAAAGCCCGACGGCTCACCTTGGAGAATTGCAATAGAAATGCCTGATACACAGATGCAAATGGCCTCTCATGTGATTGAGGTAGACCGTATGGGTGTAGCAACCTCTGGTGATTACCGGAACTTCTTTACTTACAATGGTAAAAAATACAGCCACACAATAGACACTAAAACAGGCTTTCCAGTTCAGAATGGCATAGCCTCAGTTACTATTATATTACCAAGTGTTGCGTTAGCAGATGCCTGGGCGACAGCGTTGTTAGCATCTCCCCTGAAGCAGGCTAAGGAACTGGTTGAAAAAAATAAATTTCAAGCGGTTTTTATAGGCAGAAGCGAGACTGGTGAGCTTGAATTTTATAGGTCCACGGAGTTTTGTTTGCATCGCGGTTGTGTTGAAGAAGTGAGCCCTAAATAATAGGGGCAGCTAAGGTGAAAACCATAATATAGGTAAAAATAGTTCATGAGTAATATAATGCTGTTTATCGTCGTTCTTCTTTTTATGTGTTTAATGGTGGGTATCATGAGCATCGGCGTCATATTCTCCAACAAACCTCTCAAGGGATCCTGTGGTGGCTTGAATGCTGTAGGGATTGACGGAAATTGTAAAATATGTGGTAAGAAACCAAGCGGAGACTGTAAAGAAAATAATGACGTGTTGGTTGACACTACTCATGCAAAAAGTTTG
Source organism: Gammaproteobacteria bacterium (assembly GCA_038135915.1). Lineage (GTDB taxonomy): Bacteria > Pseudomonadota > Gammaproteobacteria > Pseudomonadales > UBA6940 > JAYPYM01. Next base: position 15,680 of record JAYPYM010000088.1, read on the forward strand.
CAAGTCTATGATGCCATGCGGGATAGAGATTTAAGCTAATAGATCCCTGAGCTCTACGTATCGACCAAAAGTGCCATCGAGGATTTCTCTCTCTGTTGTAAAT
>JAYPYM010000089.1:0-15509 GCA_038135915.1 Gammaproteobacteria bacterium
AGAAGTGATTGCCGAAGCGACCGCAACTCACGTTGAGCAGCGCTTCTTAGGACTTCGTTTTCCTGCGGGTGATGTACCTCCTCAATCTAGAGCGCTGTTTAGCCTAAACCCTGTACGATATATCGCCGATGTACGAGCACAAGGTAGCCCCATTGTCGGAGAGGGCGGCTGTTTATTGGATATTGATCAAAGTTATTCTCTGCTGAGGCAGTCTTCCCAGATGCACAATATTTATTTGAGCAATATGGGGGTTCGTGGTTCCTTGACGTTATCTATCATGCATGAAGACAGATTATGGGGAATGATATCATTCCACCATTTTTCCCCAAAGTTTCCAGACGCGAAAGCTCGTTCAGCTTTACTCTTGTCTAGCAAATTAATGTCTATGGCGGTCAAGTCTCACTTAGATACCTTGCTGCGTATTGAAAAACTAAAGCAAAAAAATAGAGAGTCGGTCTGTTTACTGGCGCTTGGTAATGCCGAAGCTAGCTTATCAGTTATGCAATCCATGTGGAAAGAGAGCGCAGCTGAGCTTAAAGCCTTGTTCAAGGCAAGCCTGGTGGAGCTCATTGTTGGAGACCGCTACTGGCTCACGAATCAGCCATTAGGTGCTTTGGTGCGTAAAGCGATACTTTATGCTAGAGCTTCGCTAACGAATGGTATATTTTACACCCAAAATATTGATGCTTTAGACATACCTTCCATGCGCACTGGTTCAAGTTCTAAACCGAATGTTACACCATTTAAAGGCTGTCTTATTGTTGAGATTAAAAGCTCACCTGATACTTATTTATTGATAGGGCGTGAAGAAGTTGAGATCACGGAGGTTTGGGGTGGTAAGCCTAATCATGCCACACCCATTAAGTTAGCTGATGGGTCGGAGGTGCTGGGTCCGAGAACTTCGTTTAAACAGTGGAAAAAGCAGGTCAATGGGTGTTCTGAGCCCTTCCAGCAGCACACAATCGATTTTGCTCGAAAATTAAGCTCTGTTATTGAAAAAAATTTACTCATGCATAGAGTCAAGGAGAATGAAAAACAGCTAATGTTATTAGGTAGTAGTATGGAGCATCTCAATGACTCAGTCATGATCACAGATGCCAATGAAAAAATTACCTATGTTAATCAGGCATTGCTGAATCATACTGGTTATACAGACGAGGAGCTGATCGGTAAAACGCCTCGTATTTTGCAGGGGGAGGATACGAAGCGACAGTCTCTCGACTTGTTTCATGAAGCGGTGAAATATCGCCAAAATATAAAAGAGACTGTGCTCAATTATACTAAATCGGGGGAGCCATTCTGGAACGAAGTCACGATTACCCCCATTTTAGATACTCAAACTAATGTTGTTTGTTTTTTGAGTGTTCAAAGAGATGTGACTGCTCATGTGCTTGACGCAAAGCGGCTTGAGGAAAGCCGGAATGATCTTGAAGTCACGCTCAAAACCATTCCTGATTTAGTGATCGAGATCGATTTAGCAGATACTATTGTGCGTGAGAACCAGTGGCATCCTCATGATTATCATATGAATTTGCCTTCGCTCATTGGGAAAAAGATCCAGCAAATATTTCCCAAGGATGTTGTGAGCACATATAAAAAGGCGTTTACTAAAGCTGACGAATTTGGATTTAGCCGGAACATCGAGTACTCGCTTTCAATTGATCATAACAAAACCGCTTACTATAGCTTATCGGTTTCAGTTAAACGCGATAAGAATCGTAAATTGGTATCGTATGTGTGTGTTGTTCATGACACAAGCTTGCGTAAAGCGCATGAGCAACGTATCACTACATTGGCTCATCGGGATCCTTTGACTGGTGTTTATAATCGAAGAGCGCTAATAAAGCAGCTCGTGGAGGCGCATAAAGCCTGTGTTCGGTTTCAAAAATACTATTCGCTCATCTTTTTAGATTTAGATCACTTTAAACAGTTGAATGATATTCGGGGGCATACCGAAGGTGACTATTTGCTTCAACAGTTTGCTGAACGTTTGAGCACATTTACTCGTAGAAAAGACAAGATTGCTCGCGTAGGTGGGGATGAGTTTGTCATTTTACTCAGTGACTTTCAAAGTTTCGATCAAATTCGTAAGAATGCCTCTGACGTCGCAGATAAAATTATTCATGCTATTCGTCAGCCTTTTTATCTTAAAAGTGGAGAGTACTTGTTAACCTGTAGTATCGGTATAGCCATTGGCGGTGATGAAATCCATTCAAGGCCGGAGGAGTTACTTAAACGGGCTGATATGGCTATGTACCGCTCAAAGCGATCTGGTGGTAATAACTTCTACTTTTTTAATCAAGAGATCGAGCGCTCAATATTGGCACGTGCAGAGCTCGAGCAGGATCTACGCCAAGCGATTGATGCGGACCAGCTGGACGTTGCTTTTCAGCCTGTGGTTGATGCGAATGGCCATACGATTGGCTTTGAAGCCTTGTCGCGTTGGAAACACCCGGTAAGAGGTGATATCTCACCTACGCAGTTCATTCCCTTAGCGGAAGAAAGTCAAATGATTGTGGCGTTGGGTGAGAAAGTGTTGGAGAAGGCTTGTAGTAAGCTTGCCATCTGGTCGCAAAATCCAGCGACGCGTCATTGGTCCATTTGTGTTAATGTGAGTGCGAGGCAAATTCAAAGTCAAAGTTTTGTTGGTCGTACTCGTAAGATCATTGCTGAGTCTGGCGCAGACCCGAGTAAGCTAGGGCTAGAGCTGACAGAGAGTATTGTGCAGGACAATATAAACGAAACGATTGAAACTTTAAATCAGCTTTCACTTGATGGTATTCGGTTTTATCTAGATGATTTTGGCACTGGTTATTCGTCTCTATCATATTTAAAACGTCTACCGATTGATAGTCTCAAGATAGATCAGTCGTTTGTCCATGAGCTCTCCCGCAATGTTGAGGATGAAGCCATCGTAAAAATGATTCTGTCGTTAGCTAAAACTATGGGTAGGAAAGTGATCGCGGAAGGGGTTGAGAATGCGCTGCAGTTAGACCAGCTTAAAAGTTGGGGGTGTCACTCCTATCAAGGGTTTTTTTTCAGTGAGCCTCTTACTTCCGAAGAAGCAGATGTATGGTCTGAGACATTTGAGCCAGCTTAATCGGTAGCAGTGCTGGCAAATCATTTTTCTAGCGAGGAAAGGTTTAATATGGAACAAGCATTACCAGAGGTCTCCGCTTTATTAGCATCTTTACGAATGGAGGTGTTAGCGTATCTTTCCAAGAAAGGAATAGATCCAGATGGAGAAAAGCAGCCTAAGATGGTGGGGATTGAGACAGGCGGTGTCTGGGTTGCCAGATCATTGCATCAATCTATGGGTTTGAGTTCACCATTGGGGACTTTGGATATTAGTTTTTATCGGGATGACTTTACAGAAAAAGGCCTACACCCAAAGGTAAAGCCATCGACCCTGCCTTTCAGTGTAGAGAACGAAACCATCATCCTAGTGGATGATGTCGTAATGTCAGGTCGTACGGTGCGGGCGGCTTTAAATGAGCTATTTGATTATGGAAGACCCTCGTTGGTGATATTGGTCGTATTAATTGATTTGAATGAGCACCAGCTGCCAATTCAGCCAGATATCTCCGGGGTTAAGCTAACGCTAAAACCGAATGAGCGGGTAAAGCTTACAGGGCCATCTCCCTTAGCGCTTGAACTTCGCCAGTTAGACCGTTAATCTACGTCGACATTTTAACAGGCTTTCTAGTCATTGCTTTTGCTTGACCTATTATAAGGCTTTAACGCTATGAATGCGATAAACTCGCGCTCGCAAGTCCAATCTGAGTATCAAGTCCAGTTGAATGAGCATGGCCAGCTCAAGCATTTTTTGAGTGTTGAGGGTTTATCCCGAGCATGTTTGATAGAGCTCTTAGATTTGGCTAGCTCGTTCGTCAATGTTGGTCAGCGAGCAGTAAAAAAAGTGCCTCTCTTGCGTGGGAAAACAGTGGTTAATCTGTTTTTTGAGTCAAGTACTCGAACGCGAACGACATTTGAAATAGCAGCAAAACGACTATCAGCAGACGTGATTAATCTTAATATCAGCACCTCTGCCACCAATAAAGGCGAATCCTTGCTAGACACCTTGCGCAACTTAGAGGCGATGGCCGCAGACATGTTCGTCATTCGTCATCAACAAAGTGGGGCGCCGCATTTTATTGCAAAGTCTGTGACACCAAAAGTTGCGGTGGTGAATGCAGGTGATGGTTGGCATGCGCATCCAACACAAGCCATGTTGGACATGTATACTATTCGTCATTACAAAGGAGACTTTGAGCAGCTAAAAGTGGCGATTGTTGGTGATATTAAACACTCTCGAGTGGCGAGATCACAAATCCAAGCGCTTAAGATTTTGGGTGCTAAGGAGATCAGGGTGGTTGCACCTAGGACTTTATTGCCCTCAGAAATGGATTTTTCAGGGGTGCATTGTTGTAATAGCTTGAGTGAAGGCGTAGACGGAGCTGATGTGGCAATCATGTTGAGGCTGCAGAAGGAGCGTATGCAGATGGCTTTGTTGCCTAGCCAGGACGAATATTTTAAGTTGTATGGGATGACTGAGAAGCTTTCAAGTCTCCTATCTCCGGAAGGAATTGTCAGGCACCCTGGTCCACTGAATCGGGGGGTTGAAATAGCATCTGAAGTTGCTGATGGTCCTCGCTCCGTCATACTAGATCAGGTTCATTTTGGTATTGCCATTCGTATGGCTGTGATGTCAAAAATAATGGAAGGCCAGCAAATTGAGCAACAGGGAGGCGCTTCGTGAGCTCCTTTTCGCAGTGGGTGAAAGATGGTGAGGAACCCATACGCTTTGTAAAGAACGCTAGGTTTAAGAATGTGCGTATCATAGATCCATCGCAAGATATTGATGGGGTTGGCACGCTAGAAGTAAGGCATGGTTACGTTGATAAAATTGTCATGTCTAACTCGGTGATAGGTGGTGACGCTAACATGGATGATGTCGCCGATCAGCGAGATGATTGGGAGCTTGACTTGGATTTAGGCGGCAAAATCTTATGCCCAAGCTTTATTGACATCGGCTGTGCAATGCCTGAACCTGGGTTTGAACAAAAAGGTACGTTTGAGACGGAGCTTTCAGCTGCTGCAGCGGCGGGTTATTCTCATGTTGCAACTAAGCCAGATACGAGCCCTGTTGCAGACTCTCCGGCTGTGATTTCGTTAATGCTTGAACGCTCTGAAGCCTTTCACGGTTTGCGTATTCTGCCCTTTGGCGCTTTGACTCAAGGTTTAAGAGGGGAGCAGATTAGTGAGTTACATGCGTTAAAATTGGCTGGCTGTATAGGGGTTTCCAATGCGCGCAGTGAAATTAGTAACCAAAAAGTGTTAATGAACTGCTTAGAATATGCATCAACACATGACTTGTTGGTTTGCTTTTATTCAGAATCAAAAGATCTAGCGAGTGGTGGCTGTGTCCATCAGGGGGAAACGGCAGCTAGGCTTGGGTTGCCGGGTATTCCTCGTTGCGCTGAAACTGTAGCCCTCGCTCGCGACCTCTTGCTGGTAGCGCATACAGGTGTGAAAGCTCACTTTTCCCAAGTATCTAGCATAAGCGCAGTTGAATTGATTTCAGCTGCTCAAGAAAGAGGGTTAAACGTTACTGCTGATGTTGGTGCCCCATATCTTTATTACAACGATGAAGAGATAGCTGGCTTTAATGCGCACTTTCACTTGCGGCCACCATTGCGTACTGAGGAAGACCGAAAAGGGCTGATTGCAGGTGTTAAATCTGGTGTGCTCTGTGCAATTAGTGCTGCCCATCAACCGCATGAACGAGCGGCAAAGATGGCGCCTTTTGCTGATACTGAGCCAGGCATGTCCACTTATGCAACACTCTTGCATTGGGCAAGTCGTTTAGTAAATGAAGATGCGCTTTCTTGGTCTGATTGGGTTCGAGGTATGACTGCTGGTGCGAAAGTGCTAGACCTAGATGCCGGGCACTTAAGGGTGGGTTCTCCTGCTGCTTTTAATGTGATAGACCCTCATTTAAGTTGGTGTTGTGATGAGCAGTCCATGATAAGCCGTGGAAAAAATAACCCATTAATAGGGGATACATTAACTGCTAAGGTGATGTTTCAGGTGAGAGGGTTTAAATAAGACTTCTTTTTCAGAAACGTAGCCTGGAACAAATTGCGCCCAGGCTAGTACTGCTTGAGGGGATACTGTTATTAAGCTTTGAAATAAAGCCTGTAGTAAAAATCATCTTTTTACTACTCTTTCACATTTCTGAAACACATTATAGTCAATAATATTAGACTTTCAAAAAAGAATTCTCGTTTTTATGGTCCCTTTCACAGATTGAAGTTTTTTTAGTGCTAATTCACTGTGTTCGGCGTTTAAATCAATCACTACATAACCAATACTGCCCTGTGTTTGCAGGTACTGACCACAAATATTAATTTCATTTTCCGAAAATATTTGGTTAATTGCAGTCATTACACCTGGTACGTTTTCGTGGATATGCATGAGCCTATGTGTTGAGCCATGCTTTGGTAATGTCACTTCAGGGAAGTTAACAGAAGAGAGTGTTGAGCCGTTATCACTGTACTTGATGAGCTTTTCAGACACCTCTAGGCCAATGTTTGCTTGAGCCTCTACTGTGCTACCACCTATATGAGGCGTTAAGATTACGTTATCAAAGGCTCTGAGCGGAGAGACAAACTCATCGTTATTAGACCTGGGTTCTACTGGAAACACATCGATGGCTGCACCCTTGATATGCTTAGATTCAAGGGCAGCGGCGAGTGCTTCGATTTCTATGACGGTACCTCGCGCCGCGTTGATCAGTACGCTGCCTGCTTTCATCTGGTTTAGTTGCTCTTCTCCCATCATCCATTTGGTGGCTTCGGTTTCAGGTACATGTAGGGTTACGATGTCACTTTGTGCTAACAAATCAGGTAGCTTTGACACTTGCTCAGCGTTCCCTAAAGGCAATTTAGTTACTACGTCATAAAACTTAACTTTCATGCCAAGGCCTTCTGCCAGTACGCTGAGCTGTGAGCCAATACTGCCATAGCCGACAATTCCGAGGGTTTTACCTCTCACCTCGTAGGAGTCTACGGCAGATTTTAACCACTCTCCCTTATGTGCCATCGCATTTTTTTCTGGGATGCCTCGCATCAGCAGAATGGCTTCAGCTAAAACCAGTTCAGCAACACTTCTAGTATTGGAGTAGGGTGCATTAAACACCGGTATACCCCGTTTGCTTGCTGCTACTAGGTCCACTTGGTTGGTACCGATGCAAAAGCAACCAATACCGATGAGTTTAGGTGCTTTTTGGATAACCTCTTCCGTTAACTGAGTGCGCGATCGAATGCCGATAAAGTGAGCTTCTTGAATTCTTTCAATGAGCTCTGCATGAGGCAGCGCCGTCTTTACATAATCGATATTGGTATAACCGATTTCAGTCAGATGATCGACTGCTGTTTGGTGTAAACCTTCTAACAGAAGAAACTTGATTTTATCCTTCGATAAAGAAGTGTTTGGCATACTAAAACCTTTTCGCTATCAATTTCAGTTTAGGGGGGTACGTATGGTATCATGTCTTACCCAAATAAGCTCAAATTTTATAACGTACATGTAGGAAGCGTCTATGACCTCAAGCTCAACTGATTGGATCCAGTCGCTAGGAATGCTGCTTGACAAGAGCCAAATAGCGACCGGTAATGAAGACTTGGTGCATTATGGTAAGGATTGGACGAAGGTGTTCCCACCTCGCGCTTCAGCCGTAGTGTTTCCAAAGACGATTGATGAAGTGCAAAGTATTGTCAAGTTTGCAAGAAAAAATGCTGTCGCAATAGTGCCGTCTGGTGGGCGTACTGGGTTGAGCGGTGGGGCTGTAGCTTGCAAAGGTGAAATGGTTGTCTCTATGGAGAAGATGAATCAAGTGTTAGCATTTGATTCCGTTGAGCGAACAGTGCGCTGTCAAGCTGGTGTGATTACCCAGACTATCCAGGAGTTGGCGAAAGAGAAAGGGTTATTCTATCCGGTGGACTTTGCTTCATGTGGTTCGAGTCAAATTGGTGGAAATATATCTACTAATGCAGGCGGTATAAAAGTGATTCGCTACGGTATGACGCGTGATTGGGTATTAGGGCTAAAAGTGGTCACGGGTAGTGGAGAGGTGCTTGATTTAAACAAAGGCTTGATAAAAAATGCTACTGGCTATGATTTTCGGCATTTGTTTATTGGTGCTGAAGGTACGCTGGGGCTAGTGGTTGAGGCCACGCTGGGTTTGACTCGTCCACCAGAAAATCCTTTGGTGCTTGTGTTAGGTGTTTCTGAGTTTGAAAGTTTGATGAATGTGTTGTCGGCATTTCAAAGCAAGTTTGATTTAGAAGCTTTCGAATTTTTTTCAGACAAAGCACTAGCAAAAGTCTTGGCTAAAGGTACATTACAAGCGCCTTTTGAATCAGCATCAAAATATTTTGCGCTGCTTGAAGTGGCAGCTATTCGGCCCGATACGCCGGATGAATTGATGTCAACTTTCGAGTACTGTGTTGAGCAAGGCTGGGTTGAGGATGGCGTGATGAGTCAAAGCATCCAGCAGGCCGCTCAGCTATGGCGGTTAAGAGAAGAAATTAGCGAAACCATTGCACCTTTTACACCTTATAAAAATGATATTTCAGTCTCTGTTTCAAAGGTTCCAGCATTTTTGGATGAAGTAGAGCGCTTGGTGAATGAGTCTTATCCAGGTTTCGAAATTATATGGTTTGGGCATATTGGCGATGGGAACTTACACCTGAATATTCTAAAACCTGAGCGCCTAGATAAAGCAGACTTTTTCAAAAAATGTCATGGTGTTACAGAAATGGTCAGTGATCTCGTTCGAAGATATGATGGTAGTATTTCGGCTGAACATGGTGTGGGTTTATTAAAGAAAAACTTTTTGCAGTATACAAGAAGTGAAACTGAAATCGAGCTAATGAGGCAGATCAAAAAATCCTTTGATCCAGATAACATTATGAATCCAGGTAAGGTATTTGATGTTTGAACACTCTGTGAATGACACACCTATCGGGAAAATAGTGTGCGTTGGTCGTAATTACGCTGACCACGCAAAAGAGTTGAATAATGCTGTCCCAACAGAGCCTATTATATTTCTAAAGCCAGCGAGCTCGGTGGCTTCATTTGAGCAGCCCCTAACATTGATTGAAGCAAGGGGTGAGCATCACTATGAATGTGAACTTGCATTGTTAATTGGGGAAAGCTTAAAGCATGCTTCGCCTGAAAAAACCTATGGTGCAGTGAAGGCTGTTGGTTTGGCGTTGGATCTAACATTGCGTGAGTTGCAAACGAAGTTAAAAGAAAAAGGCCATCCTTGGGAACGAGCAAAAGCTTTTGAAGGAGCTTGTCCCTTATCTCAGTGGATACCTATTGAGTCTTTATTTAAAGATCAATCAAATTTAGATTGGGATGAGATCAGTTTTTCCTTCTCTATTAATAATCATATTAAACAACTTGGTAAACCCAGTGAGATGTTATTTAACATCCCGATCTTATTAAGTGTGATCAGTCACTGGTTTGGGCTAGAGCCTGGTGATGTGGTATTAACTGGCACACCTAAAGGTGTTGGTGTGCTTAAGCAGGGCGATCTCTTGTCAGCAAGCTTAAGTGTGCAGGATAAGGATTGCTTACAGGTGGAAACATCGGTAGTGATTGAATAGATTGATTGGCTTCATTTGCTTGTTTATAGCTGCTTTCCTATTGTAGTCTGCTATACAGATTTGTTTTCTAGAGTATCCTTTCATACATTAATTGTTGTATATGTTTATTAATAATAGCGAGCAGAGCGGATCGGTTGGGTCGCAAGAGTCTGATGCCAGTCTTGCAGATGCTGAGCCAGGTGGATTTTTTACAAAGCTACAACAAGGCGTTCGGTCTTTGTTATGCCCCTGTGGAACTAATTCACTCTCTAACGTATCTAGGGAGAAGGGCTTAAAGCCGTTACTTTCCGGAGGTGATCATAGGGTGGCAGCTAATAGAACTCCATACGCATTAGACCCATTGATAGCTTATGACTTTTCAATTATTTCTGATTTAAGAGAGGAGTCTATCAATATAGGTAAGCAAGTGATCGCCAGTATTGGTTTGGCCCCTCTTAAGTCCAATACCAAAGTTATTTTTAATCAAGAGCAGATGACCGAAGTGCAATTTGAGCGCTTTAATCTACCGCATTATATGAAGGTTGGAGAGGATCTGATTTTTTTACAGCAATTCTATCAAAAGCCATTAGATGATAAAGGATTGGAAGCATTTGTGGATTATATGGCGGAGAATCGTCAAACCAGTGATGGGCTGATTGCTAATTGTGGTGAGTTAACCTTAATGGCTGCGAGGAAGTTAAGAAAATATGGCCAGAAAAATTTTGCTTTAATTGTGGTCACTGCTTCGGATGCAGCGATTAGGCAATTTGAATTGAAGAAGCAGGTTGACGTGAGTGTGGCATGTCGTGACTTTGCCCTTAAAGATTATGGTGCATGTTCAAAGTTTGAAAAGTTTATCTTGATTGGTGGTCATGCTTTCATCGTGAACCAGCTTGATGAAAGAGCTGATATTAGTAGACCTGAAACTTGGGGTGATCGGGCTGTACTGATTGATCTATGGTTAGGGCAGTCAATGTTGGCAGATGATGGGTTGAGATATTTGAATACTGTGTTTGAGGTGCCGGCGGATGAGCGCTTAACTTATTCAGATATGCTGCAAGGAGGTCTCTTCTCAGAGGCTGAGTGTATCATCGAAACCGAATACTCTTGGAGTTATTTGCAGAGGGGTCATTTAACTGATCATCGCTCTGATTAGAGTCTACCCTTTTTAACTATATGTATAGATGGTTTCTAAATCACAGGAATGCATCTGCATAGATATCCGATAACTGTGCGCCAGATAGAAAGCACTGTTTCTTCATTTTCTGTACAAAAGAAGCTTTTCCGCAAACAAATATCCAGTGGTTTTTAAGATCAGGAAAATTTTGTTTACAAAAGTCATAAATATTCCCTTGTGTAGAATAGTTTGAGTTGCCTTCTAAAGAAATAAAGTGAGATTTAACATTTGAATGGCTTTTAATGAGTTCATGTATTTCGTCTACATAATAAAATCCATTTGAGTGAGTAGTGCCCACCACAAGGTGAATGGGCTTATTATGCTGATGTTTTAGTGCATCTTTTAACACGCCTAAAATGGGTGCGAGGCCAGTGCCCATAGCAATCATTAGCATAGGCTTTATCTGATGTTGATCTTCACTGATATTTACAGGGTAGACACAGGTGCCTATGGGGCCACTAAATTTAATGGATTGGCCTGTCTCTAGTTCGTCAAAAACCCAGTAGCTGACGGCGCCGTTTGAAATGCGCTTAATGTGAAACTCTAATAGTTGCTCATAGTCGGGATGGCTGGCCAGTGAGTAGTTGCGGATGGCGTCTGGTGCTTTCCATAAGGTAACGTACTGGCCGGGAATATAATCCAAATTTGCTTGAATTCGAAGCCGCATAACAGAATCATTTAGTAATGTCTTGTCTACTAGTACGCCTTTGAATTGATTTGCTTCTGATTCGCTTGGCTCATAAACTTGTATGTTGTTTTTTGGCTTGCATTGGCAAGATAGAAAGAGGTTTTTTTGACGTTGAGATGCCGATAAACCGTTTTGCTCCACTGGAGTGGGGGTGTAATTATCGTATCGCATGAGGCAGCCTTGACAGATGCCTGACTTGCATCCGTGAGGTATTGGGATGCCTTGCCGAAGTAAGGCTTCCAATACGGTTTCACCTTCTAGTGATTCATATTTATTATGATTGAATTCTATGATAGGCATTGGCAACTACCTCATGCTGGGCGTTCAAGTATTGCCCTTTGTTATTGATTTAATACATCTGCCTTAACGCTAACGGCTATAGCAACTATTTTATCGATAATATCTTTAGGTACACTGAGCTCTTCAAGTGTGCCAACAAGATTTTCAGCCACAGCGTTAAAGTGTGTTTCATTAAGGTCCATGTGTTTATGCGCTTCACGCATGTCTTTCCCTGTATAGTTGTTAGGCCCTCCAAAAACCATGGTTAAAAAAGCCTTTTGCTTTGCGCGCTGTCCGTCCATATCTACTGAATCAAAAAATTGGCTGATGCGATCATCTGCAAGGACCTTTCTGTAAAATATATCTACAGCTGCATTCACGGCTTTTTCGCCGCCTATGCTATCATAAATTGAAGTTTCTTCAGTCATGGTTTTTCTCCTAAAAATGTACTCATTTATTCTATAATATTTGTGTGGTGGTTATGCCACGAGCGCTACAGTATCACGTAAGAACTCGATATTCAAAGTGGTACGCGGATGACTACGCCACCCATGACTTCGCCAATTTTAAAGTCTGTTCTCGGTGTATCCTTATGTTCATTATGACAAGAAGTGCAAGCTTCTGCGACAGCGACGTCAGGGTAAACTGCCGTATAGTAAGTTTTGCCTCCTAATTCTTCTTCACCATAGAAGTTTTGCCCAGGATTGGCTGCTATAAACTCAAGCCCTTCTTTTTCCATTGGTGTTTTAGGCGCATTTTGTTTGTTGATAGGCCATATGGACTGAAGTGAGTAGGTGAAGTCAGTTGTGGTTTCTGCAACTTTTTCGGATCCTGCTCTGAACATTTGTGCGGGTAAGAGTGCGCCGTCATCTAGATCTTTCCAGTGTTCCGCAGGTGTGATAACGCCTGAGCCCTTGGGCCCTAATCTTTGCACAATTAACTTAGTATAGTTCGCTCTGTCCGCATTCATTACGGCGAAAAGAGAATCGGTAAAGGTCTTTGGGGCAATGCCTACAGATGCATTTTGCCCGCAGCCTGCAATAAAAGCCATATAAGCGATAATGCCGAGTTTAATCAATTTTTTCTTCATAGTTTTTCCTCGAGGTTGGTGGTAAAAAACTTTTCTCTCAATCTTTAGAACCCGAATTAGATTTAGCCCATTCAATTGAAGGAACATGTTGACTCGGTTTCCCTTTGAAGTTGCTTAGAATGAGTGCCTCATCTGCAAGCGAATCTATTGCAAAACTTAGGCCGTGGCACTGCATGCAAACAGGTCTGATCATTTTTTCATTAGGTCTTAAGAATGTGTTCTGGTTGTGAACAATGCCTACGGTCTTCTTCTCTCCAATATTTCTTTCTGCACGAGGAAGATGGCAAGTAGCGCATGTGACTGCCTCTTCAAAAGGTGTATCGCCTGCCATGGCTGACTTGGTGAGTTGGCCATGTGGGGAATCCCAGAATGAAACACTATGCTCATCATTGTGGCAGTTTAAGCAAGCATCGACTGCAGCAGTTTGTCTGTTGAATTCATGTGCCTGGTGACAAGTATTGCAGCCATGCTCGATGTGGCTTGCTCCATCATTAAATTCCAGTTTTGAATCTTTTGGTGTAAGGGGTGTTAGATTTTGAGATAATCTCATGCCATGCTTACTTTCTAAATATTCTTTCGCTTCTTCAGCGTGACAACTTTGACAGGATGTTATATTAGGTTGTTCAATCCAGCTCTCCTGATCTGATAAGTGACAGGCGCCACACTCAATACCGGAATGTCCATGTGCACTAGCTGACCAACTTTTAACAATGTCGGGGTGTTGGCTACTCTTTTCAGGCACTGTTACGTTATTGACAAATGCTAACAGTGATTTTTGCTCTTGCGCATGGTTTAATGCTGGTAATGTTGGGTTTTTACTCAGCCAAGGCTCATCAGCGTGTTTTAATAGGAAAGCCTCATATAAAGCTAAATTATCATGGTAATTGTGACACCCAGCACTTGCACAAGAGTCAAAAGCGAGATCTTTATGGGTTTCTCTTTCTTCCCCAATGTCCTGGTGGCAGTGATAACAGTAGTCTTCAGGCAAGGATACGCCCATTTTATGAGTTTGATCTTCCTTATGCTCGGTGTGACAGCTCACACAGTAGCGCGCATCTAATATTTCCAATCGATCAGCATTTCTAGGGTCTGTGAATTTTTTCTTGGGGTGAGAGTCGTCACCTGCCGCAAGTTCTTCACCGTGGCAGTTCACGCAAGCGTCTTGTATCACCTCTGTGCCTCCAAAGGGCTCAGTGTGGCAGGCAGTACAAGCCATTTCTATTTGAAAGTGCCCATGGCTGGTTTCGCCAATCAAAAATAGTGATTTGTCTGTGCTCAAAGTCATTTTGTAACCAAAGTAGCAGGCGGCAGCGATAGATAGCGTGCCCCATATTAACCATAAGATTTTTTTTGATTTTTCTTGCATCATGCTCTGTGTCAAAAGTAATACACGGTAACAATATGTGTAATTAACAGTACTAGTAGCGGCCCACTAATGATTAGATGTAGCCAAAACCCAAATCCCTTGATGCGTTGTGCCCAGTCTCCCTTGATTTTGTGTGCTACTGCCATTAGGGAGCCAAAGAGTGCACCAGAGCCTAATACTAATAAGAAATTAATCATTAACATGCGGTTAAAATGATCGCCAAGGTGTAGGCCCGTGTGTAAAAAGAGTACGCCGCAACAGGAGGCGCCAAGCAATACGTGTGCGAGTCTCCAATAACCAAATTCACCTAACCATTGAATTCTGAGCCTTTTCCTGAGTGACATGATGAGGCCAATGAGCGTGAGCCCTAAAAGGGTGAACCCTGTGGTTTGCTTCCAAAATTTGCTGTTCCAAATCGCTTCATACCAATCTTTGGTTTGTACACTGGTAGATACGCTTGCGGCTGGAAGGGTAATGAGAACGCTGAGCAAGAAAAGGCAAATTAGGCTACCGATGATTAATGTTTTCCAAGCGAAAACTTTTTGCAAAAAGCTTGGTGCGTTAAACAGTTGTCCTAGCAAGGGTTGGCATGAACCGCAGACTGTACCTGCGCCCGTTTCTTGTTGCAGGGTAATCGGGTTGTTGCAACCTTGTTTAATTGCATTGCAAAGGGTGCTTTTAGAGAGGTTATTGCATTGGCATATGATGGCGTCATCAGGCCATTCAATGGCGCTTACCTGTTTTCTAGGCCACCATAATTCTCCATTAAATCTAAATAATAATTTTTGCCAGGGCCAAATTTTTCTTTCATGCTGTAATGATTCTTGAATGAGTGGAAACTCTTCCCATTGCCCGACCCCTAATGCGCCAATGATCCTATTTTTTTTAATGACCAGCTTTCGGTATTGATCTGACCCGTCTCGTTGATAAGTCATCACATGTTGCTGTGGGTGTTTGCCTAACTCTATTACTTCTCCAACACTGCATACGGAGTAATCAAGAATTTTTAGCTTTGATATATTGAGTGAGCCTTTATAATGGCAGTTACTACCATGTATGATTTCTGCTGCTACAGCAGCTTGTTCAAATCCAGGATTGACCAAGCCATAGGTTGCGCCTTTATGCTCACAACACTCGCCGATAGCGTAGATGTTAGGCTGAGAAGTGAGCATGCGGTCTGAAATAAGGATGCCCTTACGGACTTGAATGCCAGACTTTCTAGCCAAACTAATGTTGGGTGATATACCTGTGCA
>JAYPYM010000090.1:0-15399 GCA_038135915.1 Gammaproteobacteria bacterium
GTTTTTACCTCATTAGGGAAATAATCGTACTCTATCGTATTACCCAAGGGGTCGGTTATTTTAGTTGGTCTATCGAGAATATCGTATTCTGTAGTCGTATTGACTTCCGCCTCCCCATGGAAAAAGGGCTCTGAGACGCTAGCCACTCGCCCTAAAGCATCGTAATAAGTCTTGCTATGTGAAAACTCGACAGTCGTCCCACTTGATAAAACCTGAATTGACTCTTGAATAGACCTGCCTAAAGCATCAAAGTAAACAAGCTGATTAGGTTTGGTATTGCTTACTGTGCTTGAGTAATAGCTTGCTCCAATACCGCAACCGTTGTGGCACCAGTTTAAAGTGGTTTCACTACTTTGACTATAAGGCCCTGACACCCGAAATGCTCGCTGGAAGTTGTCATACTCAGTGGTAATGGATAAATCACTTGGGTCCGTCACTCGTGTTACGAGCCATGGAAAATACCCATTTTCGTAGAAATGTTTCTCGACATGCCCAAGAGCATTGATTTTTTCTACGAGCCTATGTTGGCCATGAGTCTCATACACATTTGTAGTAGTTCGGGTCGCGACGCTAGTCACACCAGATCCACCGAAAGTAGTGGTATCCAAGAGCTGCCCTTGCGGCGAATAAGTGTACTGCTGGACCATTTTCAAGCTGGGATTATTTGGCTCAATAGTTTTGGTTTTTAATGCCCCACTTCCTGTGAAATAATCGAAGGATTCTGTTCTCGTTTGTGTCGTTGATTGCCCAAGTGGGAGAGAAACACCGAATAACGTCGAAGTTACCCTAGTTTGGCTTACCTTAGGTGAATGATAAAATCCAAAGTTGCTTTCATTATAAAAAGTTTTATCAATGATTTTATCATCTACTTTCGAAGTCATTGAATCACAAACGACAGGGATTCCGATAGCCCCTTGACTTACTGACGAACATGTTCTTTTTCGATACTGAGCATAGTTATAGGGGTAACCATAATTATTTGTAAAGTGATTTTCTTCTGCAGCTGTACCTACCAAGGAACCATCAAGCTCCCACCTAGTAGTACTTGATTGAGATTTCCCAATAAAGTAAACACCTTGATTTTCTACTGAAACATATCCGTTATGTGTATAAGATAAGAGAGTTCCACCTGCTGTAAATACTTCTTCGACAAAGGGTAACTCTACCAATCTAGAGTCAAGCACTTGGGTAAAGAAAGTGTTGGTCCTTAATCCAGAATTAGCCTCTATGACTGATCGACGTTCAAATCCAAGTAGCTTCTTGAACCGCCGGTTAAACTTCAATCCATCATACTCATAATCGAAAGAATCAGTATAATTACCATGAGTAATAGTCACGCCAGTAACAACTGGTAGTTGGTGAGAAATTGGAATGTTATCACCAATAACTTGAGTGGTACGGGTATATTGAGTTGATTGCGCTAAGTTTTCATAATCTACATGCGTTTCAACTAAACCATTCGAAAAAATTTTAACTGGTCGCTGTTGGCTCTTCATCGTGTAAACTAGGCTTGCTTGATTATTATTGCCCCAGCCAGCATCGTAATAAACATCTGTTCTACCGTCCCCGTTAAAATCACCCTTTTTAAATCTTACAATATCAACAGTTGCCCCATCACCAGAACCAATATTTGTGGCTGGGCCAGTTTTCTCATCAAAGGTACCGTCTGCATTCCAGAGAAAAATCCTATCAGTGGCAATCCCTCCAGCGCCCTCAATTCTATATAGGTCAGTAATGCCGTCAGAGTTAAAATCTCCAGTGAAAGTTCTTGAAAGATCGAGCTTAGCCGTATCATGGTGTGCTTCAATATAGGTAGAGGGGCCGTTTACTACGGCAAAGCTTCCATTAGGCTCAAATAGATATACTAAACTAGGGGTTGCATTTCCCCACCCATTATCAAAATAAATGTCGCCAACACGATCACCATTAAAATCACCAAAGTGAAATCTTTGAATATCAGTAAAGGCGCCACCAATGCTCCCGCTGATAAAAGTATGTGGCCCGTTTACCCGTTTATGACCTCCTTGTGAATTAAACAAGTAAACACTGTCTTGGGTATTTGAACCCCAACCCTCAATTCTATAAACATCAGTGATAGAATCCCCATTGAAATCGCCATAAATGTGCCTTTTTATGTCCAGAAGCGCTCCATCATAAGATGAACCAACATAAGTTGTAGGACCATGGACCACGCTATGGTTACCATTATGATCAAACAGATAAATAATATCTGGATTTGAGTAACTCCCCCAACCAACGTTGTAATATACATCATGAATTCCGTCGCCATTAAAGTCCCCAATAGAGAATCTATTGATATCTACTTCAGCTAACCCTGGACCACCAACATGGGTTGCTGGCCCTTGGACTATTTGATACTGCCCGCTTTCGTTGAAAAGAAATAAAAGGTCATTCGCGGCACTACCAGCCCCTTCGATTCTATAAAGGTCTTCTATACCATCACCGTTAAAATCACCAACCAGCGTTCGTTTTAAATCAATTTTCGCTGATGAAAGGTTTCCGTCAATATGGGTTATTGGTCCTTGAACTACAGTGTGATTAGCATTCTGATCAAACAGATAAATTAAACTAGCCTGATTGTTATTACCCCAGCCTGCATCATAATAAATGTCACTAATTCGGTCCCCGTTCAAATCAACCACTTTGTACCGAGAAATATCAAGCTCAGCATAAGCTCCCGAGCCAATATTGGTATACGGGCCCATTTTGATAGTGTGATTTCCATCACCATCAAATAGGTATATGATGTCTTGGCCTATACCACCAGCCCCTTCGATTCTATAAAGGTCTTCTATACCATCACCGTTAAAATCACCGACTAAAGTCCTTTTTAGGTCGGTCTTTGCTTGGTTGGAATCATCTTCAATATAGGTTGTAGGTCCAGTATTCTGTTGTATTTGGAAAAGTTCTTGAGCCAGCGAGAATTCGCTTGGTTTTAAACACGTTTGATTACACCTTTCAATACGTTTTATAGACAACTGCTTTGAATCGTTTTTCTCATACTCAATGTTGTATCTGTCAAACAAAACACCGTTGCTGTTATATAACTCCACAGCCGTCATCTTTTCTTTGAGATACTTCGACATCCCTTTGGCCAACCTAATATTAGCAGGATCTACTCTCAAGCCCTCATAAACAAAATTAACCATCTGATTGTTGTAAATAATATTGTCTAGAAGCTTATATCCGAATCCATTTTCCCAGTAGTTATACTCAATCGTATTTGAAAACCTATCTTCCGTTTTCCCAAGTGACCATCTGACTCGGTAACCCTGATGCTGTGTTTGAGAGTTTGAGACAGTGCCATAGTACTTTGTTTGCCCGTCCCCAGTGAAAAGGTGGAACCCTTGAGGGTTGCTACGGCTTCCAAGCATTAATATTTTCGTGGAGCCATCCAGCTCAGGGCGAAAAAAACCATCCGAGCCATAGATCAAGCGAATACCATCCAAACAAAATTGATCATTAGAATCAAAATCTATTGGGTCAATAACCCCATCTCTAATCAAGTCACTTGGGCACCGTGTAATATGAGAGGTCGCAGAAAGTCTCCATCCCACTCCAAGTGGGCCATTCCCAGACAGGCTATCATATGTGAGGCTAACCTTTGGCTCCAACCCATTAAGACCAGGAGCAAGATTGATGGGTACACGATAAGTTGAAGCTCCCGTTGACTTAACATTAAAGGCACCTTCGATTGTACCTATATCAGCAATACATATTCCTGATATAACTATTAAGGTGGTTAAAAGGAGAAGAGTCTGGGATGGTCTGGTTACTTTAGTCAACATAGAAAAATACGCTTGGTTTGGGTAAATACTTAGTTAAAAAAGATCGTAATTTAACATCACTAGATCAGCAACTCAACTAGGTTGTTCAATTAAAGCGCACGTTAGGTGTGCTCAAGCTTCTAATTTAGCTTCTCTAATCGCTTTGAGGTTTCTTAATATCGGTAAGAATTGAAGAGAGGTTTTCTTGGTGGTTGTTACCCCCTTACCGCTATAAAGTTTGTCCGGGCCATGAGTGAGCGGGATATCCATCCGACTAATCAGTACCTGAAAAGCGTAGAGAAAGGCCTTCTTAAATTGAGATAGGGCCTTTGCTCTAGTTCATGAAAGTGGTTGTAGCGGCAATTTTTTATATATACCCGCGAGACAATAAACATTGATTTATAAATGAAATGGTTTTCGGTCTGCCTTTCATGCGATAAAAAGATTCAACTTCCGAAAATTCTAAGTTTGTGGTAATCGAGAGATTGGCTAGCAAAAAGCCAAATTCGTAAGCATTTCTATAAATTAAATCCTTTTTTAAAATAGGGCAAGAACCATATTTATTGATCAAAAGCCCGCAAAAATGTATCGGAGAACCACTATCAAAGTATGTTGAAACTAGATGTAATAATTTCATGCGCATCATATTTTCATATGTTTTATACATGTCCTCCCTGTATATCTTTAGGCTTATCATTTTTTGAAGCTCTGTTGCTCTTTTTGCTATATGAGTTGTGTAAGAGAGGCTTTCGACCAGTTTGTCGATAGGTAAGTCTTGTAAATATTCCAAGGTTGTTTTCGAGCTACAGATAACGCCGGGTGTAAGCCCTGCTTTAACTAGAGCTTTAGACAGTCCAGCTTCTCCTTTGCGTATAGAGTGCCTTCTCGAGGACATCTCAAGGTAACTATTCCAGTATCTAGAAAACTCAGGGTGATTAAAGGATGAAGGCTTAAAGACTATCAGATAGCTTGCAACATGGTAATACTGCTCGTGATTCTCTGATATTCCCCAGAAGTCATTGTTTTGTAAGTCTACACTTTCGAACATCTGAGTAGGGTTATGTACTGGAAAAAATACACTATCATTTGCAAGCATCAGCCTTTCTAGATTATTTCTAAAATGATCTAATACATCTAGTACACCTAGCTTATAGCCTCCAAAGTCTCTTCCGATATTGTCCCGAATGACTATTTTAAAGCATAGCTTTTTTAAAGATTGAATATCATTTTCAGTTATGGGGCAGTTTGATATGACGTATAAGGAGAATCCTAGTTCTTTCAATGAGCTTAGTTGATGGAAGACGTGTTTTGGAATACCTCTAGGTTGATAAAGGCTAAAAACACATATTTTTTTGTTTGCGTTACATTCCCCTTCGAATGTTTCTAATTTATTTAGACCCTGCTTTTTTTTCATAATGTAAATTGAAAAAAGAATAAAGTTTTTGAAATCTAGAAGCTCTCCTAATATGGTGCCAATCGTTTTTTGTATGAGATTAATGATTTTAGATTTGATCATAAAGTATCCTGTATTTTATGGGCTAAAGTAGGTGAGTAATTGAGTTAATGGAAATCTGACACGTTAAAAAACCTACTTATAGCCTATATTATTATCGCCGGTAAGCAGAAGAATATTTTTTTTCATCAGCTCTCATTTTGATTAGCTCTAAAACATCAGGGTTATCTTTTTGGTCTGTACGAGGGGCAAACAAAGCGCGTGATCTGGGATCTGTTTCCTTTAAAGGCTCTTGCATATAATAGATAGCGAAGCTTTTTCTATACTTTCCTTTAGGTAAAGTTAACTTAGTGCTCATGCCATGCCAAGAATTTTGAGTAGTATCGAAGATAACCGCTCTATTGAACTTAGGGAAGACTTCTTTCATGAGTTTGCCGGGTTCTTTATTGGATTCATTTCCCCAGAGGCCTAGTGAGCCGCCGTAAGATTCTTTAAAGCCTTGCTCAAGATAAATGATGATATTTAACTTTCTTTGTAAGCCAACTTTAGGGTGAATGGAGTAATCTAAGTGGGGGTTTAAGTTTCCTCCATCAGAATGAATATGAAGGCCGCCGCCGTGCAATCCACTGTCTGTAAAGAGCTTGTTGTTGGTCAGCTCTTCTAAAATGGCGACAAATTGTGGAGAGTTTAGCTCTAAGAATATTTTGTATTGTAAGGCATTAAACTCATTCCAGTTATTCATGGTCTTCTTGTGCTCAATGGCATTTTTATATACATGCCACTTTTCTGAGTCATAGGCAGGGAAACTGTTAGAGGCGGCTATTGCTGTTTCTTCTTTGAAGAAGTTGTCAACGATCGTGTGAGAAAAAGGTTTGTTATCTTTAAAATCTCGTATTTTAGCGACGACTTGGTCGATATTAATATATTCCATTTGACTCTCCTATTTCAAAATACTCAGAAGCTTACTTTGCGTTAATGAAAGTAAATGCTCAGTTTAATTCAATTCTCTAAAATTTATATAGGTAGTTGTAACAGCATGGAGAAATCCACCACCTATTCATTAAAGAATTTATTTTTACTATCTAAAGTTACCCTGATAATTGATGTTGCTTGTAATCATCTATCATTTTAGCGTCTCTGGTGTCGTTAACAACTTTGCCTTTCTCTAACCAAATAAAACGATTGCAGTAGTCTTTAACAACATTTAGATCATGGCTAACTAGAATAACAATTTTGGTTTTGGTTAGTAGCTCGTTTAATTTTCCTAACGCTTTTTGAGCAAATCGGATATCCCCAGTAGCAAACACTTCGTCTAGTAACATGATGTCATACACTGAGCATGTAGCAACTGAGAAAGCTAGTCTTGCATACATACCGGATGAATAATGCTTTATTAACTCTTTACGAAAATTGTTTAACTCTGCAAATTCAAAAATATCGTCAATCTTACTTTCAATGGCTTCTCTTGTCATGCCGCACAACGAGGCATAGAGGTAAACATTTTCTTCGCCGGTTAATTCTGGATTAAAGCCTACACCTAGCTCAATAAGGGGAAATAAGCTTCCTGTGACTTTGACCTTGCCTGTATCTGGTGGATAAATACTTGAGATGAGTTTGAGAAAAGAGCTCTTTCCTGCGCCATTTGGACCTAATATCCCGACTCTATCCCCTGGCTCAAAGCGTATTGTTAGATTGTTACATATTTTAATGCCGCTTTTCTTACTATTCTTTTTTCTAATGATGTTCAGTATCGTTTGCTTCAGATCATTATGCGTATTGTGTGGCAACGTAATGTTAACGTTTTCTAATTCGATTATGCATCGAGAATCAGTAGGATTGTTTATCATCTATTCATTTACTGTTGGATTAAAGTTTGAAAATTAGTCGTTTAGAAAATGTTTTATAAATGACTAATGCAATTAGAGCCATTATTAAAATTGTCCCTAGCGGCTTAAGCCATAGACTATAGTCGGGTATTACGCCTTCGTAGATTGGTGCATGAAATAATTTAATGAAATGAAAAAAAGGATTGAGTTCGAATAAGTGATGCTTTTCAGCCGGTATGATTACGAGTGGGTACATAATTGGAGTAAGGTAAAAAAAAGTCTGCATCGCCAGAGATGTGATATGCTCTAAATCACGCAAGTAACAAAAAGAAATTGCAGATATTACTGTAAGGGTTAGGCCAAGCATAAAAATTATTAAGAATGAAATAGGGAGTATGAACATTGTCACCGGTAGGCTGCCTTTAAATATGAATACTAAAAATACCAGGGCTGCAAAAGAAAGTAGAGAATCAATAAATAAAGATAAGCAAGAAGCGAATATTAATGTAAATTTTGAAACGTTAAGCTTTTTTAAGAGGTGCTCACTATCAATAAGGCATCTACCACCTTGCGTGACAGCATTATTTAAAAACCACCAAGGCACCATTCCAGCAAATAAATAAACAGCGTAGTGCTCTATAGGAAACTTTAAAATTAGAGAAAATACCGTTGCTGTGACAGACATATAAACAATCGGATTAAGCAAAGACCAAAAGTAACCCAAGACAGAGCGGCGATACCTCAAAACGAAGTGTTGCGAGATAAGTCTTGTTAATATAAACCACTCTTTAGATACGGCAGACCTTAAATTTTTTTTAGGCCTATCCTGTTGGTTAGAAGCCAAGTGTTCTTTTTTAGTAACGTTTTTGTGCAATGTATTCTCCCAATGCCTAGAAAAAATCGAGCTTGTTCATAACAGGGTGCCTATCAGTGTTAAATGTCTAATATATAGACTCCCAGAAACTTAAATAAGCAGTAAGGGATAGATTTTTTCATATAATAGGTTGAAACATACAGGTCATTTTTAGCAGATTCAATTCTAAACTGTCGACTCATGCTTTTTCTGCTTGAGCAGCCACGAGCGTGGTAAGCAATGGCGTTGGGGTCAAGTACTAATTTATACCCAAGCTTACCAAGTCGTAAGCTTAATTCAATATCTTCTTTGTATAAAAAAAACTTTTCATTAAATAGGTAACCGTCATGTTTTACCAAAGATATTAACGTGCTTTTCTTGCACAGGATGGAGGCACCGCATAAGGCTTTTCTTTCTTTCGGGCTGCTTTGGTCGGATGAGTCTTTTTTTCCTTGTTCCACATCATACCAGCGACCGTACCAGGTTTTCGAGATGCCGAGGGAGTCGATGTTACCAGTTGGTAGAAAGGTCGATTTTTCCATACCGAGCAACTTACCGCTTACTGCACCAATAGACGGCTCTCGATCTAGTATCTGCACTAATCTTTCAATATAGCTGGGCTCTGGGAATGCGTCTGGATTTAAAAATAGAACATGTGTGATGCTTTGCTTACAGGCTTTAAAGCCTATGTTGTTGGCAGCACTGAAACCTAAGTTTTGCGATAGGCGTATTATATCAATATTTTGATTGGTTTCCAGTTTATCTAGATATTCCAGCTGATTAGAGGCATTGTCTACGATGATAATTTGGCTTGGCGGAAGTGTTTGGCTATTGAGCTTTTTGATGCACTGATCCAGGAAGTGGCCGCTGTTATGAGTAACGATGATGACGCAAATATCTATTAGTGGGTTCATTGGCTAGCTTCAATAAATGTAGCAAATACTATTCTGGTAGCTGGATATTATTAGGTTGCAACCAATACGTCTTGTTCCTGCTCAGCTTTGACTTAAATGAAGTATCGAAGTATTTTTCAAAGTAGCCTATCTTATAAGCAATAAACTTCATCAGGGTTCTCGCAAAAGCTTTAGGAATGAGCAATTTATCATGTTTTGAAAGATAAGAGAGCTCTGATTTTAGAAATCTGAGTCCTTCGCCTTCTGGAAAACCAAAGCTATCTAAAATCCAGCGATTTCTTTGGTGAAAAACACCTATGTCGAACATACGTCTGCTTTCTTCAAGAATGTGATAATCATGAGAGTGGTTACATAATGCAGACGCCTCATAAGCAACCGTATACCCGTTCAAGATGGCTTTCGCCCCCATATACATATCTTCAGAAAGAATATTTTTTGCCGGAAAGCCACCTAGCTCAAGGAGGGTTTTGGTTCTATAGGCAGCGAATGAATTTGAACAAAAGGCAGCCTTGATGCCAATTTTCTGGATGTCATCTTTGCTTTTGTAATGCGATGTTTCAGGGTAGTTGAAATACCTTGCGTGAGCTTCGATGGGTTTTGCACCTTGGTGCGGAAGCTGCCTACCATAGCTGATGGCAACTTTTTCGTGCTCAAAAGGTTTCAGTAGGTCGGTTAAGGAGGTGTTATTTGTTGGAATCGCATCTTGAGTCATGAATACGATATAGTCATGATTTTTTAATTGTTCTACGGCATATTGTCGTGTGCCACCATGATCGAAATGATTTCTTTGGATTATTTCAACGTCAAACCCGTAGCGCTTAGCAGTCTCAATAGAGCAGTCTGTAGATTCAGAATCAATGACCAAAATTTTTTTCGGGGGTGTTGTTTGTTTGCTGATTGCAGCTGCAGCTTTTTTCCAAGTTTCTCCACCATTTAACGTTGGTACAACAAGAGCATAATTCATCAAATTTTTAATCCGTTTACATACTTTTTTTATAAGCAAAAAGCTCACGCAGTCAATTATGCATTAAATATAGCCTAAAATAGTGAGTGGTCCATAAGCAAGTAGCTTAGCCTTGGGTACAAATGGGCATATGCGTTTAATGTTTCGAAGTCTATCGTTAATTGTTGAACCTATCAAGCGGATAAAAAGCCAACTAATCTACCTTTTTAAAGTAGAGGTTGAGGTTGGCTCAGGCGCTTTATCAAGAAGCTGCCTGAGTGTAATATTCAATCAACTGGGTTAATCGTTGCTCAAATGGTTGCGGGTTAAGTGCTCCAATAGATGCTAGTTTGTCTGCACAAATACCGTAACGGAGGTCGTGACCAGGTCTGTCTGTTACAAATTCAATCAAGTTCTCGCATGGAGTTGACTTTGTGGCAGGGCATTCAGGGAATTGTGTTGCCAAAGTCCTGTCTTCTCTAAAGAGTTGGTCGATAATCGAGCATATCTTCTTGCATAGATCAATATTAGTCCATTCGTTGTTGCCCCCTATGTTATAGGTTTCTCCGATCTGGCCTTTATTCAAAATAATATCGATGCCTTTGCAGTGATCCTCTACATGTAGCCAATCCCTGATGTTTTCACCCTTTCCATAGACTGGAATTGGCTGGCCCTTGAGTACCGATAAAATAACGGTAGGCAGGAGCTTTTCGCTGTTTTGGTTGGAGCCAAAGTTATTAGAGCAGTTGCTAATGGTGGTGTTCAGGCCAAAAGTTTTATGATAGGCGCGGACTAGGTGGTCAGAACTTGCCTTGCTTGCAGAATAGGGCGAATTGGGGGCGTAAGGCGTGTTTTCTGTAAAGGGTGGTTCCTTTGGTTTTAGGGTGCCATAGACTTCGTCTGTAGATATATGATGGAAACGGTGGTTTGTTTTAAATATGCCTTCTTCTATCCAGAGCTTATGAGCTACTTTTAGCAAGGTGTGGGTGCCAAGAATATTGGTTTTAACGAAAATGTCAGGGTTTTCAATAGATCGGTCCACATGTGATTCAGCGGCAAAGTTGATAATGGTGTCTAGTTCTTCTGTTTTAATGAGCTGAGTCACTAATTGCTCATCGCAGATATCACCTTTAACAAACTTGAATAAAGTATTTTGCTCAAGTCCAGATAAAAACTCTAGGTTGCCAGCATATGTTAGTAGATCTAGCACTACTACTCTGTCTGCTGGGTATTTGTTATGCCAATAGTGTACAAAATGGCTGCCGATAAAGCCGGCGCCACCAGTAATGAGTAATCTTCTCATGGTTGGTAATCCTCTTGAATTATGAGTGGCACACTTGGTGTGTTGTGTTGCCTGACTGCTGTTGGTCTTGCATGCCTAGTTCTTTATTCCTGACGGATAGTACATGTTGTAGTGCTATTTGCCATGGAGTAGGCGCTATCTTTAGTGCTTGAGCGGTTTTTTGCTTACAGAGCAAGCTTAATTTAGGCCGCTTAGCAGGCGTTGGGTAGGCTTCTGTTGGGATGGGTGAAATTTCAACCTCTTTCGTTAGTAGGCCTGCTTTTAAAGCAAGCGTTTGAATATGGGCTGCGAAGTCGTACCAGCTAATCGTGCCTTCATCAGTCCAATGATGCATGCCTGATATGCTAGGATTTTCCATGCAAGTGAGTATGGCGCGAGCCAAGCTGTGAGCTGATGTTGGTGAACCAATTTGGTCATTGACGACTCGGATAGGTTTAGCCGCGACCATGAGTCTCAGCATCGTATTCAAGAAGTTGGTTCGCCAGTTTGAGTAAACCCAAGCTGTTCTGATGCAGACCCAATCTAAAGAAGGTATCTCTGCAATGGCTTGCTCTCCAGCTAGTTTTGAAGCCCCATAGTAATTGATGGGGTTGGGTTGGTCATCGGTTTGCTTGGGTTTTGGCTCTTTGCCAGCCGGCGTTTCCTCTGAAAAGACATAGTCGGTGGATATGTGAATGAATCGAGCCCCAAGGTCTGCTGCTACCTCTGCAAGGTGTTTGACAGCTTGGCCGTTGACAGCAAATGCTTTCTCTCGTTCTTTTTCTGCTAAATCAACCTGTGTGTAAGCAGCAGCATTGATAATAATATTTGGCTTTAAGCTCGTTAATGCTTCGGTGACACACTCATGCTTTGTTAGGTCGTGCGCTTGGCTATTCCAAAAAGTGCAGATATATTTGCTGTTTTCCGATAGCAATGATTGAAGGCAAATACCAACTTGTCCATTGCTACCAGTGACTAAAACTTTTTTTTTTGGTTGCTGCTCTTCAGTGTTTCTCATTCATAGACTTCCGCTGCGCCGATGGGTTTGCCTGCTCGATCTTTATTTGAAAGGAGAGGAGGAGTACCTTCCTGGATTGGCCAATCAATACCAATTTTTGGGTCATTCCATAGCAGACTTCGTTCGTGTTCTGGTGCGTAATAGTCTGAGCATTTGTAGACAAAGGTGGCGGATTCACTGAGTACAAAGAAGCCATGTGCAAAGCCAGGTGGTACCCATAATTGGTTGTTTTTTTCTTCGCAAAGCGTTACGCCGACCCACTGACCGAAGGTTGGGGAAGCTTTTCGCATGTCTACAGCAACATCGAAAACTTGGCCCGAGATCACTCTAACCAGTTTACCTTGCGGCTGCTTAATTTGATAGTGCAAGCCCCTTAGCGTGTTTTTAACTGAGCGACTTTGGTTGTCTTGAACAAAGTTAGCAGTAATATTAAGTTCTTCGAAGTGTCTTTGTTGGTAGGTTTCCATAAAGTAGCCGCGCTCATCTCCATGGATCTGCGGCTGTATTTCTATCACATCTGGAATTTTTGTCGGTAAAAACTTCAAGCCAGTGCTTCCTCTATGTCTTCTAAATGTAGTTCTTTAACCAGGGATCTTAAGTATTGACCGTAACCGCTCTTAGAAAAACGGGCTGCCTGTTTTAACAGCTCGCTTTGGCTGATAAAGCCTTGTCGATAAGCGATTTCCTCAGGGCATGCAATCTTCAGTCCCTGGCGTTTCTCTATGATCCGGATAAAGTTAGCAGCGTCAAGCAATGAGTCATGGGTACCTGTGTCTAGCCAGGCGGTGCCACGACCAAAAATCTCAACATAAAGTTTTTTGTTTCTGAGGTAAACTTTGTTCACGTCGGTGATTTCTAGTTCTCCGCGTGCTGAAGGTCTGATCTCTTTAGCAATGTCAATTACATCGTTATCATAGAAGTAGAGGCCTGTCACTGCATAATTGGATCGAGGCTTAATGGGCTTTTCTTCCAAATGGATGGCTTTGCCACGGTGATCAAGGCTGACAACCCCGTAGCTACTGGGGTCTTCAACATAGTATCCGAAAACCGTTGCGCCTTTTTCGCGGGTGACGCAATTTTTGAGTTTCTTTGATAGGCCGTCGGAGTAAAAAATATTATCGCCAAGTATTAAACTAACACCATCCTGACCAATAAAAGATTCGCCGATGATAAAGGCTTGTGCGATGCCTTCTGGCTTTGATTGCACTGCGTAAGAAATATTGATACCCCACTGACTTCCGTCTGCAAGCAAGTGTTGGAACGCGCGTTGATCTTCAGGCGTTGTGATAATCAATATATCCTTAATTCCCGCTAGCATCAGTGTGCTAATGGGAAAGTAGATCATCGGCTTGTCGTAGACAGGCATGAGTTGTTTGCTGACGGGAAGTGTGAGAGGGTAAAGGCGAGTGCCGCTGCCACCGGCTAAGATAATACCTTTTTTCACTAAAATCACTCCTAATTTTTGCTAGGCATTTATTGTATGGTAACAGGTGTAAGGTTGTTTTTTGTTACCCGTGTTTGATGGTAATTACTTTTAGCATATTTACCGTGGTTCTTCAAAAACATCAGCGAGCCACATTGTCGTCGAATTACCCGCAATAATCAAATATAAAGCTTGGTTTTAAAGAACCCTGGCATATAAGGTAGCTCACATGTTCAGCAATCGCGAGGCATGAGGTTAATCCAGGAGACTCAATACCCATGAGTGTGATGAGATTGTCTAAACCATGATCGCTATTTGTTTGTATGCAGAAATCTTTAAAAGGGCCTGCTATATCACAGAGCTTAGGCCTGATCCCAGCGTAATCTGGTGTGAGTGAGTGTTGGTCAATGCCTGGCCAGTATGATCTTATATTTGTGTAGAAATGGTGTAACCGTTGCTGGTCGACTTGGTAATTCTCTTTTTTTATCGATTGTACATCTGGTCCAAACCGTACTTGGCCGCTGAGGTCTAGGGTTGCATGAATACCCAGGCCAGCCAGATTTTCATTGGGTAGCGGATAGATGAGGTGTTTGAAGGGTGGTTTAGCATTGAGCTTAAAATAGTTGCCTTTGACGAAGTAGAGATCTGGGATCATAGAAGCTGGGTAGCCTTCAAGCTGACGACATTGTTTCTGGCTATACAGCCCTGCAGCGATGATGAGTCGTCTTGTTTCGATCTTAAACGTTTCTCCACATGAAGTGCCGTAGAGTATAAAACCACTCTTTGAAGGTGTGATCTTGTTGACTTGGGTCTTGAGTGAAAGTGACCCACCGTTCGATTCGATATTGCCAAGGAGCGAAAGCATTAACTGGTGTGAGTCGATAATGCCTGAGCTAGGGCTATAGAGCCCTGCCACTGCGTTTACTTGAGGCTCCAACCTTTTAACTTGAGATTGGCTTAATATGGACAGATCGTCCACGCCATTATCTAACGCTTTTTGCTGCAGCTGGCTGAGTGATTCAAGTTGGTTTTCTTCAGTGGCAACGATCAGCTTGCCCGTTTTTTTGTGTGGAATATTGTGTTGCCGACAATATTGGTACAGAAGCTGTTTACCACGAACACAAAACTTGGCTTTTAATGAGTCTTTTGGGTAATAAATACCAGCATGTATTACTTCGCTGTTGCGGCTGCTAATACCTTCCCCTATTTGGGCATTCTTTTCTAACACCAGGGTGTTAGCGTACTGGCGAGAGATGGATTCGCCAATGGCTAACCCAATGACCCCTGCGCAAAAGATCGTGCAATCGACTGGTTCAATGACTTATGTAGAGCATCCCTTATAATTCTAAATTTACATTAATAAAGAATTAATATACACTCCCTTACAAAAATAGCGATTAAAGACTTCAAATATAATTAAAAAGGAAAAAAAGTGAAGATAAACTTTGCTGCACTGGCAGCTTTCGCACTTGCGCGAACATCTAATGCAGCTGAAACGACCAATACAGCCAGGCAGTTAAGCGTTACAACTTCTTTGCCCCCGATTTCAGCTCCTTCGACGTTTAACCCGATACCTTCCATATATTCTGCAAAACCGGTAAGCCCTCGGGTGAGTGATACTAAGGGTGAGCAGCAGTCTGGGAAAGCAGAGGGCGCTGGTTCAAACCCGTCGAGCGGTACAACCCTTAATTCTTACGAAGTGGTAGCGTTTGCGTGTGCGTTTGGGTTTGGCTTGGCACGGGAATATTTAGCCGAGGCGCCTGCAAATAGGGTGGGCCAAAATGATACTTCTGAGCCGCTATTGGCTGGTCAAGACGAGGCTAATTTGGGTGTGCAGTGTGAAATCATAGGTGATAGTATTCCACAGATTGCATGCTTTTGTGTACCAATACCTCGTAG
>JAYPYM010000091.1:0-5748 GCA_038135915.1 Gammaproteobacteria bacterium
TGAAAAAGCTGATCGTCGCACTAACGAGGCTAAGAAGCGCTATCTTAAACATATGGAGCGGATTCGGGCAGAGAAAAGGAAAGAATACAGGGGCGCGTTTGGGTTAACTGTATTTTTAGTAGCGATTATTTTGCTTGCTATCTATACCACTGATCATGTCAATTATAAGCTTGCTGAAGTGTTATCGAACAACATGGTGAAAAGGTGAGTTTGTTATCAGTTTAACGATTTTGCTGTTGTGCTGGTACACGCTCATCGTCAACAACATTTAGCGCTGCGCACCAGCGAAACATATCTTCCTCAAACTCATAGTTTCCAAGCTCTTTTATCAAGTAGTGCTTTGGAACGGTCTTTTCTAATATTGAGCCGTTTTTAGCGTTCCAGCGAACGTGGAATGTTTTTTCAGTTTCAGCGCAAAGGAAAGATGAAGAGTCTATATGATGCTTGGTGACCTTCCATTTAACTCGCATCCCTGATTTATTGTTTAGTTTGTCGAATTTTGGCTGGAGAACAAGCACCTTTTGCTTTTCTTGTGGTGCTTTTAATTTTCCTTTGCTCATCAATGAGAGTCCAAGTTCCAAGTTCATCAAAGTGAATGAACGGTTAACGACTAATTAAAAATTTTTCGCTACTATATGAAAAATAAAATTAGAGGGCAAGCCCTCTCTAAAAAACTTTCTATAGATAATGAGAGATAGATATCAGTCATTGCATAAAGTCTCTATAGTTACTATAAGGATGAGCTGATGCTAAGCTTTAATAATGGGAGCTGTATCATGATTGTCTTTATCGCCTATTAAACGCCTATAAAATTTTTTTAGAAGATAAGCTGTTTTTTTTTGCATAATATATCCTGGATTCGCAGTAATGATGCGTTGAAAGGAAGTATCGCCTACCTTGCTATGGACCGTAAAACGAGGCATTGCAGAGAGTGCTTCTAGGGGACTAGGATCCTGTACCTTGCCAATACTTGATGTCATGATGCATGTGTAGCCATGTAGTTTTGCCAGCTTTATATCTCTGTTCTTATACCTGCCACCAGGAAAAGAAAGAAAGCGGGTATCTTGATTGAGTTTTTGGTCGAGCCGTTTTTTTGATTCTCTAAGCTCTATGCTTGACTCGTATTGGTTAAGTAGTGACAAAAATCGATGGGTTTTGCCATGACTGCCAATGCTCATGCCTTTTTCTTTGAGTTGGTTGATGTTTGCCCAGTTGCAGAAGTCGTTTCGTAACTCCACCCAGTCAGTGGAGATAAAAAATAAAGCTTTCGCTTGGTGTTGCACCAGTAAGGGTAAGGCGTACTTGTGTAGACTGATATGGCCATCATCGAATGTGATAAGCACTGTGTTTTTTTTAAGGCGCAAACCTGGCCTCAACAACAGCTTAGGGTCTAGTAAATCGATTTGTAGTCTTTTGATTTGTTCTAATTGTTGATGAAAACGTTGGGTAGAGACTGCATAAGGCCTCTCATGGATTGGTAAGGCATCTAGCTCATCCTTGGTTTCATAAAGTGCATGGTACATGAGGTTAATTAAATAGGCCATAAGGCTTTCCTGTGACTAATTGCGGCGAGCGAGAGATATGATAGACGTGTTAAGGTCGTTTCCATTTTACATCATAATTTTTATTCCAATAATTAAATAACGCTATAATAGCAGCAAAGTTTAAGCGGCAAAAAAAATAAATAATGCTTGGCACCTTATAGGTTCTAACTGTTGGTGATATGTGTGCAGCCAATGCGACCGAGTAAAATAACAACTGAAACATCAATATTGTTCGATAGAATAGATGATTGTATAGAAAAAAGCTGCTTATCAATAAGAGAAGAAACAAATAGGGTGAGGCTAGGCGCGAGCATTTGTGTGAAATAAATTCAAACCAAATTGGATTTTGTTTGGGTGAAAATAACCAAGTATGTCTTTCGAAAGATTGAAAGTTGCCCGTTAAGGTTCTGACTTTTCTGCGAAACTCATGGTTTGTTTCCACTGGCGTATTTTCGTATACGATTGCATCGGTTTCTATTACACACTTTAATCCCTGGTATATAATGCCTAGTGGTATTTCAAAATCGTCGAGAATAGTGTCTTTTGGTATTTGGGGAATATCACGACGGCGAATAGCGTAGAGAGCGCCGCTGACACCTGGTACTGAGCTTGCTCTGGACTCCCAGAGTCGAATTTGTTTTTCGTAACGCCAATAGAGGCCTAATTGGTGGTCTGGCGAAGTATTGTCGCCTTTGGATATGACCAGGTTGCCGCTAACTGCCCCAATGTTGGGTGACATCAGTCTTTTGACGAGGCTTTTTAAAGCGGAGCGATCTACCAACTGTCTGGCATCTGTAAGAATGATAATAGGGGCAGTCGTATTTGCTAGCCCTCTGGCGATCGCTGTTGGCTTTCCCAGATTTGGGTGGTAAGTAATAAGTTGGACATCAGTGTATTTGCTTACTTCTACTTCAGTATGGTCATTAGAACCATCCGAAATAATGATAATTGAGCGCTTATCAACCGGATAATCAGCCGATAGTATACTTTCGATTTTATTCGAAATATGAGCGCTTTCGTTATAACAGGGTACTAGTACGCAGATGGCAGGCCAGCTATCTGGCTCAAGAGTTGAGTTAATATCGGTCAATGGTGATTTAAGATGGGCTTTAATACCGATATATAGAGGATAGCCTATATAGATGTATAGAATTGCGAAGAGAGATGTCCAAAAGATTATTTGCCACATGACCTAATTTTGCCCAAGTAAGATATGGTGTTTCAATAATAATCGTTTGTGCAGTAAGTTGCAGACATTTGCTTCAATTTATTTTAATCTTTCTTTTCAATGAAAATTAAGTATGCAGATATTCCAGTTAATATTTTTCTTGCGTTGAGAGTATTGACCCCTGATGACTCTTCATTAATACTCTTTGTTCTTATAATAAGTGCGATTTTTTGTTTGCTTTGGGGCTAATTCACTTGGAAAGTGCAGGTATCGAAAGTCGGTATGCCCTTGTCAGTGCGCAATTCGAGACGTTACTAAATGCTGCTGTGGATGCAATTATTTTGATTGACTCATCGGCAAAGATCTGCATTTTTAACCCTTCAGCGCAAAGACTACTGGGTTATAGCGAAGCAGAAGTAGTCGGTAAAAATGTCTCTATGATCATGCCAACTCAAGAGCGAAAACATCATGATGGTTATATTCAAGCCTACTTGGATGGCGGTCAACCAAAGATTATAGGTATTGGTCGTGTTGTAAAGGCTCAGAAAAAAAATGGAGATTTGGTCTCGGTTGAGCTTACCGTGGGTGATGTAAAAAGTAATCAAGGGCATTATTTTGTTGGCATATTAAGAGATGTTACGGTACGTTTGGCGACTGAAAAAGAAGTGCAACAACAACGAGAGGCGCTGGCATATGCGAGTCGTATTAGTGTCATGGGTGAAATGGCTGCGGGTATCGCGCATGAAATGAACCAGCCTCTTTCTGCCATACTCAATTATTCCAAAGCGGCAACAAACTTGCTGTCCAATGATTTAAAGTCAACAGAAGAAAAATTAACCACTGCTAGTAATATTCTCACTAAAATAGCGGAACAGGCCTATCGGGGAGGTCAGATTATTCAAGGCTTTAGAAACTTTGTTAAACACAAAGAAGTGGAGAAAGTGGGTATATCGCTTCAAGATTTGCTATACGGTGCACTTGAGCTTGTAGCCCTAGACTCAAGATGGATCGACGTGGTATTTGAGATGCAAGGGCGTGAATGTCTTGATGAGATGGTTCAAGTAGATATAATCCAGATACAGCAAGTATTAGTGAATTTACTACGTAATGCCTTAGATGCTATGCAAAGCGTCTCTGAAAAAAAAGTAGCCTTGTCAGTTGCAATTGAAGACGACTGTTTTGTGAGCATTAAAGTTTCTGACTCAGGTCAAGGTGTCGATTTGTCAATTAGAGATCAGCTTTTTGAGCCTTTTAAGACAACCAAGGATTCAGGTATGGGGATGGGGTTAGCAATTTGTAGTTCTATTATCCGCTCTCATGGGGGGAGTATGATGGTTGTTGAATCTGAGTTAGGTGGGGCAGGCTTTCTATTTACGATGCCGAGATATATAGATGAAACAGTGTAAACCAAAAGAGCCGCTTGTATTGGTTGTTGATGATGATGATGCGGTTCGGGAGTCCTTATCCATGCTGCTCGATAGCGTCGGGATATCGACTTTTGGTCTATCGAATGCTTTAGAGAGCTTTGCCTATTTAGACAAGCATCGTGATGAAGTTGCTTGTCTTATATTGGACATTCGCATGCCAGGTATGAGTGGTATTGAATTGCAAAAGAAATTAATTGAAGAGAAGTTGGATATTCCAATCATTTTTATTACTGGGCATGGAGATGTTCCAATGGCTGTTGATGCCATGAAGCTGGGGGCTATTGAATTTTTGCAAAAGCCGTTTAAGGATCAAACGCTTTTGGATTGTGTCAATAAAGTACTGACACAAAGAGAAAAAACGCTAGAAGACATGAAAGAGGTGCAAGCTGTTCAGGATAAAATCAGCCAATTGACTGCTAGAGAAAAGGAAGTGATGGGTTTGATTTTGGATGGCAAAGCGAACAAGGTGATTGCTTTTGATCTAGGTGTTAGCCAACGAACAATAGAAATTCATCGTGCGAATGTGATGAAAAAAATGGGTGTACGTTCAGTGGCTGAACTAGCTAGAATATATTACGTTTCTGGCCCTGACATTAGGGCAACCTAAATATTGTCCAAAAGGTCGGTTTATTGAAACCGCTGTACGTTCCTTTAATCGTTTTAGGTGCTAAATTTTTGTGAATGCTGTCACATCATTTACTTAAAACACTCTGGCAGTGTCGTGCTCCATGTTTGTGTGCTATCATTTTGGTAAGGCTTTATGCGGTTTTTTTCTAATTTTATTATGATTCATATCCAATAAGTTGCGCTACTATGGCTGTACTCCGGTTTGAACAATCAAGTGAGATGAAGGTACACTGGCGAGGTTTTTGTAAGGTAGCCAATATTTTGAAGTTAAGCCGAGATGAAAAAAATCAATTGTTACAGCTTAGTTCGCTTCACCAAATTGCATATTGGCAAAACAGGACGGATGGCGTCTATCTATCAAGATATCAGGTTGAACGGCTTTCCTATGTGTTGGCAGTTTTCAAAGCTGCTCTTGACTTGATGCAGGACCAAGAAACCTTTGCTCGCTGGGCTAGAACAGAGTTAAACAATGATTGTCTTAAAGGTCAAACGCCTGTTGCTTATATGATGGTGTCAGACAACAAGGGGCTATTAAAAATGTGCCGTTGGTTAATGACGCTGGCTAGCGGTTTAGAAGCTTTTGACTAGGCATGCCTTCTTTTACGGTCTTCTCTAAGAATAATTGCATTTAAGCCAGCTTCGTTTAGTAAGTATGCTGCCAGCTCACTGCGCCGGCCACCATTGTAGTGAACGACATAGGTCGTGCTTTGGTCCAACCGCTGCATACTTTCTCTTAGTTTTAAAAAGGGTATATGCATTGAGTCTGGTACTTCGTCTCCTTGGTATTCAGAGTCTAAACGAATATCAAGAATTTTTACTTTATTACTTTTTTGCTTTAGGCCTTGTAACTCCGTTTCAGATATAAATTCTAACACTGGGTCTTTCAATAGACGCTTGAATGATGCTTTGTCTAACACCATTAGATTGCCGCTAGAGGTCATGGTGATATTGGCATTGCGTACGGTATCGCTGATGAGTGCTT
>JAYPYM010000091.1:5758-6531 GCA_038135915.1 Gammaproteobacteria bacterium
AGGTTAGCCAAGGTTTCTTCTTCTCCATTTGCTTTGATGTGAGTGACGACTGCTGTGCCACTTTCCAAAACAAAAAAATCTTCGCCAGCTTCACCTTGCTTGATGATCACATCGTCTTTCTCAGCGCGTTTGGATTCAAAGGAGCTAAAAAGCTGTTGAATATGACTGGGTGGTATTTTGTGTAATAGGCTTGATTGAAGCAGTAAAGACATCCAGTCTTGAGTTCCCGAGCTCTCTTCGTCAATATCTTCTACCAAATAATCGCCTGCTTGAGACCAAGTAATTACTAAATCTAAGTGGTCCCGGTTAATCTTTAGTACGCTGACAGGTGTTGTTGTAACAGCAGAGTATTCAAAAGGGTGTCTGTGGTCGACTGCTTTTTTCCCTTCCTCAACTTTTGAGCTGATTTTCGTTACATTGAAATCTTCGTCGAGAAGGTCGATCTCGCCATTTATTAAGAAGTATGTGTAGTCATCTTGGCCGCCGCGTTTAAAAAGCATTTTTTTCGCAGGGTAAGATTGTATATGCGCTTTCTTGCTAACCTCTTCTAAATGATTCTCTGACAATTGATCCATGGGGGCGAATCTTTTTAGTAAGTTTTGATTGATTTCTCTGTTCTGTTCCATACGAGGTGTTCAGTAAAGTTGGTGTATAACCGAGAATTTCGATCTAACAGTGATTAATAAATTCAGTTTAAACCTTTTTCTGGGCTTTGGTTAATAGCATGCTGCCTATTCTTGGCGAGCTAGTATTGGCTATTATAATTATTTAGG
>JAYPYM010000091.1:6541-10788 GCA_038135915.1 Gammaproteobacteria bacterium
GGATAAAACCTTGATGGTTTTACGATGTTCATCTATTAATTATAAGGCTATTTTGACCGTTTTGATCCGTAAGGGTCCTATCTTCATATCTACAAGGAGGTGTTCCTTGAGTTGGTTTGTCGTTCGAGCTAAACCGAATCAGGAGTTTCGAGCCAATGAAAACTTACAAAATCAGGGCTTTGAGACTTATCTGCCTAAAATTCAATATAAGCATAGAAAATATCAAGAAGCGCTATTTAGTGGATATTTGTTCTTGGAAAACAAGCCTGCCCGTGAGCCCTTCTCAAAAATTAGAAGCACGCGTGGCGTGTTAAGTTTAGTTAAATTCGGTGCAGCATTAGCAATGGCGGATGACCGCCTCATTGTGGAGTTAAAGCGCCAGGAGCTTAGTTATCAAAACATCGAGCGCTTTAAAGAGAATGATCTGGTTAGAGTTAAGTCAGGACCTTTCACCGACTTGACTGGTGTTTATCTCTCTAAATCTGGAGAAGAGCGTGCAATCATCTTATTGCGCTGGCTAAGTCGCAATAACTCAATAGAAATTGACGAAAAGCATTTGGAAGAGGCTTGATTGGCCTTTGGCTGCTAATGTCGATTAAATTTCCAAGGAAATAGGATTTTTAGATGCGTGATATGGTATTCCGTCTGCTTGAGCTGAATAGATTCCAGAAAAGATTGATCATGTTGTTAGCGGACTCTGCAATGCTTATATTTTGTATTTTCACGCCTATTTTTCTAGAGAAAGGCTTTAGCTTGCCAAACACCTTTAGCTATATATCGGTAGCTGCTTTTGTGGTTCCTATTTCATTAGTTGTTTTTGTTAAGCTTGGCTTGTATCGTGCTATTGTTCGATATGTTGGGGATCAGGCATTGATCGCTGTAATGAAGGGGTGCGTCCTATCATCCATTGCCTATATAGCAGTTGTATTTGTTTTGCAGAGTAAAGTCCAGCCTATTTTGCCGGCACTCTATTTTAGTATGTTGGTTATCTCAATCGGTGGTTCGCGTTTTTTCGTGCGCCTTTATGTTCAGGCCTTGTCCAAGAAAACAAGAAAGAAAGTCATTATTTATGGCGCTGGGGAGTCAGGTATTCAGCTCAACAAAGCTTTAATAATGGGCAAGGAGTATGAAGCGGTTTGTTTTTTGGAAGACAGAAAATCGCTGTACGGTACTAATTTGGCGGGATTGGAAGTTGCGCCACTTGCTGAGCTTCCGTCGATCATAGTCCGAACAGGAGCGACACAGATTTTTTTAGCAATGCCTTCAATTACCAAGGCTCGGATGAAAGAAATACTCGAGTCGCTGCAGTGTTTTCCTTTACACGTAAGAATCATTCCTAACCTCAGTGATTTGGTCAACGGTAAAGCAAGAATTGAAGAGGTGCGTGATGTAGAAGCTGAAGATTTACTAGGTCGAGATGCTGTAGATCCGGTTCCGAAATTGATGGAGAAGTGTATAAAAAATAGGGTTGTTTTGGTTACGGGTGCCGGTGGTTCGATTGGGTCTGAGCTTTGCAGACAAATTGCTAACTATCAGCCTTCTGCATTGCTCATGTTGGATAACTGTGAGTATGCTTTATATCGTATCGAGAGAGAAATCCATGATCGTCACAATGAAACCGGTTCACCTGGAGGTCACCCAGCCTTGAAAACGAAGGCTTTGCTGGGTTCGGTTTGTGATGAAAAAAGAATCACAAAAATTATCAAAACATTTAAAGTCGAAACGATTTACCATGCGGCAGCGTTTAAGCATGTGCCCATGGTGGAGCACAATATTGTTGATGGCGTGAAAAACAATACTTTAGGTACTTTTAATATCGCTAAAATCGCTCAACAAAATAAAGTCAGCACATTTGTATTAGTATCTACCGATAAAGCGGTTAGACCTACTAACGTGATGGGTGCCTCGAAGCGTCTAGCAGAGCTTATTTTGCAAGGCCTTTCAGAACACGGTAAAAAGACAGGTGAAAGTACGACCTTTTGCATGGTTAGGTTTGGAAACGTGTTAGAGTCTTCAGGCTCAGTAGTTCCGTTATTTCGCGCGCAAATTGCTGAGGGAGGCCCTGTTACAGTCACTCACCCAGAGATTATTCGGTATTTTATGACTATTCCTGAGGCGGCTCAGTTGGTGATACAGGCGGGTAGCCTGGCGAGGGGAGGGGATGTGTTTGTTTTGGATATGGGTGAGCCAGTAAAGATTGCAGATTTAGCAAAAAAATTAATACGCCTGATGGGGCTTGAGGTAAGGTCTGAAGAGCAGCCTGATGGTGATATCGAAATTGAGTACACTGGGCTGAGGCCTGGTGAAAAACTGTTTGAAGAGTTATTGATTGGTGATAATGTTCTTGGTACTGAACATTCCAGGATCATGCGTGCAGAAGAGGCGTCCTTGCCTTGGAAACAAGTAGAAATGATGCTTAAAACGCTTATCGAAAAATTGGATAATTTTGACTGTGTTGCTGTTCGGGAGCTCTTATTAAACTTTGAGGCTGGCTATCGACCTAATCATGATATATGTGATCTGGTTTGGCTTGAGCAGGCCCTGCAGAATGCTGATAAGGTTCCTGGTTCAGCCAAGGTTTATAATCTTTGATCAGTCACCTTCAACTACGTTCCCTTCTCCTGCATTTCTGATAGCGCAATAAAAAGGCAACTAATTCACTGAGTGTTTTGAGCTGATCAAGACTGACCGGCGTGGTTCTGTTTTAGCTGACGATTGAGAGTTGTATATAATTAGAGCTATTTTTATTCGCTAAATTTGAGTCACTCTTGTTTTCATTACAATTTAGACAATTTTTTATGAGTTTCTTTGTTTTTTTTATTGTTAATGTCATTTACAATATTACGCTGGCATTATTGGGTGCCAGGTATCATTATTTAGATCTAGCCCTTTATTAGGAAATCAATCAGGAAATTAAAAAGTTGGTTCTGTTATGAAAAAAATATGCGTGGTTGGCTTAGGGTATATCGGTTTGCCAACGGCCTCTTTGTTGGGCACGAAAGGCTACCAAGTGTTAGGCGTTGATGTGGCTGAAGAGGTAGTAAAAAAAATAAATGCTGGGCAAATACATATTAAAGAGCCGGATTTGGATATTATGGTGCGTTCTGCAGTCCAGTCCGGTCAGTTATCTGCTTCACTTAAGCCGGTAGAATCTGATGTGTTTATCATTGCTGTGCCGACGCCGTTTGGTGAAGGTATGTCGCCTAACCTTGAATACGTTAAAGAAGCTACGAAATCTATTATTCCTTACCTGAAGCCTGGTAATTTAGTGATTTTGGAGTCCACCAGCCCCGTTGGCACTACTGATAATATTGTTGCCAAGCAGATTGCCGACGCTGGGTTGGATATTGCCAATGATATCTATATTGCGCACTGCCCTGAGCGGGTTCTACCAGGTCGTATTCTACTAGAGCTGGTAGAAAATGATCGAATTGTTGGTGGTATAAATGAACAGTCGACGCAGGAAGCAGCAAATTTCTACAGAGAATTTGTTCGTGGCGAAGTATTAGAAACTTCAGCAAAAACCGCAGAATTGGCAAAATTGACAGAAAATTCTTTTAGAGATGTTAATATTGCTTTTGCAAATGAGCTTTCGATGATTTGCAACACACATGCAATAGATGTGTGGGAACTAATTGAGCTAGCCAATAGGCACCCTAGAGTGAACATACTCAGGCCTGGGCCTGGTGTTGGTGGGCATTGTATCGCTGTTGACCCTTGGTTTATCGTGCATGCGGATCCTGATAAAGCAAAGCTGATTCGAACAGCTAGAGAGGTCAACGATAGTAAGCCGATTGAAGTCATTCGACAGGTTGAGGTAAAGGCGGATAAATTTAAACGAGCCAAAATTGCGTGTTTAGGTCTAGCATTTAAGCCTGATATTGATGATCTGCGTGAGTCTCCTGCGCTGCAAATTGTTAATGCCCTTGCTGAAAAAGACATAGCCGATATCATAGCTGTTGAGCCAAACTTAAAATCCCATGATACTTTTGAGCTTTGGGATCTGAATGAAGCGATTGAGGTCGCGGATATTGTGCTGGTACTGGTGAGCCATAGGCAATTCGCTAAAATACCAGGCAGTGTGCTTAAAGAGAAAATCTTGATCGATACCTGCGGTTGTATAAACGCTTGAAATATTCGTAGTTGAGCTGAAATATTTGATGGGTAGAGTATCAAGATTAATTGTAGTGAAAAAAGTAGGAGAGTAGCGGTTGAATCAAAAAAAACGAGTACTCACGGTCTTTGGG
>JAYPYM010000091.1:10918-15351 GCA_038135915.1 Gammaproteobacteria bacterium
AAACGATGGCTTTGATAGCCACCTTTGTGTCACTGCTCAGCATCGTCAAATGTTGGATCAAGTTTTGGAGGTGTTTCAAATCAAGCCAGATTATGACCTTAATTTGATGAAGCCAGGCCAAGATTTATTCGATATTACATCAGGCGTGATGTTAGGGCTGCGCTCAATATTACAGGAGCTGGCGCCGGAGATTGTATTAGTGCACGGGGATACGACGACTTGCTTTGCTG
This sequence comes from Gammaproteobacteria bacterium, assembly GCA_038135915.1. Lineage (GTDB taxonomy): Bacteria > Pseudomonadota > Gammaproteobacteria > Pseudomonadales > UBA6940 > JAYPYM01. The sequence continues at coordinate 11,149 of JAYPYM010000091.1, forward strand.
CAGGCTTAGCAGCTTTTTACTCGAATATCCCGGTTGGCCATGTTGAGGCAGGTTTGAGAACAGGGAATTTACTGGCGCCATTTCCGGAAGAGGCAAATCGTACCTTAGTAGGCCGGCTAGCAAATTATCATTTTGCCCCGACTGCGCGAGCAAAGCAGAACTTGTTGCAAGAGCATGTTAACCCCGACCGAGTTTGGGTCACGGGTAATACTGTGATTGATGCGCTGCTTACGGTTGTTGATCGTATAAGAACCTATGATTCAAGCTATTGGTTAAAGTGGATACCTGAATCGGTCATGAGTAGGTTGGCAGCGCAAGACAAGCGGCTCATTTTGGTGACCGGTCATCGCAGAGAGAATTTTGGCCAGGGTTTTCTTGATCTTTGTGCCGCGATCAAAGAGCTTTCATTCAAAAACCCGGATGTTGAGATTGTTTACCCCGTACACTTAAACCCAAATGTGCAAGCGCCTGTGAACGAAATCTTATCAGGGTTGCCTAATGTTCATTTAATCAATCCGCTTGATTATTTGCCCTTCGTTTATTTGATGGACCGATCCTATTTTATTTTAACGGATTCAGGTGGCGTTCAAGAGGAGGCTCCTTCTTTGGGTAAACCGGTTTTGGTGATGAGAGAGGTAACGGAGCGGCCAGAGGCTGTGGAGGCTGGTACAGTCATACTTGTCGGTACAAATAAGGAGAATATTGTTGAGTCGTCGCAAAAGCTTTTAGATGATGAAATACACTATAAGAATATGGCAATGTCGCATAATCCTTATGGCGATGGGAAGGCATGCGATCGTATTATTTCAGCACTGAATGATGTCTAAATAAGTGGAAACCGAGCAAATACCCTTAGTCGAGATGGTTGGTGTCAGCGTTGATATCTTTGGCCAGAGCTTGCTTAAGAATATTGACCTTAAAGTTTTTCCAAATCAAATTACTACACTGATTGGGCCTAATGGTGCTGGTAAGACTACCCTAATTAAGGCGTTAGTAGGTTTAATTAAGATCTCCTCTGGTCGAATTCAGTATCATCACCCATTGAAGATAGGCTATGTTCCTCAAAAGCTTTTCCTCGATTCCAGCTTGCCCCTGACAGTGAATAGATTTCTTTCAGCTAGCAAGCATTTCCATCATCAGGACTTGTCGGCTTGTTTACAACGGGTTGAAGGGTTGCAATTGATAAATAAAAAGATGTCTGGCCTTTCAGGAGGGGAGTTGCAAAGGGTGTTGATTGCTAGAGCACTGATGGGGGAGCCTGAGTTGCTGGTTCTGGATGAGCCAGTACAGGGTGTGGATGTCAAAGGCCAAGCGGTGCTTTATAATTTAATACGTGACATTCAAGTAGATAAGCAAGTGAGTGTTCTGATGGTTTCTCATGATCTACATATTGTAATGGCACATACGGACGAAGTCATTTGTTTAAACCAGCATATTTGCTGTAAAGGGCACCCGAGCTCTGTGCAGGCTAGCCCTGAATTCATAGAGTTGTTTGGTCTGCCTGATAACTCTCCCTTTGCAATTTATACTCATCGCCATGATCACTCTCATCAACTGGATGGTACGATTGAGCCGAGTACCCCTAGTTAAGGAAATAATAATTTTAAGTTAACAGGTCTGTGAGTGGAGAGTTGTGGCCTTACAAGACTCAGTTGGAGATGGAATAAAGCAGGTGCTCTGATTGATTGTTGATATTGATCCCTTATCAATGTTAAATATCCAGCTTTCTTTTGATGAGTAAGTATCGATGACATTAGTACAATTTTTATTGCCAGCTTTGATGGGTGGCTTAGGGCTGGCTATGGTGGCGGGGCCGCTAGGTAGCTTTGTTGTATGGCGCCGTATGGCTTATTTTGGAGATACGCTTGCTCACTCTGCATTGCTGGGCGTTGCTATTGGAAGTGTCTGGCGGATCGAACAGAGCATGTTTCCTGTTATCTTAATCTCAGGCTGTACTGCATTGACCTTGGTATTTCTTCAAAAGAAGCCTTTCCTTGGGAATGATACCTTGCTGGGTATTTTGGCGCACACGGTGCTATCTCTAGGTATTATTCTATATACTTTTTTTCCTAATACATCTATTTCTTTTCAGTCAATCTTAATTGGTGATTTGCTGATGTTAGGTTGGGACGATGTCATCTCAATTTATTGTATTAATACGCTAATTCTTTTGCTGCTCTGCTATTTTTGGCGGCCGCTTATCAATATGGTGATCCATGAGGACTTAGCAACTACCGAAGGGGTGCAGGTTGGTCGGTTAAATTTAATGATGATGATGGTCATGGCAGTTTTTGTCGCGATGAGCATGCAGCTGACGGGTGTTTTATTGATCACTGCACTTTTAATATTGCCTGCTGCTACTGCTCGTTATTGGTCTAGTACACCAGAGAAAATGGCATTTTTGGGCAGTATTGTCGCGTCCATTTCTGTATTGATAGGGCTCTTTCTTGCCGCATTAATGGATTCGCCAGTGGGGCCCTCGATCGTAGTAACCATGGCGGTTATGTTTGGTGTTACTTTGGCCGTTAAGTCGGGCCGTTAGCATTTCGTGTTCTGTTGGTTCTTCCTGTTCTAATTAAGAGATTTATTGGATATTTACCTGTCCCAATAAAATACATAAGTGTGCAACATTTTTTATAGATTTTTTTATGCCAAGATAAGTTTTTTTTTAGAAGAAATCTATCTTCAACTCTGCTTGAAAATTAAGAATAAGAAAGTATTTTTAATTCTTAATTATGGAGTTTTAATTCACTTTATCTAAATAAATAAAAAGCAGGCTTGATGATGCATATATGTGGGGTCAACCAGTTAGTTGGTGGTAGTTATTCGAGCAACTTTAACCAAAGTGCTCACCTTTGCTTTGAAGAAAATGAGTGCTTAAACCTCGTGCCGACAGCGATGTTAAAAAAGACTATGCACCGATTTAACTGTTTTATGGAAGCTCAAACCTATACCGGTAATGTGCAAGTGCTTGAAGCGTCATTAAGCTTGCTTGATAGTCGAGTGAAGGTTGAAAATGAAAATGCTGCAGAGTATCTGTACGGTTTTATGAGAGAGCTTTGGGTTCATGATGTGAACCGTTTTCGTTGTTGGCTCGAACTCATCCAAGACCTTGAGCTTTACGGGTATTACCGCTGTTTGATTACTGCTTTATTTGATCATTACCGTTCGTTTTTTAGGGTCGATAATACGTTTATTGAAGCTTTGCCAGTGCTTTATTTGAGTATTTGTGTGTTTAATGAGTTTAGCGATGCATTCAGGCGTTTAACCGGCCTTGAGTGGTCCCCTGTCGATATTAATGAGTTAGAGGTTCTCTTGCTGGGCTTTTTTGATTATCAGTGCCAACTGCAGCTTAATCGCGAGTTGACTGACTTATTAAATAAAATGCCAGAATTAAGTGCGATTGTAGGTGATCAATTTTGGCATCTTTTTGAAGGTCGTGAGCTGAGTTTTCTGGCTCGGCCAATGTCCTGGCGGTTAAGTTTCTCTCATTCTGCTATTCGTTTAGTTTTGTAAAGGCATGACTCAAAACCTTAGATTCTATTCTGAGACTAATCCTGTATAATTAGTAGTCAAAATTAAGTCAGATCAATAGGTGGCGAGTCAAACCGAATTGGCTTGTGTTTAGTGTAATTAAAATGTTACAAGGCTGTGTTAGTTATATCGCTTCATTAGGCTTATTTGGAGATAATAATGGAAAATGCTAAAGTTTTAGTAGTTGATGATGAAGCAGCGATTAGAGAGATGGTAAGGATTTCTTTAGAGTTATCAGGCTTAACTTGTATTGAAGCTAGTGATGCTCAAGACGCTCATGCTAAGGTCATTGATGAGCGGCCCAATCTCATTTTGTTGGATTGGATGATGCCAGGGCTATCAGGAATTGATTTTGCGCGACGTTTGAAACGAGATGAGTCTACGGCTGAAATCCCAATACTGATGTTGACTGCAAAAGGAGAGGAGAGTAACAAAGTTCAAGCATTAGATACTGGGGCTGACGATTATATCACCAAACCATTTTCTACTAGGGAGTTGGCATCTCGAATCAAGGCAGTGTTACGCAGATGTTACCCCACCTTGGCATCTAAAGAAGTACGTGTTGATCAGTTGTGTCTCAATTCCTTAAGTCATTCTGTTAGTGTCGCAGGCGAACCAATTCATATGGGGCCTACCGAGTATAAACTGCTTGAGTTTTTCATGACTCAT
>JAYPYM010000092.1:0-13458 GCA_038135915.1 Gammaproteobacteria bacterium
ACTCAGGTAACTCTGATAGCCTCGAATTGATCTTCTTAGTTATCCTAGCTTGAGCCAAAGATAATTCTCTACCGTATTCCTCCCTCACTTTTGCTCTGATGATTGGTTGGACATACTCTTTTACCTGTTCATATAGTTCGCTATTCTCAATTAGTGCACCCCAGTCCGCGGTTACATGTTCGCTAAGCCCGTCAACCTCAACTTCCCCATAGATTTTATTTAACAACTTTTCAGGGAAGTCTTCAGCTTCTGATAATCCAAAAAAGTCTGGCTTACCGACGATCTTCCCATCTACACGAATGGAAATCCCAGGTTTTTTTAATTTTCCTTTTTGGGTTGAAACCGTAAACTCAAGCTTAACATCTCCGATATTGGGAAGCTTAGAGCTATGTGATGAAAAGTTACCTTGAATATCGTCTACACTAAGAAGTTTGCCATTTATGATTATTCTAAAATCATCTTCTCGCCCATACTCTTGTAGCAATAATTGTCTGATTTTTTCTGGGCTAGGAAAGGCTAAGTGTTGATACAAAGAAGATAATGAAATGCGAGTTCCATGTGCATCTTTTTTATCATCCGTAATTTGTAGATCAATCGGCAATTTTTCGATGTCTTCGGAAGAGTCTAGCGCTTCAGTACTGATGTAAAATTCACATTTCTTTCCCCTTGCCCATGTTTCCAGCTTCATATTGTTTGCTGACATTAACCCTGCAAATTTTCCAATACCCTTTTTCCCCTTGACCTTTCGTTTTTTTGTCGCGGTTAATTCACCTCGTCTTTTTCTTCTGTCACTGGCAATAAATAGATATTCTCTGAGTATTTCTTCTTCTGTCATGCCTGAACCATTATCATGTATTACAATAGGTTCTGTTGTTAATGGGGCAGGTAAATCTATTTTTACCTGTTCCGAGTCAGCATCCCAAGCATTGTCAACGAGCTCTTTCAAAGCTCTCTCTGAAGACCGGTAGTTCTGTGACAATAGCCTTGCTAAGCGAGTGTCAACTTGAAATGATATTTTTTTCATCCCCGAAATCCTCAAAATTTCTTACAGTTGTGTAACGCATAGCTACGGGGCAGCTGTAGCTATGCGCAGGTCGCGCTTTGCGGCTCGTGTATACTTGAGCAACTAGTTAGGTACTATCTGCAATTTGAACTCTAGAATGTACCGCCATCCCAAAGTTTACTACTAAAAAAAGCAAAATATAAAACGGTGCATATAGAATACCTACGAATATTAAATCCTGCATAAAGTACTGATATGTTGTAATGGAAAGAACCATAAACAACATAAAAATAATTCCTCTACTAAGCAATATCATTTCTTTCGTGCTCGTTTTCTTATTACGTATTTACCAAAAATTCCATACCCAGAAAATGAATGGTACCGGAATAAACAAAACAAGGATTTTCAAACCCATAAACACTGAACGCCGCGATAATCTACTTGGCGCACTATGCGTTACCATTCCGGCGGAGGCCGGCTGTGCCGAAACTTAATTCATAACCTTGTTAGGCAATTCAGTTAATGCCAATTATGATTTAGTTAAATCAAATTCGGAATATAGTGACCTGGAAAAGCCATCAATTCCTGGAAATAGGGTTTCGCTTGTAATATTCATCAGCTGTAATTCTTTACGTATTTGATTATGCAATTCCTTTGGGATTTTGACTTTTAGCAAAGCACATTCACTCTTCAACTTATCAAGATCATTCTGGTATCCACTAAGCTTTCTGCTTTTTGGCAGCGCTTTCTGAAAACGATTTACTGTTAAAGACAAGTTGTACTCGAATGATTGCCGACCTTCAAAAGGAACAGCAAACAACCCCTGCTGACGAGATAACCTATCATGAATACTAAATGGCTCAACTAGCATGACTAGTGGGCTCATTATTTGCGCTTTAAGCGCGTCATTACAATAATCCCTAGTTCCAAACTTACTTTCATCATCCAATCCTCTCCATTTTTCCGTTTCTAGTCCTTTCCCATCAATCAGTTTCTTGTTCAAGCAGTATATTGAGGATTCCCCAAAAGCTTGGTCAATAGAGAAGAATAGTGACACATAGTAAGAATATGTGAAATCTAACAATCTCGTTGGACCACCATGATGCTGTATCAAAGACAACCACTCTATAATGTTATCGTTGCTTGGTGGGTTATCTAAATAATAGATGGATCTTCTCTGGAATTTTTCTAGTATATATGTTTCAACTTTCGGTATTTTTCGTATATCGGTGTTGTTAATTACAGCCCCTCTTTCTAAAGTAGTCTGCAAAGACCAATCACTATTTGATTGCCCTCTAAAAATCCAGCCTTCAATATTCTTAAGTAGGCTTCTACAGTCTTCCCAGGACTTGGCTGTGTATTCACAGAATATATTGTCACTATGTTTATCCATATTTTGTTTGAATTTCTCTAATTTCGAAAAGTAGATAAGGGTTGTGCCTAGTTAAAACCATAATAAACTGGATCCATAACCACCTTGATACGCTGGATGGAACCGTTGTCTCTTTTAAGAAACAACACAAAATAATCATTCCAAGATTCGTAGGCCATATCTGCAAGGCTCATTAAGCTTTCCTGCCATTTAGCACCATCTTCGTATTGCCAACTGATAGATTTTTCTATCTCAACTATCAGTGAGGTCTGGGCTTTCAGGATATCTTTATTTGCTTGAAGAAATATCCTAAAACTCTGCAAGAAAATAGCCTTGTGCTCATCTTCTTTTAATCTACCAATATCTAACGATAATGGTAGGTTTTCTAACTGCAGATGAATATGCTTTAAATGCTCTAGCTTCATATTCCCAACTTTAACAGTTTATTCTACCGTGCCGACTAGATGTATGACTCATTAGTATATGCCCTATTATTGTCGAAAAATAGCCTTAAAAACATGAATTTACCGGCTCGGTTAGGTGAACTGCAGAAATGCTTAGCGGTGGCTTTTATTTTTGGGCGAAAAATAATCAAAAAGGGAGTGTTGGTATAAACCGGTGTGCATTTATTGCTGCTTTGCGGTGTTGTCTAATAGCTTATACTTTTCTATTAAATTGGTGATGCTCTTTGCAATAATTGCAGCATTTGATTTTTGGTATCCTCCGCCGAGTAGCATGACGATTGGGGTTTTGCTATCGAGGGCATATTTAAACACGAGTTCATCTCTTTGAATGAGTGTTTCACTGGAAATATTCAGGCGGCCGAGTGGGTCGCCTTGTAGTATGTCTGACCCAGCGATATAGATGATGATGTCGGCATTGAATTCTGAAAAGGCTTGGTCAATTGCGGTTGTGAAGGTTTTTTTGAATATTTCGTCCCCTGAACCCGTTGGTAGTTCGACCTTTTTATTGATGGCTGCTTTTAGGAAGTGTTCGCCTGGGTAGATATCTTTGTTATAGATGTCGAAAATATATACGTCCTTATCCTCAAAAAAGTCGAGCTCATGGCCGTTACCTTGGTGGGCATCCAGGTCAATAATCATTGCTTTTTGGATTTTCTGTGTTGAGCGCAGATACTTTATAATTAAACCGATATCTGCTAGTGCACAAAAACCTTCCCCGTGAGCTTCTGAAGCATGGTGAAAACCGCCACCCAGGTTGATGGCCCAGCCATGTTCAAGCGCGGCTAAAGCGGCCATGATGCTTCCGCCGGTTTGATAGAGTTTAGGTTTCAAAATAATATGAGTGACCAGTTTGCTCGGTAAAAAACGTAAAAAATTGAGTTCTGTTATCCGAGCTAGCTCTCCCGATAAGCTAAGGCTGTCTAGATAGGTGGGTGTATGATGGAGTAGTAAGGTATTTTTATCTATTTTTTTTGCTTCGATGAAAGCATGGGTGTCCAACCCTTGGTTGTTCAACATACCATGGATGCGTCCGTATTTTTTTGAATCAAAGTAATGAAATTTTTCTAACCCAAAAAAACCGATATTGTATTCGCTATGATAAGAAATAGGTATGTTGTTGGTATAGCTTTGGTCAATGTCTGAAAACCCTTCATCGCTGAGTGCTGTTGAAAGGCTTAGCGTGAGCGTTAAACATCCAAGTAGAAGAATGACGATGAAGGTTAAAAAGAATCGTTTGCCTTTAGGCTTTATCGCTTGGTTATTCATATTGATATGCGTGTTCCCAATTACGAGTCAATTAATCGCCTTAATCGCTTTTCCTACTACCTCAGCACAGTGACGCCAATGCTCAATTTCTGTTGCATTCAGCTTGGGTTTTAAAAATTGATGGATACCTTTTTTGCCTACTACTACGGGAAGCGACAGGCAAATATGATTGGTATTGTAATAGTCTTCTATCCAAACGCTGACGGGCAGTGTTCGCTTACGATTGAATCGGATGGTATCGACGATCATGGTGGCGGCTAAGGAGATGGCGTGATTGGTGCAACCCTTTGATTGAAAGATACGGTATCCGCTGTTGACGGTTGATGCAAAACAGCTTTCTAGCGTCGGGTTTGGTTGATCGTTCAGTATCGGAATCATGCCGGTGCAAAGCTGACTCAGTAGTGGGAACTGGGTGTCGCCATGTTCTCCCAGAATATAAGCACGGATATCATCTGGGTGAATGGATAATTTCTGCGATAGCAGGGTTCGGAACCGAGCGCTGTCTAATAGTGTACCCGTGCCTAACACGCGTTCTTTTGGAAATCCGGATAGCTTGAGCGTGTACCAAGTCAATACATCCACGGGGTTGGAGACAACAATCAGCACTGCGTTTGGGCTTACTCGGGCAATCTCTGGGATCAACTGCTTAAACAATTGGATGTTGCCTTTCAGTAAGGCGTGGCGGCTTTTTAGGGATTCTGGCGTGCTCACGGATGCACAGATGAGTACGACGTCTGAATGTGCACTCTCTTCTAATGTCCCCGCCGTGACATGAACTTGGTGATCTAGGAAGCCATTACCATGAATCAAGTCTTCAGCCTCACCGCGTGCTTTATCTAAATCACGGCTAACCAGTACGAGTTCGTCTGCTACGCCTTGGGTAAAGCAGCAGAACGCAGTTTGTATACCTACTTTGCCAAGCCCAAAAATTGAGACTTTCATCCAAGTTTTCCTATTCCCATTCCCATTCCTATTCCTATTCCTATTCTTACTCTAGTGTGTGTCACTCTCGTTTATTTAACACGGATGTGTTTAGCTTTAATGTTTTTAACTCTAATGTGTTTCATTCTAATGTTTTTAACATGGCAGCAGCTTCGCCTCTCATGATGGAAGCAGATGTCGATATTTTTTTGAAGCCTTTCATGGCTTCATCTACCTTTCCCTGAAAAAACAGCGCTGTTACCATTTTGTAGTGTGCTTTATCGCCATGGTAGTTTGTTGCATCTTTGTTTCTCGCGGTTTTAAACGCTTCATAGGCTAATTCGTATTTGCTAAGGGCTAGGTAGCACTTCCCCTTGATGAACCAAGCGCGTTGTTCAATCAAGGCTTTCGGGCTTTTGTCGATTAATTGAGATAATTGTTCCAGTGCATGATCGAATTGGCCGTTTTTATAGGTGTCCCGAGCCTCATCGAAAGAGGTTTGATGGGCATTTTGGCAAGCGGATAATATGAGCAAGAGTACGCATAGGGGTATAGCGCACCCATATCGCTTTAAGGGTTTATATTTCATTGACATGAGTCGTACCTACCATTTGTTCATGCCATAACATAAAGGTCAGCAACATCCAAAGTTTTAGGCCATGTCGCCGACCGGCAATATTGCCAATTTCATATTTTTGTAATTCTTTAATATAGGCTGGGTTGAAGATGCCTAACTGCTCGATTCGCTTCTTGTTGAAAATGTGTTTGGCAAAGCGTTTCATTTCACCTTGAAACCAGAATCTCACCGGCACCATCATGCCAGACTTGGGTCGGTCAATGATGGCTTGTGGTACCAGACCGGCGACAGCTTTCTTGAGTACTGATTTTTCTACACGGCCTTTGAGTTTATATGAAGCAGGGCAGGCCATGCTGGTTTCAATCACTTGTTTGGAAAATAGGGGCGGGAGTGCCAATAGGTGATGAGCAGAGGTCATTTTATCTACCTTCACTTGAATCAGGTTGCTGCCTTTTAATCGGATATTGGCGGCCATGAGTTTATTGATAAAGTTGAGCGGGCGTTTTACGCCGAAATAGGGGCTGATGACCTTGGTGAGTGCTTGTTTGCCGCCTGCTGCTGTGATGATGTCTGGGTTAACTAATCGGTCTAAGTCTTCATAGCAACGACGGTATGATTTTAAGTATAGGTGTTCCAGCCAATTGCTTTCCTCTTGTCCAGGCAGGGGACCATAGAGCATGCCGAGTAGCATGGGTAGGTTTTTGGGGCCACCAAAACAGGGGTCGCCACCTTCACCGTTGAGTACCACATCGGTTTCTTGTGCGGCTAGGGCCGCCAGCAGGTAATTTGGTACGGTGACAGGGTCTCCAATGGGGTCGTCCAATCGCCAGATGATTTCATGCAGGTTGCGCATAAAGGTTTTGGGTGTCACCTCTAGCCATCGGTGTTTCGTTTGATACTTCTGCGTCATGAGATTGATGTAATCGCATTCGTTTGCATACTTGGATCCGAAATGGATGGAAAATGTTTTCAGCTGTGTGGTTGGTTGCAGTTGCTGTGCAAAGGCTAGAACAGAACTTGAATCGACGCCGCCAGATAAAAAGACACCGGGTGTTTCCTTGTATGCTGCGCAACAATTTTCAACTGAACTGGAAATGGCTGATCGAACACGCTCAACGTGATAGGATTCCGGCGCACCTTGTTCGGTTGATTCATACTGATCTAAATCAAAGTAAGGTTTGATGTCTATGGTACCCTGATGCCAGGTTAACAGATGGCCTGGTTGCAGTTCGTAGATACCTTCAAACATGGTTTTTTCACCTGGAATATAGCTAAAGCTCAGGTATTCTAAGATCGCGCCAGGTCTAATGGAAAAACTTTTTTTCTGCCATTTTAATAGAGCTTTAATTTCACTTGCAAAAACGAGGGTTTCGCCAAACTGAGCCCAATACACTACTTTGGTGCCTGAAGGTTCTCGAACCAAATAGAATGTGTCGTCAGCCATGCATGCTAGGCAGAATGCGCCGTCCATATCATTGATTGCATGCTCAATGCGATCTTTGTTCTCACCCTCGGCTGGGTGTTGCTTGCCCCACTGCCAGATGGTGCCGACATAGCCACAGATTTCAGCTTGAGCTTTTAGACCCTCACGATCTGTGGTTGGATGACATGTTTCAACCTGGCTCCAGTCAGATTTTGCAGTGGCTATGGAGCATTCATATTGCTTGTCTTTTGTCGTTTGATGTTCATGGTGCCATCCTTGTGGGCAACGATGGCTAATCTGTTGTGCCATTGAGGCAAGTAGGCCATGCTGGGGTTTGCCGGCGTAGCCAAATAAGCAACTCACTTGAACTTCTCCATCAGCATCATGTTTTTACGCTCATTTATCTTTCTATTCTCCAAACTACCTTCCTGTTCTCTATCACCTTTCTGCTATTTATCACCTTTCATTACCCATTACCTTTCTATATTATCCACCACCTGATGTATCACCTGCTTTTTGATCAGCAGCCCGGAGTTCAGGTGCGAACATCGCCATACCGAAGGCTAGGGCTGCGCTCATCATGATGATGACATTTCGTGGTGGGCCATAGTCTAGGGGTAACCGGTATCCTTCGTTGAGCATTTGATGTGCGTCGCTGCCAAATTTTGCAGTATTTCGATCGCGTCGTGTGTGGCTGGGCAACCACAGGAATTTCTTATTGTTGGCTGTGATGGAGTCTGCATTCGGGCTAATATCTTTTACGGTTTTGCCATTGAGCCCCCATGTTGACGAAGCCATGAGCTTTTTCATCATGTCTTGGTTTTTATTCACCCCTTGGGCAGCGTAGATGGGGATGTCTGGATGGCGTTCTATCAATGCTTGATAAGTAGCAAACACATGTTTTGGGTAACCCGTTTGACTGAGGACCAGGGTTTTGGTCTCCATGTGATAATCACTGCGAATCAGCATATCCACTTGGGCGTCTGTTTCAACAATCAAAATATTATCGGGTGCGTGATCAAGAAATGCTTCGTTTGCGGCGCTTGTTTCCATTGCGGTGCTTGTTTCCATTGCGGTGCTTGTTTTAGTTGTTTCTTCTGAGTTGGCGTCCTGATCTAAAAATGCTTGGCCATCGACGAGGTTTTCGATGGGGTGTACGCTTTGGTAGCGTTGAATGATTTGAATCAGTTGATGATAATTAACTTTTCTGCCAGCGATTTTCGAGATGGCGATGGATAGACCAATGGCGCCCATTAAACTCAAAATACTGAGAATGCCAGCCATGTTGATCCCATGGGCAAGATTCCAAGCGTGTTTGAGCCCTAGAAAAGCCCATAAGAGGCAAGACAAAAAAATCAGAGACCACATGGTATCTTTACGACGAGATTTGGCAAGCTTTCTGGCCAATGCATGAATGAGCTGATGTTGAGTGAAACAAAAGCTACCACCCTCTGATATTTCATCGATCGTATGTTTGAAGCCTTTATCGCCAATGGGGTCACCACGCTTTTTAAATAAGGTGAACTGATAGTGGCACTGGTCGCATCTGATACCATTTCTGTATCTTTGATTATAATTGCATTTTGGGCATTGCACTTCCCATCTCCTTGGGAAAACTGTTGAGCCGATGGTTGAAAACCATATTGAGCTTGTTTAGATGAAAACAATGAACTAAGTTTTACTCAGTTTTAAAAATTAACAAGTGTGTCACCAAAGACTTTTTGCAATGAAGATACGTTTGCTATGAAGACATTTACGCCCATATCAATATCTCAACAAGCACAACTGAAAGTGGATACGGGTTTATACCCGTTTGAAATGACAGCCTGGCAGAGTAGAGACCGCATATTTAAAGCCGGCCAAACGCACTACGGTATGGTGACATCAGGGCAAGCCTTGTTATTATCTCAAGGGCGGATGCAACATATCTATGAAGGTATGTATTTTGTGTGTCGTGATCAGGCTGAAATAAGATGTTTTGATGAACATGGCTTGAAGTGTGAGGGCATCGCTATTTCAATTGCGTCCCAGGCCGGATTTCCGCAAATAGGTGGGCCTATTGAAAACCATGGGCGTTTAACTTACATAGATGGGTGTAGTGATACATTACTGGTTTGCCCAGCCAAGTTAGGTGAGCCTTGCTTGAACCACTTGCACATTCCTGCGCATACGAATCAAAGTCAACATACGCATCCTTCAGATAGAATAGGTGTTATTTCGCGAGGAAGAGGGCGGTGTTTGGCTGATGGTGTCAATTATCCGCTTGAAGCGGGTATGGCTTGGTATATCCCTGCAGGTAGTATGCATAGCTTTATTACGGAAGAGGATTCGTTAGATGTTTTGGCTTGGCATCCTGATAGCGACTTTGGTCCTGAAGATGAAAACCACCCTATGATCAATCGCACCTGTTTACCCGAACACTTTGTATCTGAAAAAAAAGTATCTGAAGAAAAAGCATCTGAAAAAAAAGAGTTAGCATCTTAGGGTTGTAGATGCTAACTCGAACCCGCATTGTTTGTAAATTGACTGAGACTACATTCTCTAGAGTTTGGTGCGGACTCTCGAGCATGTCATTTCAGTCTCCCTGTGTACCGCTTAACATATTTGGGGAATCAAACGGTAGCTGAACCATGCGGTGTTCAGCTATCAACCTTGAATATCATCATATCGGTTTAAGCCCGGTTACACTATATAGGGTTTGTGAATTTATTCTATATATATCAAAAGCTTAAGCGTCATTCGGACTGGTATTGTTTGTCGGATTATGACGGCTAGCGTCTGAATATACAAAAAATTGTCAGTTAGAGATATGGTTTGCCTAATTTGTTTAAGCTATTTTGAAAATAGTGCGTCTATTTGGGCTCGATTTAAAGTCTCTTGGTTTAATAACTCGCTAGCCAGTCGTTCTAATTTATCCCGATTTGCTTTCAATGTTTCACATGCTTTTTCTTCCGCCTCTTTCAGCAGCTTCATGACTTCGTCGTCTAGTTTTTTTGCATAGTGTTCACTGAAGTGTCGATTAAGGGACATCTCTTTGCCTAAAAATGGGTGGGTTTCTTCCTGTTGCATGTTCATGACACTGAGTGCTGTACTCATACCCCACTCTGCGGCCATGCGACGGGCTAGTTCATTGGCGCGTTTGATATCGTCAGCAGCACCGGAACTTAATTCGTTGAAGATGAGTTGTTCCGCGCATCTACCGCCTAATAATATACAGAGGTGATTTTTTAAAAATTTGGCAGTGAAGTTATGACGATCTTGTTGAGGTGCTTGTTCGGTAATACCGAGCGCACGGCCTCTGGGTATGATAGAGATTTTTTTAAGTGGGTCGACTTCAGGTAATAGCAGGGCAAGAATAGCATGGCCACATTCGTGATAGGCTATTCTTTTTCTTTCTGGTTCTGTGAGTATTTCCCCTGATTCGCTGCCTAGCGCAACCTTGTCTCTTGCGAAGTCAAAGTCAGCTTGATCTATGCTTGCTTTGTTTTCACGAGCTGCATGCAAAGCGGCTTCGTTCACTAAATTTGCTAAGTCAGCGCCTGACAAACCTACAGTACTTTCAGCAATGTTTTGTAAATCTACATCCTTGTCTAGTGGCTTTTCCCTGGTGTGTACACTTAAGATCTCAAGTCGTGCTTTATTTTGTGGTAGTTCTAGTACCAGTTTTCGATCGAAGCGACCAGGCCTTAAGAGTGCTGGATCCAGCGTATCAGGACGGTTCGTAGCGGCTAGTACCACCACTGCTTCGTCACTATTAAATCCATCCATTTCAGCCAGTATTTGGTTTAAGGTTTGTTCTCTCTCATCATGTCCGCCGCCGAGGCCTGTGCCTCTGACGCGGCCGATAGAATCTATTTCATCGATAAAAATTAATGCGGGTGACTGCTTTCTAGCTGACTGAAACATGTCTCTAACCCGAGAGGCCCCAACACCAACGTACATTTCAATAAATTCTGAACCTGTGACACTGAAAAAAGGTACACCAGCTTCGCCAGCTGTGGCTTTTGCTAACAGTGTTTTACCGCATCCGGGCGGCCCCATCATTAATATGCCTTTGGGTATTCTAGCGCCAAGTTTTCGGTATTTTTCTGGATGGCTTAGAAATTCTATCACCTCTTTTAGGTCCAATTTAGCATTGTCTAACCCAGCTACATCTTTAAAGCGTTCTTTAATATTGTCTGCGCTGTAATGCTTGGCTTTAGATTTTGAGAAGCTGAACATGCCCTTCCCATTCATTGAGTGCCGAAAGACGTGAGAGGTATAACCGAAAAAAACGATCAAGAGTACCCAAGGGATCATTGCTGCCAACAGATTGAGCCAGAACGAAGGTTTGCTGGATTCGGCTTCAAAACTGATTTGGTGACTTTCAATAGCTTTCATCAGGTATTCGTCGTCTATGGGTGGTAAGATGGTGTAAAATCGAGCGTAAGATTGACCTAACTGGCTGCTCTTTAACTGGTTTGCTGGTATATAAGGTGTTCGAAAGGTGCCCGATATTCTTTCTTCCCTGATGCGAATAGCTTCAATATTATCTTTTTGCAGTTCACTTTTAAATTCAGAGTAGGCTAATTTCAACGAGGGTTCGGAGCGCATGTTGCTCCAGGAATAAGCGAATATAAGGATTAACACAACCCATGAAAGTTGGTGAAACCAAATATCTTTTGGGGGTGGTGCTTGGTCTTTTGTTTTTTTTGTAGATTCAGGTTGATATGCCATAGGTTAGCTCGTTCTAGTTTTGATGCTTGTTCATAAAATGCTACTCGTTTGGTGTTGTATGGCCAAATATAAAGCTTTTTAAACGATTCTGCACGGCACCAAGTGTTTTGATAAACCATTTTGGTTTTTTCTGCTTTTTCTTTTCCGCGATGTAATGATCTAGCAGTACGTAAGCTTGTAATCTATCCGGAATGACCTGAAGCCCATTCGTATTGACTAAGTGATCGTAGTATTTTCCATAGCGTGTCTTCAGTGCAATCAATTCAGCTGGCTCAGAGCAAACAGGATGCAATGCTAGCCGGCTGTTTATTTTGTTCAGCAGCGTCTGATTTCGGACGTGATTGCAGTTGATGCTTTCATCCCAGGTGGCATCAATGTAATCGGCCCAGTCAAATGCCCTTACCAGCCGCCATTCATTCTGTTCACATCTCACATAGGGGGCATCTTGCTCCTTGAGTAGGTCGCTCTGTAAGTTGGTAGGTTGATGAGTAGCTTCTAGCAAAGTGCTCCAGAAGCGTAAGCCATGAAAATTGGCAGAAAGGTCTGCAAATGAGTATACGCCAGTGGTCAGTGTGCCAAATAGAATGATTTCTGTTTTTTCACCATATGTTAATGTGGATTCAATGGGTTCTCCAATTAATGTCTGACGATCATAGTAGGTTTTGCCTTCAGTAAAAAAATGGCCCAGTTTGTCTGTACCGATGCGATAATTATTCAGTAATATCACAGCAGCGATATGTTGAAACCCCGATATCGTAGGGGTTTCTTCGAGTAAGAAGTCTTGATAAATAGAGTCTTGGAAAGCGACACGATGCCGTGTAAGTAATGGTGTTGTTTCTGCCCATTGTTCCAGCTCACCGATGATGGGGCCTGCTAGTTCATCTTCCAGTGCGTTCATTAAATATTTTTTATTACAGTAAGTGATGCCTTTTATGATGTGAAATAAGGGCCTTCTTGTTTTGGGGTGCTTTCGTTTTAGCAGACGGTTTGCAATTTTATTTGAGTGTTGAATTGCACGCTCGAGTCTTCGATTCACTTCATGGTTTAGAACTGTTCTGGATTCGGGTAATCTGATTTCTTGGCCCGTAAAGGTATCCACTTCTGCGGCAACCGTGATCTGTTTAGGTATCAATGCAAAGCATACTACACCTAAGTTCCAGCATATTTTTTTTAATGTAAGCATATGGTATCGATCTACTCTTATTTAAAACGAGTGAATAACATCAAGATTGACAGTACTGGGTGCAAGGCCAACTGAAATTAGGTTGCGAGTTCTAGCGCTTTTTTGTTAACTTTTAGGCTTATCAATTCAATATTTTAAGCCCATTGTATTCTAAAGGAAGGATTCTAGAATGAAACAAGCGCTGAGAGTAGGGATAAGTGGTCCAGCAGGTTCAGGCAAAACGACACTTACCTTGCGTTTATGCGAGGCGATGAAAAGTGATTTTAGTTTGGCATTAGTGGTGGAAGATCTCGGTGGCACTGACGAAGTTGCTATTCAAACTAGATATCCTGCTTTGGCGGCAGATCGTATACGAGGCTTAAAAAGCTGGGACAGTGCTTCCATTCTGCCTTATGACTATGCGGCAACCAATCTTACAGCTGTAGAAGAGTTAAACCTGCAATTTCCTGATTTAGATATAGTATTGATACAAAGCACTGATCATTTTTCGACGAGTCGCTTTAGACCGCAGTTGTCTGATTTGACGATTTATG
>JAYPYM010000092.1:13468-15326 GCA_038135915.1 Gammaproteobacteria bacterium
CAATAAAACAGACTTAGCGCTTTCTTTAGGTAGGCCGTTGGAAACCTTGGCTGAGGAAGTTCGCAGGTTACGTGTCGATAAGCCTTTTATTTTAACGAGTATGCAGGATACTGAAGCAATGGATTATACAAAACCCATCATCGAGTTTATTTGTGATAGGGGATTAGCCGGTATTCTTTAGTGTTGATGTTTTCTTCCCGACTCTATTTGTTATTTCCAGGCGTTGCTCAGACAGCCTGCGCAAAGGTTTGCCTCACCTTATGTTTTATTTTTCCATTGACTGGTCAGGTTAGGTAGCTGATATGCTTGATACCAGCGCTCTAGAGACCCTGAAGTTAGCTAACCTTGCTTATGGCTTGGGTGTGTTTCTTTTCGGTATGCGTTTTTTGGAGCGTGGCCTCAAGTCAGTAAGCCGAACCCGGGTGCGTTATTGGTTGGGGCGCTATACGAGCCACCCATTGGGTGCCGTATTGTCTGGCACCTGTATCACCGCTTTTTTGCAAAGCAGCTCCCTAGTCATTTTGATTATGATGGCGATGGTGGGTGCCAGTATAATACCTTTATCGAATGCGATTGGCGTGGTTTTAGGCGCCAACTTAGGTACGACCTTTACTGGTTGGGTAGTGGCAACGCTTGGCTTCAAAATGAAAATGAGCGCTCATATCGTGCCCTTAATGGGTATAGGTGCTTTAACCTATGTGTTTTGCAATAAGCAGCCAAAATTACAGGCGGTGGGTGAGATTGTCTTAGGTCTTGCTTTTCTCTTATTCGGCTTAAGTTTAATGAAGGGTGCTATAGCCAACTTACCAGAATTTATTGATTTCTCCGCCTACAGAGGTTTTCCGCCATGGGCCTATCTGTTGTTAGGCGCAGTTTTAACGGCTTTAATTCAGTCCAGCTCCGCAAGTATGATGATCGCGTTAGCCTTGCTGGATTCAGAGCTTTTTACCTTGCCCGCTGCTATGGCCTTTATCATAGGTGCTGATTTGGGTACAACCAGTACCTCCATTATTGGCGCATGGAAAGGTACGCATTTGGGCAAGCAGCTTGCTTTAGCGCATGTTAGTTTTAACTTTATGGTGGATTTTTTAGCGTTTATTTTTTTGCTGCCGATATTTTCAGGCGACAAGGTGACTTCTTTATTATCAGACCCCATTTATACCCTGGTGGTGTTCCACAGTACGTTTAACTTTATCGGTATATTACTCTTTATGCCGTTTATTAAACGCTACTCTAAATGGATTGAAAAGGTACTACCCCCTCCAAAAGTAAAGACTACCAGGTATATTCACTCAGTACCTTTGGAAGAAGTCTCGTTAGCCATTGTGGCCTTAGTACAAGAGGTTAAAGCGCTTGCGCTGGATACTTGTCGTTATTGCAGAACAGCTACCATCAAACCGGTGAAAAATGATTGGTATTCAAGGTTAAAAACCTGGGAAGGGGAAATTATAGAGTATGCGATTCAACTACCTCAGCCTGAATTACCGGATATTGAGGTACACAAGCTCTTGTCTATTGCCCGTCACTGCATTTATGCCTGTAAGGCAATCAATGATAGCAAACAAGATTGGGCGCATTCCTCAGATGAACACCTGACTGCCTTATTGGAAGATTGGCGACGCAAGCACACACGGTTAATCGCAGCGGTTCGGTTGTATGGTCGGAAAGAAGCATTTGATGAAGACCTTGAAGATGACTGGATGGAGCTATTGGTGGAAAGCAAAGAGTATTTTAAAGCGGAAAATACCCGTTTGCACCAAATCGCTAAAGATGGCTTAGGGGACGATCAGCTTACTTTAAGTTCAGTTTTAAATTTAAATCGAGAGCTTTTTACCTGTCATGATCACCTCATTAAAGC
>JAYPYM010000093.1:0-15298 GCA_038135915.1 Gammaproteobacteria bacterium
ACCTTCTAATTTCCTTTTCTAAACCCTCATACACAACTTTCGTTCATAACTCCTATTTCATTCATGTTAACTGCTTTATTTTCTCTTTAAATGATATTTATGATGAACGAAAAATAAATAAGGCACGTAAATGGAGCCTAAAGAGGAATCATCATAGATGTCAATATCTTGGCTGATTTCAATCCGATATTTGCTAACTTGATCCTGATTAAAATGATAACAGTGATTCTTAACATACCTGAATGTTAGCTGTTAAGTTTTTAAAATCAAAATCAGCTTAAAGTGTACCAAAACCGGATTGGGCTCGTCGGCCTTTAAAGTTTTAGAATGTCACTATAGCACTGCATGCTCGTGTTTAGTGGTGGGACATTTCATGGTGCTTCTTTATGACCTATAATTACATCGCGAATAGTATGTGTAAATACTATTTTCACTAACAATACAATAATCCAGGAGGAAATCCTATTGGCTGGTACAAGCCTTTTAGCATTGCTTGATGATATAGCAACATTGCTTGATGATGTTTCCATTATGACCAAGGTGGCAGCAAAGAAAACTGCTGGTGTGCTTGGCGATGATCTTGCGCTGAATGCGCAGCAGGTATCGGGTATAAAGGCTGAGAGAGAACTTCCCGTGGTCTGGGCAGTAGCTAAAGGTTCTGCACTCAATAAAGTGATTTTAGTGCCATCTGCTTTATTGCTAAGTTTCATTTTCCCTTGGTTGGTGACGCCCATTTTAATGTTGGGCGGCGCATACCTTTGTTTTGAAGGCTTCGAAAAAATTGCTCATAAGTATTTGCATGCAGAAGAAAGTGCAAAGGCTCATCATGAAAAGTTAAAAGTGTTAGGAGATCCTAATATCAACCTTGTTGAGTATGAAACAGAGAAAATAAAGGGTGCGATTAGAACTGATTTTATTCTATCTGCCGAAATTATTGTTATTGCTTTGGGTACAGTTAAAGGTGAGCCGATATTAAATCAGACCCTGGTGGTTTTAGCGATAGCTGCACTGATGACTATTGGTGTTTATACGTTAGTTGCTGGCATCGTCAAATTAGATGACCTCGGAATCTATTTGTTAAATCAAGATATCAAACATCAACGTCGGACATTTCGTGAGAAAATAGGTAATGCTATTTTATGGTTCGCCCCTTGGCTAATGAAAGTTTTATCAGTGGTAGGCACAGCTGCTATGTTTTTAGTTGGCGGTGGTATTCTAGTGCATGGCATTCCAAGTATCCACGAGTCGTTCCATCCTGCTCAACATGTCATGGAACATATCCCTTTTATAGGTCCTGCATTGGTATGGATGTTTCCGGTGATAGTGAATGGATTAATGGGGCTCTTGATGGGGGCTGTGTTGGTCTTTATCGTTGAAATGGTGAAAAAGAGAAAGGGTAAGTCAGTTGAATGATGCTTCAGTTCAACTGTGCTAGTTGGCCAAAATTATAAAGTTGAAAATTTTAATTAACAACGAGTATGCTTGAAAGAGCGCCTATTCATCCTCAAAATACGACTTTGTGGCCTTTCTACCACTTTCAATTAGTGCGTCAATCGTCTCTTTTGAGATACTAAAGTTTGTTCCATCCACGCCCAGATCATCTATAAAAATCGTACGCTTTCGATCCTCAGGGTGAATATGCTTTGAGTTGGCTGTTTCGTATAAATACGAACCTAACCCTAAAGCAAATTTTTTTAATGAATTGATATTGTAGTGTGTTGTTTTAAATGCTTTACCAGTTTTTGTTAATTGTTGAGGTTCTAGATAGAAACCCAGGGTATGTTTGTTAAAGCGAGTAGTGGATTCATCATAAAGATCTATTGGGTAGTTCCAAGCTAAACCGCCATCTACGTGGTATTCCCCATCTATACATACAGGTTCAAATATCAGTGGAATACTCATTGAGGCCCGAACCGCTAGCCAAATAGGCAGGTTAGGGCTGTTTTCTGAATCAAATACTTGGGGTTGTTGTCGAGTTAGGTTCGAAGTCACTACTTTAAGTTTTTTAAATTGATCTGGTTGCTCATCTGCTAACGTGTCTAGTTGTCGAAATGTGAGGTCACTGCTACCCGAAAATTGGTCAATCAAACTTTTTAAAATGTCAACAAATTGATGGCCAGTGTGTAAACCATAATTAAAAATAGCGCGTTTAATGTCCCCCAGCACGCCCCACCGATCATCTAGAAATTGAGAAAAATGAGTGTGTTTGATGGATTCCGTCAATCCCTTACTGCCGCCACCTGTTGCAAGTATGGCAGCTGTGATAGAGCCAGCAGACGTTCCTCCAATATGACGTATATTTGGTAAGAGGTTTAGCTCGTCCAGTATTTGAACGCTTCCGGCGTAAGCAGCGCCTTTACTTCCACCCCCTTCAAAAACTAAGTTTGTAATGTTGATTGATTCAATATCCATTATCTTTGCTCCCTGCACGATATGTTGTTAGAGCGCTTATCTTTCTTCCCTAATGAGTAAATATAAACCCAGTCCACAGGCTAACCAGCTGATCAAGGGTGCATCCCAGCCTAGAAACCCTAGCTGGGGATCATAGGCACTGATAGCAGCGAATCCGAGAGAGGTGACTGCAAGAATGTTTCGGTTACAATTTCCTGTTTGGCTTGGTTTAAGCTCTGTAGTAATACTATGATTGAACACTTTACCTTCGATACTTTCGGTGATTAGCTTTGGTAGCTGGGGAAGGTAAGTGAGCCATAAAGGCAGTTTATTTTCAAATTCGGCAAACACTTTTTCTGGGCTGTACTGGGACCTGAGCCAGCTTTCAAGCAAGGGCCGACCAATTTTCCAAATGTCTAGATCGGGGTAGAGTTGCCTGCCTAATCCTTCTACGTGTAATAATGTTTTCTCAAGCAGCATCAATTGGGGTAGTGACTGAAGGTTGAATTTTCGGGCGGTAGCAAATAGGTTTACGAGCAATTGGCCAAATTCTATTTCGGAAAGGGGTTTTGAGAAGACTGGGCGGCAAACACGGGACAGTGCGTTTGCGAAGGCGTGTATGCGTGTATCTTTTGGTACCCAGCCAGCATGAACCATGAGTTTAGCCAGTGCTTCATAGTCTTGGTCCATCAGGGCTAGGAGTTGTTTGCCTAGCAGCCAAAGATCCATCTTGCTCAGCCGACCGGCGATAGCACAGTCTAAAGCAATATATCTTGGTAGCTCAGGCCGGCTGATATCTACAAAAATATTCCCAGGATGCATGTCTGCATGAAAAAAGTTATCCCTGAATACTTGAGTGAAGAATATCTCAGCGCCACGCTCTGCCAATAGTTCCATGCTGACACCGGCTTTTTGTAGTGCATCGAGATCGTTAACTGGTACGCCGTAGATACGTTCGGATACCATAATATTAGATGTTACGAACGGCCAATAAATCTTAGGTACGTAGAGTAGGTCAGAGCCTTTAAAATTGTCTGCAAAGGTTTGTGCATTCGCTGCTTCCAGTGTCAAGTCCAATTCGTCTAACAAAATGGCTTCGTAATCTTCAACTAATGTTGGTAAATAAAAGCGTCTACTTTCAGGGACGAGCGTGTTTACTAATCGGG
Organism: Gammaproteobacteria bacterium; assembly: GCA_038135915.1. Taxonomy (GTDB): domain Bacteria; phylum Pseudomonadota; class Gammaproteobacteria; order Pseudomonadales; family UBA6940; genus JAYPYM01. The sequence continues at coordinate 3,558 of JAYPYM010000093.1, forward strand.
CGATTTTTTTTAACAGCGCGAGGTCTTGTTGAATGACAGGTAAAATGTCTGGTCGGATGACCTTTACCACAACCTCGGTAGGCATATTTTCTATTGCCCCCGAAGATAATGCTGAAGATGCTAGCTTAGCAGTGTGAATCTGAGCCACACTGGCGGAGGCTAAAGGCGTATCATCAAACTGAGCAAAACAAGTGTCCAGCGGTTTCTTAAGCTCTTTTTCTATCAGTTGTTTGGCAATATTTGGGTCAAACCCAGGTACATTATCTTGGAGCATTGCTAGCTCTGTTGTTAAGGCGATTGATAACAAATCATGCCTTGTCGAAAGCATTTGGCCGAATTTGATAAATATTGGACCGAGTTGTTCCATTGCTTTCCGAGCATTTTCTGCCAATATCTTGTCATTTGCCTGATGTTCGTTAAGTTTTTTTCTGAACGACTCTCCTGATACCAAACAAATAAGTGTTTTTAACCATGACTTTGGTAGTAAGAGATACAGTTTATATTTGATACAAATCCGAATAATAAAAAAACATCGCTTTAAATTAAGGAGCATTGGGTTTCTCTTTTTGTTTTGTCCATCATTCCCAAATCTTGGTCTGGGCTGGGTGGGAATACATTAGATCGTTTTAAGCCGAATCAAGGTTGGGTGGCATTATCGCTATGCATTGATTTAAACGATCAATTCTTGCTTGAATACGTGCTTGTAGCATTCTGGTTTCATCCAATGCGTGTTTGAATTCATTTAAATCTTGCGAGGTTGATAGCCATGTTTGCTCATTATTCAAATATTCTTCTGTATTGCTCATCATTTTTTTAGAGGTTTTAGCGATCCAGTCCAAAGTTTTCGATTGAGCAATTTCGATTCGATGCGTGATGGTGTCTCCAAGCACATAGGAAAGTGGTTCATACCAATCAATATCTAATTCTCTGATAATTTGTTCAAGCTGGTTAATCAGAATAAGGTCGCCCGAAAATCTGAGATCGCCGCCAGTACGGTCCTGTGGGTTTAACAGTAGCGCGACCAATCTTTCACAGCGACCTTCTATTACTGCGTCTGCGGGTAGCTCGTTATTACTGAGCTGAATTTTTTTGTCTTTGATTCGAATCAGTAGGGTTACTTTGGGTTCGCAGGCCTTAATTAATATACTGTTGTTGTCTAGTTTTTCTAACTTATGCTCGGTAGCCGGATCGAGTAACAAAGCTCTGTTTGTTAAACTTTCAGCCAATGCAATGACCATCTGGGTTGCATGAGAAAAAAGCATCATCCACCGTTTCCCACGTGTTGGTTTTCTTGGCTTTCCTCTAGCTCATTGTCCCACTGTACTGTTTCCGCTTCTGGTTTAAAGCCCCGATGTATCGCGACGATTCCACCTGTTAGATTGGTGTACTCACAGAGCTCTAAACCAGATGCCTGGAACATGCCCTTCAGTGTGTCTTGATCTGGGTGCATACGAATCGATTCAGCTAAGTACTGGTAACTTTCAGCATCTTTTGCAACCACTTCGCCTATTTTCGGTAGTAGTTTGAAAGAGTAGGTGTCATAAACTCTATTCAAGAGGCTTGATGTTGGCCTGCTGAACTCTAGTACATAGAGTGCCTTGCCAGGTTTTAATACGCGAGTCATTTCGTCGAGCGCTTGCTGTTTATCGGTCACGTTGCGTAACCCGAAGGCAATTGTGACGAGGTCGAAACTGTTGTCGTTGAAAGGCAGGTGTTCTGCATTTGCTTGTATGTAGTCGATGCCCGTCAATACACCCTGGTTAATAAAGCGGTCTCTGCCTTGACTTAGCATGGCCGCATTAATGTCGAGCATCGTCACGCATCCGCTTTCACCAACCCGGTCATGCAATAAACGGCTGATATCTCCTGTTCCGCCAGCAATATCTAGTACTTGATATCCAGGTCGAACGGCTGTGTATTCCGTTAAAAATCGTTTCCAAAGGCGGTGGATCCCAAAGGACATCAAATCGTTCATTAAGTCATATTTGCTCGCCACCGAGTCAAACACAGAGCGGACTTTTTTGACTTTTTCGTGAGTCGGTACTTGTTGATAGCCGAAATGGGTTTGAGTGCTATTTGAATCGTCTGAATGTTGAGGTTTATTCACGCGCTATTCACCTTTTAGGAAATGAAAGCATCTCTGTATCTATATTCTGAAACTATTTAAATACAGAGATGTCGAACAATCATCGATCACATGTTAGGGTAGTTTGGTCCACCTTGACCTTCAGGTGTTACCCATTGTATGTTTTGCGCAGGATCCTTAATGTCGCAAGTTTTACAGTGAACGCAGTTCTGAGCATTAATCTGGAAGCGTGGGCCTGACTCCTCTTGGATGACTTCGTAAACACCCGCTGGGCAATATCGCTGCGCTGGTTCATCATATTTTGGCAAATTTTGTTGAATGGGTATGTCAGGATTCTTGAGTTTGAGGTGGCAAGGCTGGTCTTCCTCATGATTTGTATTAGAGAGAAAGACGGAGTCCAATTTATTGAAAGTGATTTTGCCGTCGGGTTTAGGGTAATTGATCACTTTAGATTCGCTGGCTGGAAGTAGGGTGGCATGGTCTGGCGTCATGTCGCGCATCGTGTAGGGCGCTTTACCATTTAAAAGATTGATCTCTATGAAGGCTAATGCGCCGCCCATGATAGTGCCAAACTTATGTAAACCAGGTCCGAAGTTTCTTTGTTGATGCAGCTCATCATAGACCCAGCTTTGATCAAATTGCGCCTTGTATTCAAAGAGCTCATCGTTTTGTCTGCCTGAAGCGATCGCGGCTGCGATGACTTCTGCTGCAATCATGCCGGATTTCATTGCAGTATGCGTACCTTTAATTTTTGCATAATTTAGTGTGCCGGCGTTGCAACCAATCAAGAGACCCCCAGGCAGGGTCATTTTAGGTAAAGATTGAAGGCCACCTTTTGATATTGCGCGCGCGCCATAAGACACCCGTTTACCGCCTTCAATATGCTTGCGAATCTCAGGGTTAAGCTTCCATCTTTGGAATTCATCGAAAGGGCTGATATGAGGGTTTTTGTAGGCTAAGTCAGTAATGAGCCCCAAAGAAATTTGGTTGTTTTCTGTGTGATAGAGGAATCCACCACCAATAGTGCCTGTTTCATTGTGTGGCCAACCAGTGGTATGCACCACAAGGCCCGGCTTCGACTGTTCTGGAGGAACGTCCCATAGCTCTTTAATTCCGATGCCGTAGTGCTGTGGATCGGCACCGTCTCTTAAATTAAACCTTTCCATGAGGTCCTTACCCAAATGACCTCTGCACCCTTCTGAAAATACTGTATACTTAGCATATAGCTCCATGCCTGGCATGTAACCATCTTTTTTCTCGCCTTTGTTATCTATGCCGAAATCACCAGTGGCTATCCCTTTTATGGAGCCGTCGTCATTGTATAGGACTTCTGTTGCCGCAAACCCAGGAAATATTTCGATACCTAATTCCTCAGCTTGTGTGGCCAACCAACGGCAGAAGTTGCCCAGGCTGATCACGTAGTTTCCTTCGTTGTGCATGGTTTTTGGCACGAAGGCATTAGGGACTTTGATCGCCTTTTCTGCAGAATTGAGCATTAGCACTTCATCATCGGTAACGCTGGTCTTAACCGGCGCGTCCATGGATTTCCAGTCAGGGAACAGTTCGTTTAATGCTCTTGGTTCGAGAACCGCACCAGATAAAATATGTGCGCCAATTTCAGAGGCTTTTTCTACTACAACGATGCTAAGCTCTTGGGATTTCTCTTTTGCGATTTGCCCGAGTCGACACGCGGTAGCAAGACCGGAGGGACCACCACCAACAATGACGACATCTACTTCCATCGATTCTCTTTCCATTCAATAAACCTCCGAACAGTCTAATAAATAATTGCAACAAATTTGGTTGTTTTCCAATGGCTTAGTGGGCCTTGGTTTGATGTTAACTCATAATCAGATATCGAGAGATTATACCCAAATAAACCTTAATTAGGTAACGGGAATGCGGCTCGCGAGTCATTTAATCCTGCAATCTAGCAAAAGTTAGTGTGCAGACAAGTCTTTTGCACAGTTATTGGTTGCTATATTTTGTAGGAGTCATCAAGTTTGTCTATTTTTCGTACCATTGCGTTAAACTCCAACACACCGTAACCAGCGCCTGCGCTTTGGATTTTAATCAGTTCTTCTGAGCGTTTTGCTATATCTTCTCCTATAGCAATATTTGGTTTTCCTGACATATCTGTCGCCATTTGAATTTCACAAGCCCGTTGTAGCAACCAAATGTTCATAAAGGTTTCAGGTATATTTCTGCCACAACTTAAAATACCGTGATTTCTGAGTATCAGTTGGTATTTATCGCCTAAGCTCTCGACCAATCGTGCCTTTTCACCTGGCATAACAGTAATGCCTTCAAAATTGTGGTATGCCACTTGATTATGGAGCAATACAGAATAAAAATTGTCGTGCCTTAACCCTTCTTTCTGACATGCGACAACAGATGCGGCGTCTGTATGCAAATGTGCAATTCCGCAAACATCATGCCTAGCTTCATGAATGGCTGTGTGAATGATCATGCCGGCTGGATTAGGTTTGTATTGGGATTCACCAATAATATTTCCCTTGATATCTACTTTAATCAGATTAGAAGCGCAGACTTCGCTGTAATGAAGACCGTAAGGATTAATTAAAAAGTGTTCATTGTTATCTGGTAGGCGCACAGTGATGTGGTTATAAATCAATTCATCCCAGCCGAGATAATCGAAAATGCGATAGCACGCAGCAAGTTGAGTTCGTAGCTCTTGTTCAGATTTATCCATAATCAGCTCTTATAACAAAGATAAGTTACTTTTTCTTAACAGTTGAGAATTGATCCCCAGCTGATTGTGAACTCTATCAAAAACCAAAGTATTCTGCTATTCAGACTGATTACTCTTTACTCAATAGGGTAAATCTAATATTGTTTCCATCATTGCAAAGGTGATCTCAAATAAATTTGCCTTTTTTCGGGGTTAGCTCCTTTTTTGTTCATCGATATCAATATACTAAATGAGAGGTGTTTGTATGGTTTATGGTTCAGGTGATACAGCGCAATCCAAAACTGGGTATTCCGATCAGCTGAGAACAGGTACCAGTGGAGGCCTTGGTTATGAAGGACGAACACCAGATGAGCGTACCAGTTTAACTGGTACAAGTAGTTTACCCGCTTTATATGGCGATGCCAATCAACTAGCTAGCCTAACAAGTGCAAGCGACGGGTTGCAGCGAGTAGACATGTCGCATGCCGGATCAACGGCCGAGACCGACTTGGAACCTGAACAAACGACTCTCTTTCAACGTATGGCAGCAGTTCAAACTGTAGAAAGTGCTGGAACAGATATGGAGCAGGGCGCACTGCTAACTGCGGGAGAGAATACTGGTACGACTGAAGCAAGACAGTCTGTCAGTATGGACACAGATAATATGCCGATTGATTTCTCTAAAACGAAAAATAAAATCATTGTTGGGGCGGGCATTGTCAGCTTATTGACTGCTATGGGTGTAGTGGCGAACAATCAAATTCGAGGTGATCAAAGTATCAGCTTTGGGGTGGTGCATATCCCTTTAGTGGCTACTTTTGGAGCACTTGGCTTGTTTAACAGCAGCTGTTGTGAAATGAGGCAAGAAAGTACAGATGTTTCTTTGGGTCAAGCCGCTACGCAAACACAAGCTACTACACAAACACAAGATTCTCACCCAGCATAGCATGTTGGCTGCAGAGTTACTCATGCAGGCAGATGGTTCATTTTCATTCTAAACTTAAGTGAAAATGCTTCATATTAGGATGATCTTAGAATGGAATGCCCTGCGTGTGCGACTGATACGCTTTCACCGATATCTTTAAAAAAAACCGAGCAAGAGATTGATGTATGTGGTCAATGTAATGGCTATTGGTTTGATCAGAGCGAGTTATGCAGGCTTTTAAGTCATGACGATAGCGGTCGTAGTGAAACCTTCAAAGCTTCTGGTCTCGCTTTAACCTGCGACAACCCGTGCCCCCGTTGTAGCCGTGACTTAGTAGAGTGCTTCTATAAAAATACCAAGATTTATGTACAGGTCTGTACTGATTGCAATGGCGTTTGGGTACCCAAGGAATCGTGGGATGCTTTAGTTTTTAACATTAAGGACCAGCCTCAAATCGCCGAGATTATCGAGAAAAAACCACCCGATATGGCTGGGAAAGTTGAGGGCAAACAAAAAAATGATGAGGGTACCCAGCAGAACCAGGCTGGCCTGAATACTGGGCGCGCCCAACAATTCAGGGCATCAAGTACCAGTGTTTCTCCTTTACGCATGGCCGATTTAGATGTCAGCTTTTTAGATGCCAAGGAATTTAAAATTCATCAGTATTCCCATAGTCAAGAAGTGTTTTCTCCTATTGAAACACCAAATACTTATAAAGCAAGTATCATTGGGAAAGAAAGAAGAGATAATCTTATTAGAGAAAAAAACTCTTCTGTTTCCAATCGTCTTATAGGGCGATACCTGGGTGCTTTTCGCCAATCGGATTTAGAATATATTAATGAGGTCGGCGCCTGTTCGTTACGCATGTATAAAAGGTTAGCTTTTCTTATTCCTGAAATGCTAATCGAAGATAAACAATACAGAAAGATTGGTAGGGTCCGGGGAACCATTAATCCTTTTAAGCAAGATTACCTTGTATATGAGGCCGGCAGTGGTAACCATCACAAGCCTATCATGGTCATAAAGGGACCAATATTAGGATTAGGCTTTCGGTATCGCATCTATAAAGACAACGTTCAGTGCGGAATGATAAAAAAAAATTGGACCATGATGGATGCAACAAGCTACACGCGAGATAAGTATAAATACACAGCGCATATGGACGAGTGTTTGTCTCTTGTTGAGAAAACACTGGTATTCGGAGCATTGTTTTTGATTACATTTTCAGGGCTCGAGATTTAATCTGGAGCCCATATACTGGTGCGCAAGCAAGGCGCTAATTTGCAATTCCCTTAAGTGTTAGAAAGCGTATTGATACCCGAGAGTTATCATGTTATCCATTTCTAACTGAACGCCATGTGCATTTTGATTTAATGTAGATTCATATTCAATTGCAATCCGATGACCTCGTAATGTGCCCCTTTGACCGACTATATTGGCACCTAGCGTTAAACCCAGATAGTTACCACCGTAATTGTTTGGGTTAGCTGTTGTTACGGGCGCTGAGATCATATCATCTTTACCGTCAATGGCTTCTTCATCGCGGTAGGTTAACCTAAGCGACAAGCTGGCTCCATCTTTAACTCGGTAACTGGTCCAACCTGTTACTGCTTGTTTATCTCCCAAAGTATAGTTATTTTCGTTGTCTCCGAGTCTGAGTGTTGCTGTCCACTGAGCGCCCCAACCAACTTTACCTTGGTGTGCGTAGTATGTGATGCCTGGAATAAAGTCGTAAGTACCTGATCCAAGCTGCATCGCATAAGGTAATCGTATGATTGGTCTTGTATTCATGGGCGTTAATACATGATCTGATTCATCAATACTGCCAGTTGGTATACTCATGCCTAGGTTCAAGTGCAAGCGGTGCGACCCTTTGTTGAGCAGTTTCCAGAGAGAGGACAGTTTTGTGTCGCCAAGCCCACTAGTTTTTGTAGAAAAAGTGCCAAGCTCATTGGCGCCCATCATACCTGTAAAGGTTAGGTGGTCCATTTCTTTTTGGATGTAGTTGATCATAAACATCAGTGTTACTACATCACTGGGTGCGTACATAGCTCCAAACATGTGCATCTGCGTCGTCATTTCTAATGCAGCAACACGTACATTTGCTGGTGGTGCATTTGGATTTGAAATACTGCTGACGATCGCCTGTGGAGAAATACTATCGTTGCCTTGAATATTGCCTTTCATATTCATTTGCATGAATCGATAAGAAAACATCCACTCACCTGTTTTATGACGGTGGTCACCCATGACGCCAATTGGGGCGTGACCATCTGCGTGAATTGGGCTTAGCTTAGTTTGATGAGTGTTTGAATGACTAAAGCCGACATTGGGCATTAGGGTTAATGTGATAAAAAAAACGCTAAATAGGTTAAATATTTTAATCATTATCTTTTTCCAGAAATTAAGAAACCTTAACGCGCTATTTTCCATAACGCATGATGTTTATTGTATTCGTTTTTATTGCTAGGTGTGATAGAGGCGGGGAGGGGCTCTTACTGGCGGCCTGGCGAACATCCTGTCTTCAGTTATGATGAGGTAATCCCTCAAAAATAATTGATGCACAGCTAATGTTTGCAAGGATAACAGAAGGTCGATTTGATGAGTTGAAAACGGCATCGTCAGTATCGAAAACTGACAATCTGAGGTACCATAGTATTTGGTGTCTAGGGTGTTTTCAGTGTGTTTTTGTGAATAAACTAAAGCTGATAATTCGTGTTTGATTTGGCCATGACAAAAGACAAAAGGAACACCTGTAGCCAAATCATTATGCATCATTCCGGCAGGAATAATAGACCGCAAGGCAAGAGCAAGTATTAAAAAATAGCTTAGTGGAGAATTTTGGTGTGCAGTCACAGTCTCTGCCAGTGTAGATGTGTGGTTAGCCTGTTCTAATTAGGTTTTGATAAAACGCGGCGATTATTGCATTATTTATATGATGGATCAATATACCGCTAATGCAGGTTGTTTCATGATGTTGTAACGATTTAGAATGAGTCGACTTGAATCACGCAGTTTTTTGGATTATCGTTTGCCAACATGCTGCACATTTAAACAAGCAATGAATGTTTAGTATTATTTGATCATGTCGTCTCAAGTTAAACTCTTTATATGGTCCTTCTGATGAAAAATATTGTACTGGTGTTCATGATTGTGTTTTTAGCTTCATGCGAAAGTGGTATCTTCTCTAACAAATCGCTAAACATCAGCAAGTTGTTTAAAGGTTCCGCTGATTACAGTGAGCACCCAATATTGGGCCGGTGGACCTACGACCTTAAAGGTTGTGAAGAAACTTATGAATTTTTAGCTGATGGAACCAGGCATGGGTTTAGTCATGAAGAAGTGATGGAGTCCTCATACGAAATCAGCCATCAACCGCTCGAAACTGGGTTTTACAGTTTTAGTGACACAGTGACTAGAGACAATGGCGGGCAAGATTGTCGGGGTGAAACCGACAATATGGTAGGCGATGTGGTAAATGTGTTCATCAGATTTCACCCCAGCCTAAGCGCCTTCTATATTTGTATTGATCAATCCATGCATGAATGTTTTGGCCCCTTTGAGAAAGAGGCCGGGTTATAGGTGGAACATTAATACTCAACTCGTTCTACGTTAAGTACTTTGAGTTTTATTAGCAGGTGGATTCAAATCTCGAAATAATTGTGAGGTCTTGTTGTATGCTTTTATTGTAGAGGTTTCGCTTACTCTTTTTGTGTCCTCGTCCTGATTCACAAACTTAAAGCCAAGTTTTTCAAAAGCGAGTAAGGTTTTAGCAGTAATACGAATGATATCCTTCTTGTTGTTCCTTTTCTTAGCGTCTTTATAGTCACCAGATTTTTTGCTTGCGAGAGTCCGGAATCGCTCGTTTCCAATGTGATTCTTTTTTGCGCCTCCTCGACCGGTTACAATATGGTGATCTTTTAAACCGCCTTCAATAAGGGTATCCTCAGCTGGGTGTTTTTTCTCCCACTTCTTTAACGTTAAAAGGTTTTTGACTTTTGCATCTGTTATGCTCTCAAATGTTGATTCAAAGTCACGAATTAAAGACGGAAGGGAATCGAGATTTTTTACACCTTCCCGATTGGCATCGGGTAGTTCTTCCGCGGCATGTTCATCAATTCCTAGTAGATCATCTGTTATCCCTAGAGCAGCGAGTATCTCTAGCCCCTCTTGTCGGTCTGTAGTTTGTGGGTCTAGCGGCTCATATTGGTCGTTGACATCTGTCTCTGAAGAAGGTGTGACGACTACGCTCGGCTGTTCTTGTTCTGGAGTGTCTGTCCAGTATTTTACAAACTCTGGATCTGCAGGCGCTGAAAACTCTTGCTTTATAGCTTTTGAAAAATCTATATGTGAAGGTTCTGGATACTTGCTGCTCTCTCCAAAAGAGCCTGCAGCTAAACCATCGCCATTTGAGGCTGTTAAATCTGTTAGTTGTGGAGAGATTCTACCTGTGTTTGGTGGAGAAACTTCACCATAAGAAGTCCTTTGGCGTTTTACTGTTGGAGTTTCCGGTCTAAATCCGGCTGCGTGTTTTACTCCTGAAGTGGCAGATGTGGTTCCCATTATGACCTCGCTTTTGAGTGTTATATTTTTTATCTGTGTTTTGTTTTGAATCATTTAACTGGTTAATAAATTAAACAAATCTTATACAGATGTCAATATAATATCGCATAACTTTTGGCTTTATATGGAATGGGGCTGGTCTATTTTAATTAATGTAGCTATTGCTATGTGCTTTAACTGTCTTGCATAAAAGGAGATTGCAAGAGCTCCGAAGCAGTTGGTCTATTTGCTGGGTTTTTGTCTAATAGTTTTGCAATAATTTTATAGTCGGTATCGCAGGTTAACAGAGCCGTGTCGGAAGTGCCTTCATAATAACCATCTTTGTCAATTGCTAGATTGGCCAGGCCTTCTGTTGATTTGAGTGCATCTATTTTTATATTATTTGCGGTTAACCATAGCCTGAGCAGTAACACACCTAAAGAGAATCGGTCGTGACTATGTTGGTCATAAGAGTATGAAGATTTACCAAGCGCTTCAAGGGGCTTATAGGGGCGCGAACCAGCTTTCTGGACTTTTTGGGGATCTTTGTTAATGTTGACAAACCCGTAGTCAATTATGATAACTTTGCCGTGCTCATTGATAATAATGTTGTCCAGTTTAAGGTCATTGTGTGGTACATCTTTTTTAGCATGCAGCTCTGCAACCGCTTTAATGACTTCTTTCATGACATGGTTGAATTGTTGTTTTGCTTCACTCATTTTGCCCTTGGCAACTAACTTTGCTAGTTCAAATTTAAACTTTTTACCATTTTTCGGCCCAGCATAATCCATTACTATCATGTATTTTTCCACACTTTCTCCAATTCTACTGTCTTTTCCTTCGCGTATCATATGACCTTGTGGTGAAATCAATCGTTCACCTCCACCTATTTTTTCTAACTGTTCATATTCTATAGAACCTATTTTGCGAGCAGTATGTAAAACCTTCCCTGTAAATACCGTACTATCTTGCGAATTTTCCTTTGGTGCTTTTGCTAGTTTAGGTTTGATTCTTTTTATGGTGACTTTATTATCCGGTTCACTGGGTCTATAACCTTCAACCACTTTACCGTATGAACCCTTGCCTAGTACTTTATTTGTATAAACGAAGACGTCGTTTTCTTTAGTTTTTATTAAAGAATGCACGAGCCTTGGGGATGCGGTTTTTTTATAGGACTTAAATTTTTCTAATTCATACCCTGGGTCATCAGCTAAGGCATCGCCTATCAATTCTTCAATATCGTATAAATCGTATATTGTTGAGTATTTATCAAGAAAATAGTCAACGGCATCATCCATGATGTTTTGTTTTTGTTCCTCCCAGGAAATACCATCGATCCAACCAATCAATGAATGTGCAAGAATGAAATTTCTAATTTCTCCATTTATTCGGGCTTTTATCGCAGTTTCACCTTGTGCTTGGGAAGGTAACGGAGAAAACTGAGAGTTATGAACGAAAGTTGTGTATGAGGGTTTAGAAAAGGAAATTAGAAGGTG
>JAYPYM010000094.1:0-6485 GCA_038135915.1 Gammaproteobacteria bacterium
TCCCTTTGTCTGTACCTACATTTGGCGGTGCCTTGCCAGTTTTTGCCTTTAATGACGTTAATCCAGTGTATTGGCCCCGTCGTTAGGGCGGGCTTAAACAAACTAGGGTGATTATTGCCTTGCACTACGATTAAAACATTGTCTTCTAGTCGTTTTTTAGCTACGTACCAGGGGGAATCTTCCGTGTTGCAGACACCGCCTATGCCGAGACCTTGGCGCTGACCAATGGTATAGTACATTAAGCCTTGATGTGTACCAATTGCTTTTCCATCAATTGTTTTAATCTGGCCCGGTTTCGCAGGTAAATAGGTGGCTAAGAAGGATTTGAAGCGGCGCTCACCGATGAAGCAAATGCCTGTGCTATCTTTCTTTTGCGCGTTAGGTAGACGAATTTTTGAAGCTATTTTTCTGATTTCGTCTTTATGAAGATCACCTAGCGGAAAAATTGCTTGTGAAAGCTGTTGTGAGGATAACGAATGCAAGAAATAACTTTGGTCCTTATTTGGATCAATACCTTTGTATAGGTGTATTTCGTTTTCATTCCTTATAATTCGACTATAATGTCCGGTTGCGATATAGTCAGCGCCTAGTATTTTTGCATAGTCTAGGAATACCTTAAATTTAATTTCTCGATTACACAGCACATCTGGATTAGGTGTTCTGCCGGCTTCATACTCTTGTAGAAAGTGTTCGAACACATTATCCCAATATTCGCTGGCGAAATTAGCAGTGTGTAACGGAATATCTAATTGCTTACTGACTTGAAGGCAGTCCTCAAGGTCGGCTTTGGCTGTACAGTATTCTGTGCCATCATCTTCATCCCAGTTTTTCATGAAGAGGCCTTCAACTCGAAAGCCCGCTTCTTTGAGTAAGTAAGCAGACACTGACGAGTCTACACCGCCAGACATACCGACAATTACCTTGGTATCTGGTCGATCGGTTTTAGGTATAAACTCAATAGCTCGGTCGATGATTTGCATATCTTGGGGTGCTGCTATTTGTTTTTACTGGATGATATATATGTTGGGTTATGGAAATCTTGCTCGGAGAAAATATCTTTATAATACCATAAGTCCTAGGCTTCTTGAATTTTAAACGGAAACAGGGAGGTTAAAGGAATTTGCTTAAAATGCAATAGAATTTTTGGTCATCCAGGGTAAGAAGGAGTTCATTTTGTGTTTCTTATTTAGATTTGGACCCTGTGAGTAGTATTTCTTTGGTGTGTTATCTCATTTAATGACACTGTTTGCTTGGTCAATATTCAAAGATAAGTCAATTATTGGGGCTTTATGAATAGTTTTTTTGTTTTACTCTGATGCTTAATCATGACCAAAAAAGGTGCCTAAACTTTAAAGTGGATGATTCTCTAGATATGCTTGTTTTTTTATTGCCGCTTGGTTTCTGAGGATATAGTAAGTTAGTGATTTAAGCGCTAGTAAGAGATGTAGGTGAGTGCCTAAGGTGCGCTTAGGCACTTTGGCTTTTTTAAAGGTTGCAGATTTCGCAGCATGACCCACAACTGGGAGACAAGACCTTATAGTTGCCAGCGAGCTTTATACGCACTCTTTATCTGGGAACTCTCGAGCAACCTGCTAGGCTGACATTTGAAGTCATTTGTGATCTGTTGTTAGCATTTTCTAAATCATATCGACCCCTAGTAAAGCCTAGTGCTTGATTTATATGATTCTGATCTTGGGGTTTTTATCTGCTAAAAATGAAAAAAATAAGCGTGCAGGCTAAAGCTTTTGCGGCTGTCGACAAGTTTAGGTGTAAGGGATGAGTCATCAAGAGAATAAAGTGTGCGCCAGATTTGGCGTGGTTGAACGCTATTTCCGATGTTTTCGGTGTCACCAAAACTTAAAGAGAGAACAGCGTATTAGTTCCCCCGGTTTTTTACGTTCAGTGTATTTTAAAAATAGTTATTATGGCTTGCTGGACTAAGTTTTTATATTTTTATGTTGAATTTATATTTTTCAGCAATAAAATTACGCCACATAGATTGGATTCAACACTCAAAGAGGCTAGAGTTTATTAAAGTCGCTCAACTTTTTTGTATTTATTTTTTAAAAACTTTAGAAAAAGCTTAAGAAAAAATAAAAAAAATTGGTGAGATTGCTATTTTTTTTAAATTATTAAATAATTTTTATAATATTTTCTTGAACTATCACGAAAATATGATGTAATTCAATTTTATTGAGATTATGTTTTGTTGAGATACTGACTTAATCTTGGTTTGTTAAATAATAAATGGAGCTTATGCCATGCCTACAAAATCTAGTGTTAAAAAGCCTGTCGCTAAGAAGAAGCCGGTTGCAAAGAAAAAGCCTGTATCACCTGAAGCGAAGGTAAAAGCAATGGAGGGAGCGGTTGCTTCCTTAACAAAAGAAATAGACTCAAAGAAAAAACAGTTAGTTAAACAAAAAGACGCATTGAAGAAAGCAAAAGCAGCAGCTAAAAAGGCTGCGGCGAAGGCTAAAGCTGCAGAGAAGAAAAAAGCAGCTGCTGCCAAAAAGAAGGTAGCTGTTAAGAAAAAAACTGCAGTCAAAAAGAAAGCGCCAGTCAAAAAAGCATCTACAGCTAAAAAGAAAGTGGCTGTAAAAAAAGCCCCAGTTAAGAAAGTTGTGAAGAAAAAAGCAGCTGTGAAGAAGAAAGCTGTAAAGGCAAAGTAGTTTTTCAGTCTGCTGGTTATCATGAGAGAAGGCTATAAAGCTGTTCTTTAGGTTTTTATAGCTTTCAATCTACCTAGTATCTCTCCAGATTTTGATGTTCTGGAATCCCATACTTCCTTTGTACTCTCATTATCCTCATTTATAAGTCTTAATAAGAAATTAATATTGGCTTTTCTTGCCCTTCCCAAAAAGATAAGTTGTCTGAATTAGGGGTTATTTGCTTCAAAATAGAAAACTTGCTTTGAGTCATCACCTTTTCGTCATGCTTCTTAGTAATAAACACTGATCCGGTTGCTCTGCAGCTGTAATTGATAAGCTATTCCACCTGTATTTGTTACATATTGAACTATATTAATCTCCATAGTAGAATATCGGCCCCAAACCAAGCTGGCCCACGTGCTGGCCAATTGGGTTAGGATGTTTTTCCTTGCCTTATGAAAGTGATTGTTATGAATAAGGCTGCTTAAACCATAAGGAACAAAAAATGAGACATTATGAAATTGTAATCATTATACACACGGATCAGAGTGATCAAGCCGGCCAAATGATTGATCGTTATAAGAAGCAAATAGCGGATGCTGGCGGAAATATTCATCGTTTTGAAGACTGGGGCCGACGGCAGCTTGCCTATCCCATAAATAAAATCCACAAAGCCTACTATGTTTTGCTAAACATAGAGTGTGACCAAGAAGTATTGTCAGAGCTAACCAATGCATTCAAGTATAATGATGCCATTATTCGAAACTTGGTGTTGCAGAAAAAATCTGCTGTTACAAAAGAGTCGCCAATACTAAAGGCTGGTGATGAAACCAAATCTCGGGGTGAGTCGGGAGACTATAATAGAGATAAGGGTGCTCGTCTCAATGCAGATGAAGCTGGCGATAGCTCAGACGCTCAACCAATAGAAGATTCTGCGGAATAAATAATGAATCCTGTGAACAGGGTTTTGATTGATGGCACTGTTCTAAGCATTGCAGAGACGAGATATTCACCTGCAGGCGTACCCATAACAAAGCTGGTTTTGTCGCATTGCTCAAAGCAGCCTGAAGGGGATCGACTAAAGCAGGTGCAATGCCAAGTCACTGTTCAAGTTAT
Organism: Gammaproteobacteria bacterium; assembly: GCA_038135915.1. Classification (GTDB taxonomy): domain Bacteria; phylum Pseudomonadota; class Gammaproteobacteria; order Pseudomonadales; family UBA6940; genus JAYPYM01. The sequence continues at coordinate 3,765 of JAYPYM010000094.1, forward strand.
TGGATCTGAGCATGCCCCAGTGTTAGCAACACTTAGAGAGGGTGATGCTGTGAGTATCCAAGGATTTTTATTACGTAATGCATATCGTGAGGATCATGCCTGGCTGAAAGTTCAAGCCCTTGCGTTGACTAAAATTTCAAACCAGCCAGCGACTATTTCATCTATATAGCTTTGGATGCTGAAATTGTAGATGAATGGTATCTGAAAGCTGATGAAGAATGACTGAATTGCTAAATTTAAAAGAGGACTAATTTATGGCTCGTTTCTTTCGTAGGAGAAAGTTTTGTCGATTTACTGCTGAAGGCATTACTGAGATTGATTACAAAGATATTGATACGCTAAAAAACTATATCACTGAGACAGGTAAGATCGTACCAAGCCGAATTACAGGCACAAATGCCAAGTACCAGCGCCAGCTAGCTACTGCAATAAAAAGAGCTCGTTACCTTGCGTTGTTACCTTATACTGATCAACACGACTAGATTAAAGGCTTGGTTTGTGAGATGGATAGCGTCCTGTGAAGGCTATTCTTGAGTGGGTGATGAAAACCAGATGGCGGGCTATGACTTTAGTAGCTTGCCTTGGTCTCGTACCTATGTTCGGTTGGGCTTCTAATGCTTTGCTAGCGCTTGTGACGTTACGCATGGGTATGATAGAAGGTGCGGTGATCTATGTAGCTGGACTTGCCCCGTTATTAGTGGCCGCTGTATTGGGTTCGTTTTCGAATGATATTAAGTTATTGGTACTGACTTTAACTTTTGTTGCTGCACTACTACTTGCTACCGAAAAACAACTTTTTATGACGATATTGTGTGTTTCGGTTGCGAGTGTTGTATTTTATACCTTGCTTGCGGATCGCGAGTGGAGCGATTTTAACTTGTTGAAATCCCAACTAATGAGTATTGAAATTAAACATACGGGGAGTGCAGAGGGCTCACAGCTATCTGAGTTACCAACCTTCAATAGTGAAGACCAACCCTTGGTGTTAGACACTAGTGGGAAGCTCAAGCAGGCTTTGATGAGCGGTAACTTAGTCGATCAGCTGTTGGTAAATGTTGTTGTGATCAATATTCTGGTGGGCTTATTCTTGGGGCGATGGTGGCAGGCAATACTTTATAATCCTGGTGGGTTCCAGAGAGAGTTCCACGAACTTGAAGCACCTAAAAGCTTAGTTGGTGCTTTAGCATTGGCTCCAATACTATTATATGGGGCTTTTAAAATGGAAGCAGCACCCTGGGTGGTTTCGTTGCAGTTACCGCTACTTATCCTAGGTATTTCCATGGTGCATTTTTGGTCTAAAAGAAAAGGGTTGGTAAGTGGTTGGCTTGTGCTGTTTTACATCACGCTGCCTTGGACATATTTATTCGTTATTATGCTGGGTGTGGCGGACACTTTTTTTGGCTTTAAACGAAATTTAAAAAGCTCAGATATCTAGTGTGCTAAATAGGGTTATTTAACTCATAAGCTTAATGAAAGTAAAAAATTATCAAATTTTTTAAAAAAGAGGAAAGAAGATGGAAGTGATATTGCTAAAACCCAATAAAAATTTGGGCAAGTTAGGTGATAAGGTTAAAGTTAAGTCTGGGTATGGCCGTAACTACCTGATTCCTCAAGGGCAAGCTGTACCAGCGACTGCTGAAAACGTTGAATACTTTGAGAAAAGGCGTTCGGAGTTGGAAGCTGAGGCTGCTTCAGAGCTTGAATCTGCAAAACAGAGGCTTGCTACTTTAGAGTCGCTCAATGTGACTATTGCAATGAAGGCTGGGGATGAAGGTAAGCTTTTCGGTTCAGTTGGTACCAGAGATATTGCGGATGCGATCGTAAAAGCTGGTGTAGAGGTAGAAAAGAAAGAAATTCAAATGCCTGAAGGTGCATTACGTCAAGTTGGCGAATATGAAGTTGGTGTTCAGGTGCACTCTGAAGTGTCTGGTATTGTTAAGGTAGCGATTGTTCCTACTCAGTAAACGTGTTTGAGAGGCTACTGATTGCTGTCTTTGGCCAGCTTTGTTGTTCTGGTGTACGTCTGGATATGCTAAAGCAGGTGGCTTAAATCGTCTATCTAATACCAGTAGATCACCATCATACATGGCGATCGAGATTTGTCAGGCGGTGATGAATTCTTGTTATCTGTCTATCGCCTATTGTCCTCCCATTAGCTGTTTTTATAATACAAACATACAAAACTAGCATAGCGCTCCTAATTATGTCCGAAGAAGGCCTAAAAGAAGATAAAGAGCTGTCGAAACTAAGGCAGCCACCGCATTCAATTGAAGCGGAGCAAGCAGTGATAGGTGGATTGTTGTTAAACAATGAAGCCTGGGATGATATCGCTGAGCGAATCCGAGATATTGATTTTTATCGACAAGACCATCGGCAAGTGTTCAAGATTATGTCTCAGCTAGCTGAGGCCGGTAGCCCCCTGGATGCTGTTACTGTTAGTGAAGCTTTAGATCACTTAGGTGTTGTAGAAGAGCAAAAAGCTGGCTTAAAGTATCTGATTGAGCTCGCAAAAAATACCCCTAGTGCTGCCAATATTAAGTCTTATGCAGATATCGTTAGAGAACGATCCATACTAAGGCAGCTCATTAGCGTTTCTCAGGAAATTGCCGACCAAGCCTATTTCCCAAATGGCCGGTCAAGCGCAGAGCTTGTGGACAAGGCGGAGCGATTGGTTTTTGAGATTGCTGAACAGCGTCAAAAGGGGAGTGGACCAAAGTTAGT
>JAYPYM010000094.1:6495-8763 GCA_038135915.1 Gammaproteobacteria bacterium
CTGATGTTGTTAATGTACTAGATGAACGGCTTGCAGCTGGTGAAGAGCTCACTGGTGAGTCTACTGGATTTACAGACTTAGACAAGCTAACTAATGGGCTTCAGGCTGCAGATTTAGTCATTATAGCTGGTCGCCCATCGATGGGTAAAACGACATTTTCAATGAATATCGCAGAAAACGTGGTCGTTCAGGGGGATAAGCCTGTACTGGTGTTCAGTATGGAAATGCCTGCGCAAGCGCTGGTGCTGAGGATGTTGTCTTCTCTCGGTAGGATTGATCAGAGTCGTATGCGGTCTGGCAAATTAACCGAAGAGGATTGGCCTCGGGTCAATTCTTCAATGCATATTCTAAGTGATAAAAAACTCTATATTGATGATACGCCTGCCTTGTCTCCCACTGAAGTAAGGGCAAGAGCAAGACGTGTTTACCGTGAAAACAATGGCCTTAGCTTGATACTGGTTGACTATTTACAATTAATGCAAGTGCCAGGTGCTGAGAGCCGTGTCGCAGAAATATCTGAAATTTCTCGCTCATTAAAAGCTTTGGCAAAAGAGTTGAATACGCCTGTGATCGCACTCTCACAGTTAAATCGAGGGCTAGAGCAGAGACCTAATAAGCGTCCAGTTATGTCCGATCTAAGGGAGTCTGGCGCGATTGAGCAAGATGCAGATATCATCATGTTCATATATCGAGATGAGGTATACTACGAGGACTCCCCAGATAGGGGTATTGCGGAAATCATCATTGGAAAGCAAAGAAATGGGCCTATTGGTACAGTCAGATTAGCTTTCTTAGGGCAATATACTCGATTTGATGACTTGGCTCCGGGTTATCACAGTACAGCTGAATAAGCATTGATTGTTGAGATTCTTTCATGTTCAGCGGCTGAAATCATTTTAGGTAAGCGCACAAAAAAGGCAAAAGATAGGTGATCTGTTATGAGCCGATTTTCGAAAGCATGGATTTCTGCTAACGCGCTGGTTCACAACTTCCATAGAATCAAGTCAGTCTTGAATGAGCAAAAGGTTTGGTCTGTTGTTAAGGCGAATGCCTATGGTCATGGTAGTCTTAGCGTTGCAAAAACGCTAGCTCCTTACACAGATGGCTTTGCGGTAGCTCACTTTGAAGAAGCTGAGCTATTAAGATTATCTGGCATCAAACAACCTATTTTGCTCTTGGAGGGTGTCAGCAGTAGTGCACAGCTGGTCAAGCTCCCGATATTGGATATTGAAACTGTGGTGCATAATGAATACGGCTTTAATTTACTGATTGACACCTTGCCGCAACTTCACAGTGAGGATCAAATATTAAAAGTGTGGCTAAAAATGGACACTGGGATGAATCGTTTAGGTATTGCTGCTAACGCATTTTCGAAATTTGTAGATCGTGCTGAACGAGAGGATAAAGTCGATTTGAGGGGAATCATGACTCATTTTGCCTGTGCAGATGAGGAGCATCATTTAAATCAAAAGCAACTCATGGCTTTTGATCAGGCAAAGTCCAAACGTATTTTACCTGAATCTATTGCGAACTCCGCTTTAATTTTTTCAAATCCGGAGACTTATCGAGATTGGGTGAGGCCAGGTATTGCCTTGTATGGTAGCTCTCCGTTCAAGCATCAGGATGCTAAGTCGATTGGGTTAAAACCGGTGATGAAATTGGTTTCAAAGGTGATTTCACTAAAAGAAATACAGCCTGGTGATAGCGTTGGTTATGGAGCGACCTGGACCTCGGAGTCGCGTCAAGAAATAGCAGTGGTCGGAATCGGTTATGGAGATGGTTACCCTCGTCATGTAAAAGGGGCCCAAGTTTGGCTGAAAGGTCACCTTTGCCCTATTGTTGGCAGAGTTTCCATGGACATGTTAACGGTATTGATTCCGCAGCGCTTACAGGTACAAATTGGAGATGAGGTGGAGTGTTGGGGAGAACATATTTCAGTTGATACGGTGGCTGAACAGGCAGGTACGATTGGTTATGAATTGCTGTGTCAGGTTACGTCTAGGGTGCCGAGAGTACATACAAATGAGTTTAATATATGAGTGACTTAATTGGGGAATAATAGTGACTAAGGTAGCCTATGTATGTGGAGAGTGCGGTGCAGAGCATGCTAAATGGCAGGGCCAGTGTGTGGCCTGTGGCGTATGGAATCAGTTGGTAGAATTTAAGTTGCCAAGCGCATCACTTAAAAAAAACCCAAATAGAAAAACCGGGTATGCTGGTGAAACAACAAGTATTAAGTCTCTAACAGAAATAGACTTGACTGACTTG
>JAYPYM010000094.1:8773-15093 GCA_038135915.1 Gammaproteobacteria bacterium
AGGTATACAAGAGTTAGATCGTGTGCTTGGAGGAGGCTTGGTACCCGGATCTGTAGTTTTAATTGGTGGGCATCCGGGCGCTGGAAAAAGTACGTTACTGTTACAGTGTACTGGAAACTTATCCAAGGAATATGATTGTCTTTATGTCACCGGAGAAGAGTCTTTACAGCAAGTGGCGATGAGAGCTGCTCGTCTTGGGTTGCCGGAAGTACCCTTGAAGTTGCTATCTGATACAGATCTGGACACTATTATTGCTCACACAAAAAAAGTGAAGCCACAAATATTAGTGATAGATTCGATACAGGTGATGGCGTTGTCTGAGGTGACATCTGCAGCTGGCAGTGTCACTCAGGTTCGAGAGTGTGCTGCTTTTTTAACTCGTTTTGCCAAAGAAACGCAGACCGTGGTCTTGCTTGTAGGGCATGTCAACAAAGAAGGTAATATTGCGGGCCCGAAAGTGTTGGAGCATATGATTGATTGCTCATTGTTGTTGGAAGGCGATGGTGATGCGAGGTATCGAACCTTAAGAAGTCATAAAAATCGTTTTGGATCTGTTAACGAGTTAGGTATCTTTGTGATGTTGCAGCAAGGCTTAAGAGAGGTGAAGAATCCTAGTGCGATATTTTTATCTCGCCCAGAACAAATTGCAGCAGGTACACTTGTTACTGCTATTTGGGAGGGTACACGACCACTTTTATTAGAAATCCAAGCCTTGGTAGACGAGAGTGTTTTTGGACAACCCAGACGATTGGCAGTGGGTATTGAGCAAAATCGTTTAGCAATGCTGCTAGCAATATTGCACAAGCATGGTGAGCTAGCGATCGGTGATCAAGATGTATATATTAACTTAGTGGGCGGTATTAAAAGCAATGAAACATCCATGGATTTGGCTGTATTACTTGCAGTTGCTTCTAGCTTTTCAGGTAAGGCGTTACCTGAAGATATGATTGTATTTGGCGAGATTGGTTTGACTGGAGAAATACGCCCTGTTGCTAACGGTCAACAAAGAATTTTTGAAGCGGTGAAACATGGGTTCAAAAGGGCAATCATTCCTTTTGGAAACTTGCCGAAAAACCCAATTAAAGGTACACAAATACATGGGGTCGCACGCTTAAGTGAAGCTCTGGAGCTCATTTAACCCCTTTATTCAATAGACAACCCAAACAAGCAGAGAATCATGGAAAAAAATTACGATCCTAAAGACATTGAACAGTATTGGTACGAGAAATGGGAAAAAGCGGGGTATTTTGCACCAGATAGCACGGCAAAAGGGAAGACTTACGCAATTGCCATACCCCCGCCTAATGTGACGGGCAGCTTACATATGGGCCATGCTTTTCAGGATACCTTGATGGACACCCTAATTAGATATCACAGAATGTCCGGTGATGAAACGCTCTGGCAGGCAGGTATGGACCATGCGGGTATTGCTACACAAATGGTGGTCGAACGACAGTTAGCAAAAGAGGGTTTAACGCGTCATGCTTTAGGCCGAGAATCTTTCATCGAAAAAATCTGGCAATGGAAAAATGAATCTGGCGGTACTATCACGGGTCAATTAAGGCGAATGGGTGCCTCCCTGGATTGGTCTAGGGAACGCTTCACTATGGACGAAGGTCTTTCCAAAGCTGTTCAAGAAGTTTTTGTTCGTCTCTACGAAGAGGGGCTGATATATCGTGGTAAGCGCTTGGTGAATTGGGACCCTAAACTACATACGGCGATATCAGACCTTGAGGTAATTAATGAAGAGGAGTCTGGCCACCTTTGGCATATTCGTTATCCAGTGCTTGATCATCAAGGTGATGGTGATGGGTATCTGGTGGTCGCAACTACGAGGCCAGAAACCATGTTGGGAGATGCGGCTGTGGCGGTGCATCCAGATGACGAGCGATATCAGCATCTAATCGGTAAACAAATCTCTTTACCTCTGGTTGAAAGAACCATTCCGATTATTGCGGATGATTATGTTGATCGGGATTTTGGTACTGGTTGTGTCAAGATAACGCCTGCTCATGACTTTAATGACTATGAAGTGGGGATGCGTCATGAGTTACCTTTGATTAATGTTTTAACGGTAGATGCTACTTTAAATGATGAGGTACCAACAGCTTATCGAGGCCTTGATCGGTTTGAAGCTAGGAAAAAAATTATTTCAGACCTTGAAACGGCCGGCTTAATGGAGAAAATTGAGCCTCATCAGTTAAAAGTGCCGCGTGGGGATCGTTCAGGAGTGGTCATCGAGCCTTACTTGACGGATCAGTGGTATGTAAAAGTTGGGCCTCTTGCAGAGCCGGCTATCAAGGCTGTTGAAACTGGTCAGATTGAATTTGTACCTAAAAACTGGGAGAACACTTATTTTGCTTGGATGAGAGACCTTCAAGATTGGTGCATTAGCCGCCAACTTTGGTGGGGGCACCGTATACCTGCTTGGTATGATGAAGAAGGCAATGTATATGTGGGGAGAGATGAACAGGAAGTCAGAGAAACCCATTCATTGGCTGATTCAGTTACTCTTACGCAAGATGAAGATGTGCTAGATACTTGGTTCTCTTCAGCATTGTGGACTTTCTCAACACTAGGTTGGCCTGAAGAGACGCCTGAGTTTAAGAAGTTTCATCCCACCGATGTGTTGGTTACAGGCTTCGATATCATTTTCTTTTGGGTTGCTCGGATGATTATGATGACCCTAAAGTTTACAGGTGACATTCCTTTTAAAAAGGTTTATGTGCATGGGTTGGTCAGAGACAATGATGGTCAAAAGATGTCTAAATCCAAGGGTAACGTATTGGATCCTATTGACTTGATTGATGGAATTCAGTTGGAAGCCTTAGTGCAAAAAAGAACGCAAGGTCTCATGCAACCTGAAAAAGCTAAGCAGATCGAAAAAGCAACTCGTCGAGCATTTCCAACGGGCATTGAAAGTTATGGAACAGACGCCTTGCGCTTCACCTTTTGTGCCCTTGCCTCAACTGGTAGAGACATCAAGTTTGACATGGGGCGTATAGAGGGTTATCGAAACTTTTGTAATAAGCTTTGGAATGCTGCGAGATTTGTACTCATGAATTCCGAAGACTTTCGTATTGCGGATAACTTTTCTGTTGTTGCACACCAATCTAAATTCATTGCCGATCATTGGATTATCAGCCAGTTACAGCAGGTCATCCAAGCGGTTAGAAGTTACTTTGATCAGTTTCGATTTGATCATGCTGCACAGGCCATCTATGAATTTATTTGGAATCAGTATTGTGATTGGTACCTAGAGTTAACGAAACCGATATTATACGGCGACCAGGTTTCGGATCAGCAAAAAGAGGTCACTCAAAGTATCTTGTTGACGGTGTTAGACCAAATTTTAAGACTGTCTCATCCCATGATGCCTTTTATCACTGAAGCCATCTGGCAATCGCTCAGAACGCCTCTTAAATTGACAGAAGACTCTATTATGGTTGCGGCATATCCGGTATTTGATGGCGCATTGGTAAATTCAGCAGTAGATTCAGATGTGCAGTGGATTAAAGAGGTCATCATCGGTATTCGTAATATACGCGGAGAAATGAATATTTCTCCTTCGAAGAAAATTAAGGTTCTACTACATCAAGGCTCAGCTGAAGACAAGAAAGCTTATGAGAAGTATAAAGTTGAAATTGAAAACTTAGCTAAGTTGGAGAGTCTTGATTGGTTAGCTGAAACTGAAACACCGCCGCCATCTGCGATGCAGTTGGCTGGCAGCATGAAAGTTTTTGTACCCATGGCCGGGTTAATTGATGTTGATGCTGAACTAGTTCGGTTAGATAAAGCACTGAATAAAACCCAGCAGGAAATTGATCGTTTGGAAGCCAAACTAAGTAAAGCTTCCTTTGTTGATAAAGCGCCAGAGCAGCTTGTAAAGAAAGAAAAAGAGAAATTAAGTGCTGCAAAAGAGGCAAAAGAAAATTTGCTTCAGCAACGTAAAACAATTGCTGAGATTAAATAGGCGTTATGGATCGGCGCCTTATCTTTCAAGCTTATATCGCGCAAAATTGGCATCATGTTGTGGTATTGGCTTTACTGGCTTCTCTGCAAATTTACCAGCTGATCGAGCCCAAGCAAACGTTACTTGCTTTGCGATTTGATAGAGGCTTGCCTCAAGAGTATTGGCGCTACCTATCCTGCCATCTTGTTCACTTAAGCGTGAATCACTTTTTAATGAACTTATTGGGCTATAGCTTGCTCATAGCTTGTTTCCTAAAAGAGTCTAAACCTTGTCGTGACCTAACTGTTTTCGTGGTTATCATGATAGGTACCAGTGTAGGCCTTTATTTTTTTGACAATATAGCCCGGTATGTAGGTCTTTCTGGTGTGTTACACGGTCTTTGGGTCTATATGCTGATCACAACGATGCAGCGAACTCCCAAGCTAAACCTGCTATTTGTATTACTGTTGGCGGTAAAAGTGGTGTCAGAACAAGTCGGTTTTTATTCGCAGGCCGAAACAGCTGAGTTTATTGGTGGACCAGTAGCGACTTTTTCCCACCTGTGTGGTTTTTTGAGTGGTTTAGTGTGTGGCCTGCTGACCATCTCCTTGAGCTTATATTCAAAACAAAGACATTCCTAAGCATGCTGTATTGATTAAGTGCCAAAAGGCCATTTTTATGGTCTTGGTTTTAAAACATGCACTAGATGTTAAATCCGCCTGATTGATTTTGATAAGCCCTTTATTTCTTTACGACACGTTAAAAAATATACTATTTTTTAACGATATAATTTCGAAAAATGTCGTATAATGCACCAAATTTTTTTTTAACTCGAGAAAGTGAAGCCATGACAGATTTAGCTAAGTACAGAAATATCGGTATCTTCGCACACGTAGATGCGGGAAAAACAACCTCCACGGAACGTATCCTTAAGTTAACTGGTAAAATTCATAAGACAGGTGAGGTTCACGACGGTGAATCTACTACCGATTTTATGGAGCAGGAAGCAGAGCGTGGTATTACTATACAATCTGCAGCGACCACCTGTTTTTGGAAGGACCATCGCCTAAATATTATTGATACCCCAGGGCACGTTGATTTTACGATTGAAGTATACCGTTCACTTAAAGTACTGGATGGCGGCATAGGTGTATTTTGTGGCTCTGGTGGTGTTGAGCCACAATCCGAAACTAACTGGCGTTATGCTAACGATTCAGAAGTGGCGCGGGTTATATTTGTTAATAAGCTTGACCGCATGGGTGCCGATTTCTACCGCGTGGTTAATCAGGTAAAAAATGTACTGGCTGCTAATCCCCTTGTAATGGTGTTACCTATTGGCATAGAAGAGGATTTCGTGGGTGTCGTTGACTTACTCTCTATGAAAGCCTACGTTTGGGATGACTCGGGTCTACCTGAAAACTATAAAGTTGAAGATATACCAGCCGACATGGTTGAAAAGGCGAAGGAATATCGTGAGCAGCTGGTTGAAACAGCTGTAGAGCAAGATGACGACCTGATGATGTCTTATATGGATGGCGAAGAACCTTCGATTGAAGACTTGAAACGCTGTATTCGTAAAGGTACGCGTGATATGTCTTTCTTCCCAACTTATTGTGGCTCTGCCTTTAAAAATAAGGGTATTCAGTTGGTGCTTGATGCGGTCGTTGATTATTTGCCTTCCCCCACTGAAGTTGATCCGCAACCTTTAACCGATGATGAAACAGGTGAGCCTACCGGTGAGGTAGCTTTAGTCTCTCCAGAAGAGCCCTTGCGTGCACTTGCATTCAAGATAATGGATGATCGATTTGGTGCATTAACATTCATCCGTGTTTATTCAGGTGTATTGAAAAAAGGAGATACGATCCTAAACTCCGCTACTGGTAAAACGGAGAGAGTAGGTCGTATGGTGGAAATGCATGCAGACGAACGAACTGAGTTAAGCAGTGCTCAGGCGGGTGATATCATTGCGGTCGTTGGTATGAAGAATGTACAAACTGGTCATACGCTTTGTGATCCGAATAACCCTTGTACACTTGAACCTATGATTTTCCCAGAGCCGGTTATTTCTATCGCCGTCGCGCCGAAGGATAAGGGATCAACGGAAAAAATGGGTATTGCAATTGGTAAAATGGTTGCTGAAGATCCTTCTTTCCAGGTCGAAACGGATGAAGACTCGGGTGAAACTATTCTAAAAGGTATGGGAGAGCTTCATCTTGATATCAAGGTAGATATCCTTAAGCGTACTTATGGTGTTGAGCTCGAAGTAGGCCAGCCACAGGTGGCGTATCGTGAAACGATCACTCAGTTGGTAGAAGATACCTACACCCACAAGAAGCAGTCGGGTGGTTCGGGTCAGTTTGGTAAGATT
>JAYPYM010000095.1:0-4502 GCA_038135915.1 Gammaproteobacteria bacterium
AAAAAATGAAAAACTTGCTCGTAGAAAGTGGGTTTTTCTACAGCCTCGTTAGCTATAAGCGAAACTTTTGCACAAGTGAGATTATTTTGTGTCTAAACTGCAAACTTGGCGGCGATGGTGCAACAGAATTGAGTCAGAAATTCTTACTCCATATAAATTCGACAAGCTAATTGCCGAGGGATATTTCGGTATAATTAAACCTGTTCTTGACGATGGAGAGCCAGCCGATTTTCACAATTGGTGTACAGTGAATTATGGTTTATCGTTAGCAATGGTTGTTCGAAAGCTCACAGATAAGGATCCAAGAACATATAGTATTCGAAAATTGGTTGGAGATATATGTGCTCACAATCAATGCATCAAAAAGAAAGGCTACATCAATAGATATCCTGCTCATTTTAGAGATATCGCGTTAAAAAATTGGGAAACCAAAGTTTCTAAAACCAAGTCGGTATTGCCAAAAGGTATACCATCAAAACATATTGAAGAAATTGATCGAAGGGCATTTAAGGTTAACAATATTACAAATAAGTTTCTAGCACATACCAATCGAGCAAAGAACAAGCGATACACTGTGAAATTTGATGATATTTATTCGATTATCCGCGATTTGATTAGAATCGGGTATTTCTACTCTGATTTGGTTGGTGGTGGTATCCCCGATGATGATTCAAACGTAAGTATTACCTATGAGTGGCAATCCATTTTTAAACGGCAGTGGCAAGATAGCTAACAATCGCGTCATTAGGATTGGGTTTCCGCTGACGCTCCAACCCAGCCCAATACGCGGGCGTTATATCTCGGGTGAATTATGACTGAGTCTGAAAAAGCCTTTGAGAAGATTTTAGAGTTGTCAGAAATCAACTTTAGCAAGATTCCTGAGGGGGAGTCACTGACCCCCGACTATGAAGTAATAATAGAGAGTGGGCTGACGTACTGGGAAATTAAAGAACTAGAAGAGAACGAACACGAAAAAGAGATTCTATCGAAAGTTGAGAATAACGAGGGTAGTGTTTATAGCGTTAACTCAAGGCGAATTGAAGGTAGTATTAAAAAAGCATGCGCTCAGTTTAAGGGGTATTGTGTCACAGGTTTTCCGTGTGTTGTCATACTTTATGATTCGAGAGACTTTCTCGTAATGGATTTAGCTTTTACTGCTCATTTAAAGACTGCTATGCTTGGTTCCTCAGAATACATTGAAGATGCATCTGGCGAATTAGTAGAGGTTAAAAGAAATAATGGGCTTTTAACAAATAGAAAAAGATATGTAAGTGCCGTGGGCGTAATAAACTATAGCGGTAATAGTATTAGTATTTTTCATAACCCCTATGCTACTCAACCTATCGCTCCACATTTGCTCTCTGCTATTGGCGCACAGTATATGTCAGTTGAAACAACACAAGGCCTTAGTTGGCGTGAGATATAACAAGGCAATCCAGCCGGAGTTTGTAGTTCCCCCGGTTTAGTGGACATCTTCTGATAACTCACAAGCGCTATACTAGTTTTTGCCTACATATTCTTGCAAGGATTTTCTTGCCTCTTCACACTCTGTCGTAAGCTGAGTCCATATCTCATCGATATTCTCTAAGTTTTTCAGTAATGCGGCTCTCTCTAATTCAGATGATATTTGAGCAACACGTTTAATACCTAAATTTCCTGAAATCCCTTTGATGAGATGAGCTAGATCTTTTGTAAAGTCTACATTTTGATTAGATATTGCATTGTTTAATTGTTCTAGTTGACCGGGTATATCGTCTAAATACATGTGGATGAATTTCTCTAGCCTTTCACTTTTACCTGATGCTTGCTTTAGGGCAGCATCTTTATCCCAAACGGGGACAGATGTTTCTATTTGGGTTGCCGGGCTTTCTGAAGGGGTGTCTTCTTCCTTTGAAGCATTTTTTGTTACCATCCAATCGTACAGTTTTTCTTCCAATAGTTCAGGTTCAATTGGTTTAGTTAAATAATCATTCATGCCGCTTGCTAGGCACTTTTCATCATCTCCTTTCATAGCATTTGCGGTTAGGGCTATGATGGGGATACTTCGATATAGATCTCCAGCTTTTCCATTTCGAATAGCATCTGTTGCTTCATAGCCGTCCATTTCAGGCATTTGGCAGTCCATTAGAACAATGGAATAAGGCTGATCTTTTCTTGATTGCTTAAGCATTTGAAGTGCTTCAATTCCGTTTGACGCTTGATCAGAGTAGAGCTTGAGCTCCTCTAACATCCCTTGCGCCACTTCAATGTTCACTTGATTGTCATCAACCACTAAAATTCTAGCGTTAGTTGGCCATTCTAAGCGCTTATTATCTTCTTTCGTTTGGGATGTTAAACAGTGGTTTTTGACAAAAGATTCTGCCTGACCAGAAACTTTACCCCCACTGGAGATCATGGTAAGTGCATCTAGCAAATCAGAAGATGTATAAGGCTTAGTAAAATAGGCTTGAAAGCCTAGATCTGCAAAGCTTTCTTTGTCGCCAGGGTGTACCAGAGAGGTCATTAAGATGAGTGGCATTGATTGAAAATTTGGGCTTTCTTTTATTATTTTTCCTAACTCAATACCATCCATATCTGGCAGGTGCATATCTAAAATTGCAGCATCAAATAGTTGGCGAGTGTCTGAATGGTAGACTTCCTTACAAATAGACAAGGCTTGTTCAGCGCTATTGGCTAGGGTAGATTTGATTCCCCAGTTATCAAGTTCTTCTTTGAGCAATTCTCGATTTGTCGCATTACCTTCCGCAATTAAAATATGTAACGCTTTTAACGAAACTTGAGGAGCCGGTAGGGCTTTTTGTTCGCTTTTAGCAAACTTTAATGTGAAGCTGAAGCAGCTACCTTCACCATATTTGCTCTTGGCTTGAATACTACCCCCCATGAGTTCACATAGTTGTTTTACTATAGCAAGCCCTAGTCCTGTACCACCGAACTTACGTGTTGTAGAAGCATCGATTTGACTGAAGGAATTAAACAGCTCGGGAATTTTGTCGTCTGGAATGCCAATACCAGTGTCGCTTACGGTACAGGTAAATAACCAATGTTGGTTATCCTGTTCTTGGATTTCCGCTCGAATAACGATTTCGCCAGAGTCGGTAAACTTGATTGCGTTTCCAGCTAGGTTCATCAAAATCTGGCGAAATCTACTTGGATCCCCTCGTACATACACTCCATGTATTTTCGAAGCATCCAAAATTAACTCTACTCCCTTTTCTTGAGCACGATAGGCAATGGTTTCCGTCATTTCCTCCAAGGTTTTTCTTATATCAAAATCTAACTCTTCAAGTTCCAATTTCCCTGCATCTATTTTTGAAAAATCTAGAATATCATTAATCAGGGTCAGTAGGGACTGGGCGTTGGAGAGCGCAATGTCTAATTTCCGGTTCTGCTCATCAGAGAGCTGTGAGCGCTTTAGCAGGCCTAACATACCTAGGATTCCATTCATCGGCGTGCGTATCTCATGACTCATCGTCGCCAAGAATGCACTCTTTGCTTTGACCGCCGATTCAGCAATTTTTTTTGCTTTGATTAAAGCTACTTCTGCGTTTTTCCGTTCGGTAATATCGTTTCTAATAGCAACATAGGTTTCCGGTTTTCCATCTTTCATAGTAGGAACAATCGTTGTATCAACCCAGTAGAGTTCGCCGCTTTTAGCTTTGTTACATAAATCTCCTTTCCAAACTTTGCCTTTAGAGATAGTCAGATACATTTCTCTAAATATATCTTTCTCATGGGTACCGGAATTCAGTAGACGATGATTTTTACCCATTAGTTCATCTTTAGAGTAGCCACTTATTTCCACAAACTTGTCATTGACGAAAGTAATGTTGCCTCTGATATCTGTAATGGCCACAATTGCATGTTGATCTAATGCAAATTTTTGTTGCTTGAGCTCTTCTGTCAGCCGGGACTTTTCGAGTTCGGACCTCACGAACTCCAATTGAATGACCTTTTGCTCATATTCCCCCTTGTCTAATAAATTTTTTCGGAGCTGTTCAGTCACGCTCGCTATTTCACCCGATTCATTTTTCTGGTCTTCACCGCTTATTGGTGGTTGCAAGTGATCGCTGGCAAGCTTGTGCCTTGACTGAGTAAGATTGCTCATCGACTGAGTAAGATTGCTCATCACTGAGAAAATACCTTTAGTGAATAATAGCGTCATGGCAAGAATGATGATCGCTGCGATAAAACAAGCAAATAGAATACGCTGTGTCAGTATTTTACCGCTTGCCATTGCTTCATTAATATCGATAGAAACTTCTAAAATACCTACTAGGTCTCCTTTTTTCCAATCCACCTTTGGTGAGTCTGCTCGAGTATTGTCACAGTGAGCACAGTTCGCTGTTTCAAGTTTGTCTGCAATAGCAAACCTTAAAATATTAGTTGTTTTGTTCACTTCTATAAATTGTTCATTTGGGTTTTTGTTTAAATAATCCCAAGCAGCTTGTTGAAATTCATCGGGCAATCTTCCTTTTTGGTTCGGGAAAGAGTAGGGGCTATAC
>JAYPYM010000095.1:4512-7958 GCA_038135915.1 Gammaproteobacteria bacterium
CTTCTATATATTCATCTGCACTTTGTTGAGCGGTGCTGATTGACGTCTGTTCGATATTTGATTGAATCCACTGAGGCGTAAGATAGCTAATAACAACCATCAATGAGGTAAGCACTAGTAACTGCGGTATGATGAGCGAATAGAATATATTTTGATGATTGTATTTAAACATTGTCTTTTAGCTAACACCTTCTTGTACAATATATACTCAGTGTATAACTAATCAAGCAAAGCAGTAGGATAATGCCAGTTTATTAATTGGCATTAATAAACAGAAGCCATTATTTAAATAAAATGAGCTTCAAAAGAAGCTATATCCGCAATTATAGCTAACGAAGGAGGCGAGATATTGACTGAGGCTTTTTGCTCGAATTGGTCGATTAGCAAATTGTGGTTAACTTCCAGATCTCGGATAAACGCATCTGGTTCCTTCAAGCTAACACACCATGTCTGAAAGCTCAGGTAACTTCAGCGGGTGCGCCACAAAATGAAACGCAGAATGGAAGCTTAAACGTTTGAATTGAATGGCGACTACCGAATGAAGATTGTTCACCATTGCTGAGTGAAATGCGTCAATCACTAATTGCTGACAAGCTTCTGCATCCTGTTGTGATTTCGATATGACCACCTTGTCTCTCACTTTTAGATAACCATAGGTTCTACCAAATCTAGAGTATTGGCGTGTATGCCTGTTGCAAAAAGATGCTATTTTCAGAATTTCGTCCGGGTCAGTCACACGCCATGCCTTTTCTATGTTGTCTAACCTAGAGAACACACGAATGATATGGTGGCCCCACCGATAGCAATAACCATTAATCATCTCTTCTTTGAAACCAGCGTCAGGAGTACGCAACTGACCATTAGATATTTCGAGCGCATTCCAACTAAGAAAAGCATTGATCACCGAGACTAAACAAAAGATACCAGAGACACCCACGGATGCACCCCATAAAATAATCAACCCAGCATTTATTTCCTCTGGCACCAGCATGGGAATGACCCAGTAAAGCAATACAAAAACACTAAAGAGTCACTTGTTTTTTGTAGTTAGCATCGGATCGATAGGACTTTTTCATAAGTACAGTGTAGCAAGATAACTGGCAGGTGATCATAAGTACTGGGATTTCAGTATTATCCACTGTTCTAGGGTTACAGAACGAATGCAAACAGCTGGTACTTTGTGAGCAGGTAGATAGGGCTAATACCTTTTTCTTATCTACACAAGAAATATTTAGTCAGCGTTACATATTTCTGGAGATTGTCTAACAGATCGAGTAATGTGGAGTTTTCATAGCTATTTTTCGAGACTAGTGCCAGGATGGTACTGGTTAGAAATATATAGTCTTGGGGTGGAATAAACTGTTAACTTACGGAATGAAAATAGTATCTAAAGAAGAAATCATTGATATCGTGAATTCCATTAAAAACGGCGTTATTGGAATTGACGGTGGTGATGGGTCAGGAAAAACGACATTAGCAAAGTTCTTGAGCCAGTGCACTGGTATTGATGTTATCCATCTTGATGATTATTTAAATCAAGATAGAGGACAGTTTGTTGAAGAAATTCGCTTAGGTGATTTGAAAGCCAGGATGCAATGTAAGCAAGGCGCACTAATCATCGAAGGATGTTGCTTGCAAGCTTTGTTAGATAAAGTAGAAACCAATGCTGATCTAATGATTTATGTGAAATTTATGTGTAAGAATGAGTGGGTTAATGAAGAGGAATATAATATCAAAGGTGAGCTTGAGCAGGCTCTAGTTGAATTTAATAGCCAAGCAAAGTTAGCCTCGAAGTTTTTTGCTATTGGTGATGAGTGCGATGGCTCAGATGAAAATGACTCTTTGTCGGGCTTCAGAAGAGAAATTATCAAGTATCACTATAAATACAGACCACATGAAAAAGCTGATTATATATATCAACGAAGTGAATGCAGTTAACAATCGCGTATTAGGTTCCAAGCCTAAAGGTAAAACATAAGAGAATTTCTCATTTAAGGGAGTGATAATATGAAGCGAAAGATTGGAAAGGCAATTGAGTTTACAATTGATTTGCACGAACAAAGCGCGAAAGCTGCTGTTGCTGGTATGGGTGTAGGGGCTAGTATTGGTTCACTAGGAGGTGGTGTTGGTGCTGCACCAGGAGCACTGGTTGGTGGAGCATTTGGCTGGTGTGTGGGTGGTTATTATTTTTTAGGGAAGAAAATTGCTAAGAAACTACAAGAATAATAATGTTTCGTTTTTCTGCTGCCTTTACTATTTTTCATGTTGAAAGTATAGGTGTATTATAGTTCTGCTATCAGGTATATAGTTGCCATTCAGTTATCTATAAGATTTGTTATACCAGCAAGTATCATTTCACTTAGTCAGTGAAAACCTGACAAGCAAAGGCAGCATCGCCTTTCTGGCTGGGGCTCCATAATTGTCGCAGAGCGCGGCGTTTAGTTCACAAGTCGCTTATTCAATAAATTGAGGTGGGTATTTTGGCACAAGTTGAATTATGGAAGGTGTTCATTAGCCTAGGTGTTCCTGGGCTTACTCTTGGTGTCTTTTACATGCTATTTAGAAAGTTTGAATGGCAGTTTTCTAAAGTACCGCGGCAATGGGTCGGACCTATTGTTGTTCTGTTTCTAATTCTTACTGCAGGGATCATATTTTATGCCCTTACATTATGGGCACCACAAAACGGGAATAGGGAAACCGAGAATAGAAGTAACATTTCGACCACAGGAGATAATAGCCCAGTAATTCAAGGTACCAAAGGTGATGTTAATTTTTTTTCAAAATAATGTTATGAATTATATTATTGCAATTACATTGATTCTCAGTAAACATATGTTTCGATTTTTTGATAAGCGATAACTTATGAAATATTTCTTTTTTTGCGGAGTGACTTTTTTATGCGCTACTATATCATTCCCCTGCTTGGCCGAAGAAAACGTTTCCACCAAAGGTGATTGTAGTCCAGTTATACTAAATTCAGGAGGCGACGCTATTGTCATTTGCGGCGATGATGCCTGCGAAAAAATAAAAGAAAAAATGCAGGAGATCAAGATGTCAAGTATATTTTTCGAGGCGAAAAAAGACAGCATTATCACTAGCAAGAAAAACCTAAAAAGAAGTTTTAAAGAGGTAAAGAATACAAGTGATTTGGTAATCGACTATCGGAAAAACAAGGAGTACTATAAAGAGTTCAAGTCTTTATCAAGATTGTTGTCTGAAAGCATTGAATTTATAAAGAAGAGTTTTTCTCATCACCATATCGACTTTGATAAAGACCTTATTGGATATGTACCAGACGGGCTTCTTCGCGATATTAATAGCAAATGGGAATCTTATTTGATTAAGAATGGAATTCCAGACAATTTGGATGATCGAAGAGTAATGCGCTGGCGATTAATTAAGAACGGTTTGGATTCTAAGTTTTTTAATTATTTCGTATGGGATTT
>JAYPYM010000095.1:7968-15068 GCA_038135915.1 Gammaproteobacteria bacterium
ATACAATGATTTACGAACTAAATCAAGCTGCAGATACTCGGAAGTCAAAAATGAACGCAGTGCCTGATAAATTATGGGAAGAGTTGAATTACGCATCTCCCAGTGAGTTAGAACGAGCTATTAATGCAAATCAAGGTATTTTAACTCAGCACGCCCATAGAATGAGGTTGCTAGAGGATGATTTAACTATAGTCCGACTGGAATTAGATAAAAACAGCTCTATCAAAAATAAACTTGTGAGTTTAAACAACTACAGGAACTGTAAAAAATAGTTTCTGCTGTTTGGGCTAATATTGCTAGCATAGCAAACAAGTTGCTCAAAGCTCGCTCCGGGGATTCGTCCCTACGCTTTACAGTGCTTAACGCGCTGCCCTTTAGCGAGACGCTGTGTGTAAAGGTAAAGAAGTAAAGGAGATCGAGATTGGAACTGGCTCATACCCCTAAAAGTTTTTTGCATTCCTTAAGTTAATGCATGGTAGTTGCAACATTAGGCTTGCTCTATACTGCGTACTCATCGAGTACAGTTTCGATTGAGATCGCGAATGCAAAAGTAGAACTTTCATCGGCAATTTCAAAGGCCAAAGACATATAGAGCGATCTAAAAATTGAGAATACTCGCTTAACGAATGCTAACGCAAAGTTGAAAGAAGAGCTTGCTGCGCTAGAAGCCAAGGCCATCAATAGTTCAACAGGTATATCAGTTGAAGATCTCAAGTCCCATGGTATTCTCGGGGGGAAAACTCGGTCTTAAGAAAGCCCTTTGGTGATATTGATCCAGATCGTTTTGTAGAACTTGATGAAAAAATACAATCAGTCGAGAAATTAATAAACAAATAAAAACACATAACCAGGCCATCATAGATGCATTGTATACTCCACCGCTCCATAAACAATGCCCCATATGGCGGCATTATGATCCAGAGAGTGATAAACGATGATCAAATATTTATTTATATTCTTTGTTTTAAATTCTGGCAGTGTATTCGCCTTTCCGGGTCAAGGAGCTTGGGAAAACGTAGTAAAAGATTATGCTCCGGAAATTAGAGGAATAATGCTAGGCGATGATTACAAACAAAAATAAAGACATTAACAATATATCAAATTTATAAAATAATTTCAAACGACTACAAATCTGGAAGATGCTAAAAGACTTTTCAATAAGTTCATTGAAGAATTGAAAGAAGGAGACAATAGATTCTTTGAGGAATTGAACCAAGTAGATAAAAAAATGAGCGAATTGAGGGAGCGAGAAGCAAAGTTGATTAGCGAGGCAGAACGAACAGGGATAAAAATTGAGCAGTTGGAAAACAAAGAAAAGATATATATTAACGGTTTACTGGGGGCTTTGATAGCTGCAACTGTATCAGTTCTTGGCATGTTTATACGTATTTTGAATTTTCCACTAGAAAGAAAAAAGCTTATGCTGGAAATAGAGGCAAAGAAAATCGAACTAAATCATAACAAATCAATGCAGCCGATCGCTGAGGCGTCGGTTGATTGAGGCATTATGCAAATACTTGATAAGCAGATCTTATGAATCCTGAAGAAAGCAAAAACAATGAATACGATGCCGCTTCGATAGAAGCTAAGCTAATTGAGCAAGATCACCGTGTATTTAGGGTTTTATGGACATTTTTTTGGGAGAGGAGGCAGTGGGATAAAGATGACCCTAGGAGAAAAGCTGCTCTGCATGCTTTCTTGTGGCAATTTCTAACACCAGGATCAATAGTAGCAACTGGAGGAGGTTTAATAGCGGTATTTACATTAGTTGTATTAGTTCAACAAACGGAATTTTCTGCACAACAAACTGTAGCAATTAGAACTCAGACAGAGCTGTTTCAAAAGCAGAATGATCTCTTTACCTCGCAAAATACTGAACTTAAGAAGCAGATTTCTCTTCAAAAATCACAGTTTGAAACTAGTCGAACGACTGACCTTTTAACATTTCTATTTGATGGGAAAAAAACGGATAACCGATATGATTGCCTAGAAGGACGCACAAAACCATATACATTACCTTCTTATAACGAACGAATTAGATCGGATGCCTTCAAAGAATATTACGATTTATCTTCTAATTCAGATGAACTTGTAAATTTAGAAAATGCAGTTCTGTCGGGTATTGATTTACGAAATAAATCATTCAAGAAAGTTAATCTTCGGTGCGCTGACTTTTCTCAGTCATGGTTCTTTGGTGTCGGTTATAAAGATGAAGTCATGTTAACTTGGGCCAATTTTAGTTCTTCTTATATAGAGGATGTAACATTTAAAAACTCAGATATAAGATGGGCTAATTTCAAGGGGGCGACGATTACTGCCACGAGGTTTTTAGGTGTCTCGGCTCATAATATCAACTTTGAAGGCGCTAGTATTTCAAATACAAATCTTAATAATCTTGACTTAAGGTCATCAAGTTTCAAGGATGCTACTCTAAATAATGTTGATTTTTCTAATAGTTACTTGGATGGTGTCAATTTTATTGGCGCTAAGTGTCGTAATTGCAATTTTGAGGGCGCAAAAGGGAAAGTTCAGAATGGCTATCCTGAAAAGGTATAGGTTAATATGCGTAACAACCGACTGCATTGCCGCCATTTACCGCGGCTTATGTGATCACTATAAACTGGGGAAATGAGATATGGAATTTGTCGAAGGTTTTGTAGCAGCGGTACCAACTGCTAATAAGGCTAAGTATATTCAGCACGCGAAGGACGCTGCGAAAATCTTCAAGGAAAGTGGAGCGCTCAAATTGGTAGAATGCTGGGGAGAGGACATTCCTGGTGGAGATAAAACGTCCTTTCCGGCTGCGGTGAAATGCAAAGAAGACGAAACGGTAGTATTTTCATGGGTCTCGTGGCCATCAAGAGAAGCGAGAGATCTCGGAATGGAGAAAGTGTTAAATGATCCTCGCATGAAGGATAATCCAATGCCATTTGATGGTAGCCGCCTAATTTACGGCGGGTTCCAGGTGGTGGTCAATGAATAAGCGCATAATAATTTGCTCAAGTGTATTCCAGCCGCAAAAAGCGCGGCCCTTAGCAACGCGTTAGGCTCTTTACAGTAGCCGGCCTAACCGGGCATTGCAGTGGGCAATGTAGTTCCCCTGCTTTAGTTGATACCTTCTGATAACTTAGGCGGTTGCAAAAATATACGGGGCCACAAAAAGCAGAGCTTATACGTGGAGCTTAATTTAGAAATACGGACAGTTCAATGAATGAAATATTAGAAAAACTTGGTTTCGTACCTTTCTTTGCTCAACAGCTTCATGACTTTAGTGTTATGGAAAGCCGACTTGGGCGTGTTGTTTCAGTACAGCGGTCTGTTATTTGGGTTGCTTGTAGTGACCAAAAGAGAAGCGTGGAGCTTTCGATAAGCCTACAACAGGCGGAACCCATTAATCGCCCCACAGTGGGTGACTGGGTTGTTTTGGATGAAACGCTCACTCGAGTTGAGCAGGTGCTTGAAAGAAAAAGCCTCTTTAAGCGTATAGGGTCTGGAAACACAACAGCGTTTCAGCCCATCGCTGCAAATATCGATGTGGTATTTATCGTTACTTCCTGCAACGATGAGTAAAGCGTCTCGACTGGAGCGTTACCTTGCTTTGTGTAATGAAGCAGGGGCTATGCCGGTGGTGATTCTTACCAAGGCCGATCTTGCTGATAATGTAAGCAGCTATATTGATCGAGCACGAAGCGCTCAGGCTGGTGTCGCGGTGGAGGAGGTGAATGCTTTAGACCCTTCTACTCTAGATGGTGTGAGAGGTTGGATTGAGGCTAATACCAGTATCGCTCTTGTGGGTTCTTCTGGTGTTGGTAAGTCCACACTGCTAAACGCTTTGGCTGAGGACACATTGGCTGCCACTGGAGCTATTAGGGAAGATGACAAAAAAGGGCGGCATACTACAACCCATCGTGAACTCTATGCGCTTCCTGGCGGAGGGCTTATGATTGATGTGCCTGGTATGCGGGAATTAAGAGTTGCTGATGTGGATGAGGCCTTGGGGCATGTATTTGAAGATGTCGAGAAGCTGGCTACGCAATGCAAGTTTTCTGACTGCAAACATACGAATGAACCTGGTTGTGCCGTACTGGCAGCTGTTAATTGTGGGCAGTTGGATGGGCGCAGACTAGAGAGTTACCATAAACTGAAACGTGAGAATGAACATGCAACTGCTAGTTTGGCTGAAAAAAGAGCTAAGGACCGCAGTTTTGGAAAGATGGTAAAAGGCGCCATAATTCACAAGCAAAAAACAGGGCGTCGTGATGATCAATAACCAGTTAAAACAGGGTATTGACCTGTGCCCCTCAGTTTCGTGAAGCGCAAAGGCCAAACCCAAGCAGCGTTACCTTATCGCCTATCAAGAAGTTGGTTAATAGCTGATTTGATGCTTGCAAGTTGATTCTCTTTCCCAAGTGCATTTGGTTTATCTGGCTCAGGCCCGGCCCATTGTTCGCCGCCATATGCACCACCATATTCGTCATACGCTTCTTCCCATTCTCTATACGCATCATTGTAATCCGAAATTTCCTTCTCTTTGGATTCGATATTACCCAAAATATCTGTAAGATTTTTTGTGGAATATTGATCTAATTTCGTATTAAAATCTTCAGAATCTAACGTTTTAAGATCTTTGTATAAGCTTTCTAACTTTAGGCCGGTTTGTTTAGGATCTGTGTTTGTTTTCGTTTCTTTACTACTACTGGGAACAAGGACTTCATTAGGTTTTTTTGAGGAAACAACGCTTTCGCTTCGAGCAAGGCTTTGTCTTCTGTTTGGAACAAGACTTTTTCTTCTGTTCGGAACAAGGCTTTTGCTCCTGTCTGGAACAAGGCTTTTGCTTCTGCTTGGCAGAGCAAGGTTTTCGCTGGGCTCACTTGGTGACTGATGTGAGTCAGTATCTGAATCTTTGGTAAAGTATCTTATATCTGCAGTTTCAGCAAATTGAATTCGTTTCGTATAGCTCCCTGAAGTTTGAGCACGATCAATTCTGGGTAAACCATATGAGGTTGCTGTAGAGGAAATTAGTTTATGCAAAGAGGAAATTTTCTTAGCATTCGCTCCGTATTTCGGTGCTTTTAAAATACCTTTTAATCCACTACTCCTATTCGTACTTGCATTCTCGCTAGTTTGGGCGTTGCTTGAAGCCTGTTGTCTTGAAACACCGGAAACACTTTGACCGAACTGTACCATTTTTTCCTCTCTATTTATTATGTTTAAACTTATATTGCCTTTACTATCTAATTCGATTCAGCGTTAGAAAAGGTTACAGGTTTTTTAAAATTTTGATGGTTTACTTTATGGTTTTTTTACTTTGCACACTTAACCCTAGGAAAGATAAGAAAAAAAACACTTGGAACACACTGTAAAAAAACAAAATGGTATATGTTTAATGGGCAAAGTATGAGTTAGCTGATTAAATATTTTAGCTATAATGACTAATCTATTTTACAAAACTGAACTATGGACACTTTCCCACCATAGATATAGTCCACTGTACTAATCTTATTAAATGAAACCTACAGAACAAAAAAGTAGTCGAAACTACTGTAAAATCGAAGATGAAGAAAGGTGGTCTTCACTGATGGCCAAGGCCGTTAAGGGTGATAAGAAAAGTTATCAAGTGCTTTTGTCTGAATTAGCAAATGTAATTGAGGCTTATCTTCATCGAAAATTTTCATTGGACTTTAAATCCAATTTGTTGGATGATTGTATACAGGATGTTTTAATAGCACTGCATGAAGCGAGGCATACGTACGATCCGACGAGGCCATTTCGTCCTTGGTTTTTTTCAATCGTAAAATATAAAAGTATCGACGCGCTTAGAAAGTACAAAACGCATCAAGCTCGCAATAGCGATACTTTTGAAGAAACGATTTCAGATCAAGAAGACGATTTAAATACTGATATTAACCAGTGTGAAGCAAAGATGACTTTCTCCGCTTTAGCGAAAAGCATACCAGATATTTACCGAGAGACCATCGCTATGGCAAAGATAGAGGGTTTAAGTATAGCTGAGGTAGCAAAAAGAATGGATACAACGGAGAGCGCCGTTAAAGTACGTATACATCGAGGTCTTCAGAAAATAAAGAAGGCTTGGCAGAACGAATCTAAGAGATAAGCAACATGAATTCCATTGAAAGTACAAGAGATATCAGCAAGCAAAGAGTGCTTATTTCATCGCTTGCCGACAATTTGGAGCCAAGTGTCCAGCAGCCAAATGTCGTAAAACTCTTATTACTCTGGTTATTTGCATCAGCTTGTTATGTGGTTGGCGTCATTCACATTCTAGATGAAGTGAGATTTATTTCAGAACAAAATGGTTTAGCTCAACAGAACTTATCGGTAGTTGAAGTGCTACTTGGCGTCATCAGTATTTTATCTTTAACATGGGTGGCTTTCTTAAGTGTCATTCCTGGTCGTTTAAAGGATTGGCATTTAGTGTGCGCACTGTTTTGTGCTTCGGCTTGGGCCGGCCTTTACTTTTTTAAGACCTTACTCATTCCAATTATGCCGTTGGTATTTGCTTGTTACCTGGCTGAAAAAATGTATCCTCTTAATTTAAAACAATCAGGGCTTATTTTTGGGCTAGCAGCTGGAATGATGCCGGCGCTATATATGCAATTCGCATGCATGCATGCTGCAGACCATGCATTGGTTTTTCATCTTTTTCCCGGCACCTTGGTAGGCCTGATAGCCATGTTGCTTATGGTGCTATGGGGCCGAGTAAAAATTACGCCTTCATACTTAAAGTTATTCAAATCACGTATATAGAGGTTAATAGCGTCTAGATTTTAAATCTAAAACCACCCTCAAGAAATTGGTGTACCTTGCACTGTTTATTTCTCCCGAGACCTAGCTACCTGCTTGCAATCTCATGTTGATCTGAATCTCTTGGCCTTGTCGCAAGATGTCCAAACTAACCTGATCGCCAACGATATAGTCGTCTAGTCGAGAGAATAAATCCGATACGGAACCAATCGTTTTGCCGTCTAGGCTTAGAATAAGGTCCCCTGGGATAATCTGGCCACCAGGTCCTATCTCAGTGCCGATTAACCCAGCTTGGTCTGCAACTGAACCAGGCTGAACTTTAATCACCAGTACAC
>JAYPYM010000096.1:0-15026 GCA_038135915.1 Gammaproteobacteria bacterium
CACAGTAAAGTAATTTGTAGTGAATAACCTCTGGTTCAACTGAAGTAATTGTCCACTCCATTCCCTTGTATGGCAAATCCCATTTGTATTCTTCCCACAAAATTCTTCCAGGGTCATAGGGTTTGGTTAAATAATAATATACACCTGCATTTATACCTTCGATAATTTGATCTTTCTTTGATGCTGCAGTTTGCATAATGATAGGTAAGTGAATAAATTCACCACTATCCTTAATCTTTTTTAGAAACCCCATCCCGTCAAGCTTTGGCATCAACCTATCTAGGAGAATAGTTGTTATTTCGTTCCGATGGTTCTTAAGCATCTCAAGCCCGGTTTCGCCATCTGAAGCACTCAACACACGATAACCTGCTTCACTTAATTTAGCATTTAGTATTTCTAAGCTTACTGGATCATCATCGATAGCCAGCACAGTGGAATCTGCCACACCTTTCCCTCCTAGAATCGAATGCTTGATTGGCTTAAACAGCTAGCTAACCCAAATTAGCCATTCGACTCTACAATATTGACATCGTACACATAAATTTTTCTATCTATATAATTGTATAACTCGAAACAAGCTTATCAAATGTTTAAGCAATAATTTCAGTACAACACTCGATTTTTAACGCGCATTTCACTGAAGGTTACTAATTTGAACACAAACCCACAGCCAAAAAGGCTAAAGCTTATCTTAAAAAAAAATAACAATTTATACATACTTGATAGGTGTACGCTTTCATATAATGACTTCTCATAAAATATGAGGTCGAGAATAGGATGATTGAGAACGATTTTTCACAAGAGGTTCAAGGGCCTCGCTCAGAAAAATCATATAGGTATGGCGGAGATGTCTATGACTACGCTTTTATGGCTATGGTTGCAGCTTATCATCTTTATTCCGCAAATGCTGCTGACCTGATCTCAGAAATCGAGGATCGTAACCGAAACATTCAGTATCTGCGAGAACAAAAGCAAGCCATTCGAGACTATATGAATGGCGGGCCAAAGTATGACCCAGCCGATTGGCCCTACCCACCACCTGACGATTGGCGCCCAGGCCAGGGAAATCCAGCCTACTCGGGTCCCTCTACGCTACCCATAGATCCCAGCTATGGAAGACCTAGCAATGAAAGCATGAATGAGTCGCAATGGTATTATTATTATGATGACGACTACAATGTAAACCGCGTTTTAAAAGTACCTTATTCAGATGAAAATGGCGGAAGCGGATACTTCTATATTACCCAAGGATATGAAGGAGAAGGTAGCTGGGGCGGTACGCAAATTGAAACACCCTATGGTGACTATGGCCCATTTGAAACAGGATCTAACACCTTTGAATCGAATGGCACTGAGTTTGACTTAGTAGTCGATGAATATGGAAATATTACTCATTTAGGATACGAAGAAAATCTCTATTATATACCTACAGAAACACCATCTTCAAACCACAATGAGCCCGCTTCTAGGCCACCGACAACGACCGAGATGGCGAATTTTCAGAAGGACACCTGGTACTACTATTATGATGGGGAGACACTAAAACGAAAAATGCGTCTCGAGGTGGGAGCACAAAACGCCTACATCGAGCAAAGCGCAACGCATGATGGAGAAAGCTGGGAAAGCACTGTTTTCACTTCACCTAGTGGCAGCCAGAATCTAACAAATGGTAACAACGAATTCACTCTGGGCGATCTAAGATACCAGGTGAATTTAGATCAAGAAGGAAGGCTTTTATCTGTTAGCTATACCGAAGAAAGTTACTATCTATCTGATTTGTCCACTACTTCAGTGAACCAAATGACCGAGAATGAATGGTATTTTTACCAGGAGGGTAACCAGGATTACAGAGTTGCGAAGGTTCAATATGACGGCACATTTTATTTAGTCAGACAGAAAAAATCTGGTAGCGGTTGGGACCAGAATAATACAGAAGTGAAAGCTGCAAATGGCAATTGGGTTAATTTAGGTTCAGATAAGTATCACGAGAGTAGCGCTTGGGCCACTGGCAGCTATTTGAGTCGAAGTGTCAGTTGGAACGGTTCTTCAATAACTTTTAGATCCCAGTCACCTGGCACACTACCTGTAAGCCCAAACAGCAAATCAACCGATCCGATGGAACCAAGCGCAACCAGGCCTGCATGGAATGATATGGTTGCCGGAGAAACATACTATTACTACGACGACAACAATAATGTTCGTCGTATTATGCGTGTGGAACGCCAGGATCCATCTTACAGTAGCAACAAACCATCCTTCTGGATTGAACAAACCTATGCTAATGGCGCCTGGTCTAACACTCGTATTACTGACAACAAAGGCGGAAGTGCAGACCCTGATACGAGATGGCACAACGGGTCTTCATTTACAAGAAACGATTACCACAGAGGAAAATCTGACTTTAGAGTAACTGTATCGAATAACGGAGTACTTGTAGAGGCAAAACCTGACGGCACAAGCAACAACGCTTATAAACACCATAGTAAAACAAACGGGACATGGACATCTGATACATACGCTTCAAACGGTCCACCGGGTCAAAGTGGCCCTACCTGGGGAAACAGCCAAAGCCATTCAATTTCTAGCAGTACAGCTTTCTCTTATACGGGAGGTGCGACTGAACCAGAAAGCGTCACAATCGGGCCGATCTGGATTGGCACAGAACCTCATGTGATCTACGAATCTAACCACAACGGCCCTATCATCCCGACTGAGTACGTGCCACCAGGAGATCTAGATGAAGATTTTCTAAAGGGGGAATTAGAGGCTCTTGATGAGAAAATATCAAGTCTTTCCTCATTTAATCAAATCGATCTCATCAAACTTCAAAAAATAATTAACGACATGAACTTGGTGATCACCCTTCTCTCTAATCTACTTAAAGCAGAAAAAGACACCAAAGAAGGCATCGTTAGAAATATTTAATTGCGTGAACCGGTTCGTTCAAGCAAGATATCCACCTTTTCTTGTAACATCTTTATCTGCTCTGCCATATCTGCTCTCTCCCTGTGTGCGTTCTCTTGTTCCTCAGTATTCTGCTCAGCACTCATCACCTCTAAAATAGCACCCACCATCATGTTCAGAAAAACAAACGCCGTTAGAAAAATGAAGGTTAAATAGTAGATCCAACTTAAAGGATATACGGCCATGGTTTCATACATGACATCCGTCCAATCTTCAAAGGTTGCCACACGAAATAAGGTGAGCATCGCAATCGCAACGTCACCCCAAAGTGTTTCGTTAATGGAGTGAAAAAACAGTGAGCCAATAGCCCCATATATATAAAAAATAATGAACATGAGTACGGCAATATACCCCATCCTTGGTATTGCCTTTAACAGAGAATTGATCAAAAACCTAAGATCGGGAATCACAGAGACTAAACGCAAAACACGGAATATTCTTAATAAACGCCCTATCAAGACTGCATCAGCGTTATCTAACGGAATTAAGCTACCAACGACAACAATCGTATCGAAAACATTCCAGCCATTTAGGAAAAAGTGCTTTTTCTTTTCATGCACGATAAAGCGCAATAATATTTCCAACAGGAAAAAATAAGTAATGCCTGAGTCCAACAGTTCTAATACCGATTCGACTATACTAGGTAAGCTGTATGTCTTAGCACCAGTCGTTAACGCAGAGAGTATAATGATAAATATGACACCACCTTGAAATAACTTACTGGCTTCCAGTTTTTTCAAGCACTCAAACAAAAGATCTTTTTTACTCGTCACAGATTAAGCTCCAACTCTAAAATCGCACAGTTTTCATTACTCAGCCGAAAAGGCCAAAGTATAGTGAATATGAATAGGATTAACGAGCCTGATATCAGATAAACACATAAATATTCATAATGATATATGTTATATTCATTTAATTAGGGCAATTCCCCCACAACAAGGCTAACAATCATTCAGCAATCTGCGACTGAGAACGAGAACGATAAGAGGTTTTAAATAATGTCAAAATCACTTCAAGATCAACTACTGAAATCCGGTCTAATTTCTGGTGACAAGGCCAAAAAAGCCAAAACGGACAAGCGTAAACAACAAAAGCTTCAAAAGCAAAAAGGTAAGAAAGCTCAGCCAGAGATAGATCAAGTTAAAGCGGAAATAAAGGAAAACATGGCAGAAAAGAAACGTCAGGATGCAGCATTAAACCGTAAGAAACAAGAGCAATATGAAACTAAGGCCATTCAGGCACAAATCAAACAGTTAATTGAAAGCAATATTATATCTAGTGAAGAAGGAGACATCGCATTCAGCTTTACACAAGACAGAGTCATCAAAAAAATCTATGTGTCACAACATATTCAAAACCAGCTCAGCAAGGGAAGACTGGCTATAGTCAAATCACCTCGTTCAACTCAAACTTACGAGCTGATCCCTAAAGCCGTCGCAGAGAAAATAAAGTTAAGAGACTCGAGTCATATAGTTTTCATAGCAGAGGTGGACGATCATGCAACCGATGAGAATGATCCCTATGCCAATTATCAAATACCAGATGATCTGATGTGGTAGATCTAATGACTAAAATTTAATTTTATTGCACACCACCTTGCCATACTTCAAACAACAATAAGTATTAATTTTAAATTTATTTAAAATCTATCAGAACTTTTCTCATAAAAAATAATCTTAACATTGCTCTCATCAATTATCTCCCTTATTTCGGGGGAGATAAAGGGGAGTAATTTCATTATTAACCATTTTATTTAAGGATATAATAACTTATGAAACGATCTAATCACGCTAAGCTGCCAAAGAAAGCATACCTCCTGATTTCAGTCGCTGCCCTCGTAATGTCATGGGCAAACATGGGCCATGCCATGGGAAAAGAAATTACCATCCACATACAAAACGTGACCAGTGGCGTTATCCTAACTCCTCCCCTAGTAGCCATTACCAAAAGGCCGGTTACACCATTTTTTAAAGTAGGAGAACCAGCGAGTGAAGGATTAGCAAAATTAGCAGAAGGTGGCGACAGAAGTGATCTGATCAGCGACATTGAAACCTACAGAAGAGCTAAAGTAGCCGACCCTAGCGTTTACTCAAACCCAATCCTACCAGGTGAGATAGTTTCAGTAACATTGACCAATGTAAAGCCATCTGATTATCTACACTTCGGCTCTATGCTACTACCAACTAACGATGCATTTGCCGGTTTAACTAATATTCCCGTCATCAAGTTATTAAAATTCCATAAAGGCGTTAAAGCCTATGATGCAGGTTCCGAACTGAATGAAGAAACTTGTATTACCATCCCAGGCCCTCAGTGTGGCGGAGAAGGATTTAACGAAGAAGATGGCGAAGGTATTGTTCATCCACATGCAGGTATTCACGGTGAAGGAGAACTGTCGGTGAAAAGCTATAACTGGGGAAATCCGGTGGCCGTCATAAAAGCCGAGTATGTTAAAAAAGGAAAATAGAAACCCTAAGCTTAATTGCATAAAAAAAGCCCCGAAAGGGGCTTTTTTTATGCAGGTTTCCCATAATCACTATCATTAGGTCCTGCGCCTGCTGATACAGCCCTAGTGTAGAGAGGAAGTATTTGATCCAGAAAAGTATCGCTTACCTGAGCTAAACCCTTAAGGAAGCTAGTACCAGGGTGATTTCTTGACTCGAAATTTTTATTGGTGGCTCTGCCCTCATCATTACTTAGGGAATTACTATTCTTGTTACTCTCTGGCCTTTGAAATGAAGGGACACTGCCCGCCCTACTAATTGGAGCTCCAGCTGACATAAATTACTCCTCTGACCTCTAATAATGAAAAGTAGAATATTAGTTACTTTCCGTGCAACCTTTTAATATTACCACACCCTTGACAAAGGTCTGTAATTTTTTGTTTCAAAAAATTACAGACCAATAAAATAATGTTTAGTCTAAATTTATCTTCTTCAAAGGCTGGATAACGATATCATCGTTAAGTTCTTGATATGAAATCACTTCTATGCGCAGCTTTTCTAGGTCAACTAGCTTCTTCACATAGCGACGAATGTCCATTGGGGTAACAATTACAGCCTTGTTATTGTCCACAAGCTTGGTAACTGTTGCTCTAATTGCTTTAGTGATTTGCTCGGTCATCGCTGGTTCGAGAGCCAAATAACTACCAGCAGAGGTCTGACGGATACTACTTCTGAAGGCTTCTTCAATTTTCTGGTCAAACAAATAACAGGCCAAGATATTCTTGCCGTTAGAATACTTATAGCTTATATAGCGCTTTAGACCAGACCTTACGTACTCAGTCAATAACACACTGTCCTTTTCTTTCTGCGCCCAATCAACCAGTATTTCGCAGATAGACTTAAGGTTACGGATGGATATATCCTCTGAAACCAAGCGTTTCAAAATTTCTGCCACCTTCTGTATCGGCAGTAACCTTTTGAGCTCTTTAACCAACTCCCCATGGCTCTTCTCTAACATTTCTAATAATTTATGCGTTTCTTGAAGCCCTATAAACTCATGTGAATACTCTCTAAGGATATAGGAACAGTGGTATGAAATAATTCGTGAAAAATCAAAATAAGGTAAATTAAACTCTTTCAAAGTTTCTTCATGTTTTTCATCGACCCAAAGCGTTTCTATATCAGGTATTACCATCGCACCCCGCTGATAAGGCACATCAACTGCTCTTAAAGACTCGGAAAAATTCTTATCCACTAAGATCTTCTGAAACTCTAACTCAACCTCACACATGGGTGTTTCTTGGAATAAGATATTATAGACATTCTTATCCAAGTTATGGTTAAAACGTATGTTAATACCAGGAAAAGGAACACCCAAATCTATATAGAGCGCTTTCCTTACAGCTTTAATATCATCGTTCACCATTCTAAAATCGATATGTTCTTTCATTTTCGGTGACACGTCGACAATGATTGGCACTGAAAAATCATACTTATCAATACTAATACCCAGATCAGAACTGGTAGTTCCCATGACTTCATTTTTTTCAACATCTCTTCCCTTCTGTAAAACATCTAGGACTTCATTCTCTTCGCCTGAGTTAGCCATTTTTTTCTGGGAGAAGAAGTAAACACCTGCGAAGGCACCACCTAAAGCTAAGAAGATTGGGGTCGGAAAACCAGGTACTATTGCAAATACAAAACAAATACCGGAGCCCACCATAAAAGCGGGTGGCTTCGTTAATATCTGACTAACGATATCAGTTCCTAAATCCTTAGAATCTTCTGTTGAAACACGGGTAACGATAATACCAGCAGTAATTGAAATAATGAGCGCAGGTATTTGTGCAATTAGTCCATCACCAATGGTCAAGATGGAATAAAGTTCAACTGCCTCCCCCATTGATTGACCATTGTTTAACGTACCAATTGCTATCCCACCGATAATATTTACAAGGATGATGATAACACCAGCAATTGCATCCCCTTTGACGAATTTCATCGCCCCATCCATCGAACCGAACAGCTGACTCTCATACTGCACGTCTCCTCGACGCCGACGAGCCTCTTCCATGTCAATTAAGCCGCTTCTCATATCACTATCGATACTCATTTGTTTACCAGGCATGCCATCGAGTGAGAACCTAGCACTAACCTCAGCAACCCTTTCTGACCCCTTGGTAATAACAAGAAACTGAACAATCGTAATGATCAAAAATATAACCAAACCCACAATCAGATCACCACCAACAACGAAGTTACCAAATGCATGGATAATTTCTCCAGCATCAGCTTCTAGCAAGATGAGTCGTGTTGTTGTAATAGAAAGAGCTAGCCGGAATAAGGTGGTCACTAGCAGTACAGCAGGAAACGCCAAAAACTCTAATGGGTTCTTCAAATACACAGCAACCATCAGTAGTATGACCGATATACCCATATTCATTGCGATGAGACTGTCTACTAGCCCAGTCGGTAAGGGTATAATCATCATAAAGATGATGCCAATAATAAAGACTGCGACAGCAATGTCCGTTCGCATCTTTATGCCTTTAAAGAACTTTAACGCCTTCACTTTTTACCACCTAACTTAGAACAAATTTTTTCTAATTGCTGAAATAGCTTATCTTCTTGAGCCATTTTTGGATATTTTTGAAACATGACTGAACATTTTTTATATTCTTTTTGCAAATAGAATAATGTAGTCAACATGCGATTGTATTCTAGATTATCACTATAGAATTCAGTAGCAAGCATCAGCACACTTAAAGCTTCCTTAAACTTACCTTGTTCCATTAGAAAATAGGTGATAACCAGAACATTCTGGAATTCATTTTCTGTCATTTCTCTTAGATTAAACCTCTACATCCTGAGCAATAGCATTGATGATATCCTGTTGTAGCTTATCGAGCTCGGAGAGATTCGCGGTACCCTTCAGCCACATTTTCTTATGTTTCTCGTTACCAAACTTTCGCCTTATCTTAAATTTATTTACTAAGCTTTTGAGGCTGGTATTATATGATCTGCAGTTCACCAAGGAATCTAGTGCATGTTGCTTCGGCTTAACTGCTCTTAGGAGCTGCCACTCCATTGTCTGATCTAATCGGAAGATATTCTTGATCGGATCATGCGAAATCAAATTTATATTTGGGGAACCAAGATTTTCGCTCTTTGAGGTAACGATTTGATGAACCGAGTCAAACTTGATAACCGATTCTATTCCTATTCGGAAAGTAAAATTATCCATTATTAATTCCTCATCATACTACCTTTAACACAGCAGGGTTCCACTATATCACCTGGTCTATATAGGTCTGCAGTATATTTGTTACATTTCTGTAGCCTTTATTAGCCAACACCAAGTTTTCGAACAAAACAAAAACTATCGTTACATATAAAAACTGTTGCACACTTCTATTAACTGCCAAATATCAATATAGTCTCCCTAATGAATGGGTGCCACTACTATAGCAGCCTAATATAGTCTTACATGATGCTATGAGAACCAGATGCTACAACGTATTATTTCAGAAATTGGTATAGATCAGGAACTTACCGAAGATCAGACTTTCGTTGAACTATGTTTCAATGAGGAAATGACGATTGCCTTTAGTATTCTCGATAAGCGATATTTGCAACTAGAGTTCGATATTGGGGATATATGCGGCGATAAAGAAGTAGATGAACACATATTTATCAAACTAGCGCAAACCTGTTTTGGAGGGTACTTTACTTCACCAAGTTGGTTAACGATCGACAGCAAAATTGGGTCATATATTATGCAGACTAAGTTATCTGTTATAGATGTTTCAGACAACTTTACGACTGACTATATCGACCACTTCTTGACAATTTGTGAAGCAATGAAAAATAAATACTTCGAACTTTCTCGAACCGTTGTACAGTAACCTGGGGCCAGCACATGCTAGTAAGAAATGACAAAGCTGCTGCCGCCGCAAGTGCGGCTAAACGTGCTAGCACCCGAGTTGCTCCTCAAGCACAACGGTTTAAAGCCATCAGGAACTCAGCCTCACTGGCTAAGGGTATGGAGGAACTATCCTGTTCAATATCTCAATCCAGAGGAAAGAAAAAATCAGTACATATCAAAAGAAAGTCCATCATCAAGGATAAGAAGGATCTTAAAAGATATTTTAAACAATCCACCAGATTAAACAAAGACGGGCTTTTTTACAGTATGATGGAAGAAGTTCGAAATACCAAGTTTAAAACAAGAAGACAACTGCTGGGATATATTGGGAAAAAACTTGAAAATATTGGGGATCAATTTCTGTTCCTTGAAAAACTGAAAGACGAGTTCCAGAACCTAATCAACAAGGGTAAGCTATCTGATCTTGATGCGGAGAATATTGAACACCTATTAAAACTAGTTGACAAATCCTTGTCCGAAATTTTGAATAAGGAACCCACCAAACTATTAGCATCCCTTAATGTATCGAATGCAATTTATAAATTCCAAAATATTGAACCCAATAAACAGGCTCAAGGCATGTTAAAGTTTTACTTTAATGCCGTCATCGGATACCAGGATCTTGCTGATGTACTTCGTTATATCCAGCAGAATTTTGACGCAATATACATGTTTGAATCAATAGAGTTTTTGCTTGAAGCAACAGCAGCAGATCTAGCAAGCCCTTCAATCTGCATGCAGGAGGTCAAGCTGCGCGTTATTAATAACGACATATATAACCTAAGGGTATTAAAGGAACTTTATAAGAGATTCTATAAAATGCTCGATTACTTGAGAAAGAAGCAGGAAGAAGAAGATGAACAAAAAGGATCTTAAAACGTTTGAGACATTTCTAAAATTGGCGCTTCGTAGAGCTGGGGATAAAGAAAAATTCTTAGCTCTCGCGGACAGTGTAGAAATCCAGGGTGAACTAAAGATAGACTTATACAACCGTCTGCTAGATATCTTTACAGAAATTCCTATGAAGATTTTTCCAGAGGAGAATGTCCGGATAAAGCTAATGGAGGATTATAGAAAAATAATTCAGGAAGCAACCATGGAATTAGACTTTGGATCAGACCTCATCGTAGAGGAAACACCGGAATTCGACGATATCATAGATTTATTTGATTTGGATTAGATTTTTTATACACATAGGCTTTATAGATGTACGAAATTTATTATCACGATATAACAAAAGAGTTCTTAGCACACCTTAGAATCGAAGGGATGCATCTTGATGAGCACTTGTGCCTTGGTCTACTGACTGATTACTTCACGATTCATTTAGAGTTCTTAGAGGACGGGGCAACTCTAGGGTTTATGGTAACAAATCTCGCTCAATCTCAACTTTTTGATACTTACAACATGATCAGCAAGCGTGTCAAAGAAACAAAACATGATTTTCTCAATATCGGCATCGCCATCTACAAGGAAAGAAATGTAGCAATTAATACTTACATTCCAAATATCACACTAAATGCCACAGAACTAATAAATTTTTACGAATATGTAAACAATGAAATACTTGTAAGCTTCTGATTTCAAAATATTTATACTACGACTTACATTGTTAACACTCGCTAACAAATATTGAACAGCAATCTCCACCACAACCATGCTCTAATGCACTCAAGATTAATTTATTCATTAATACTGCAGGTAATCACATATG
The DNA here is from genome assembly GCA_038135915.1 of Gammaproteobacteria bacterium. GTDB lineage: Bacteria > Pseudomonadota > Gammaproteobacteria > Pseudomonadales > UBA6940 > JAYPYM01. The sequence continues at coordinate 11,048 of JAYPYM010000096.1, forward strand.
GCTGAAAAAAACCAGAATTATTCAACAGAGAAGGTCTCTGCGCTTTTGGAAAAGGTTAAATTGAAGATAGCTGAATATGATAAGTTCATTGCTGCTCAGGACCAGTATTACAACCCAGAAGCATTCGATAAACTTCCACTTGAAGAAAGATTGGAGTTGATCGAGCAAGCTGAGCTTCAAGCCGGCATTCTTGGTGATTCCAGCACAAAGTCAATCACCAAAAACAAACGAGCGATGGAAAAACTGGGAGCACCTACTAGATCAAAGATCGCATCTTTAAACAAGATATTATTTTAACTTATCACTTCAAGAAATAAATACATTTACATGGGGTTAGAAACATGCATGAAGAAACCGGTTTTGATAGAAAAAAACTCAGGAAAACTAGAGACGAATATTATGTTGAACAAAGGACAAATGATGCAGATGATTCAAACCTGGTCGTTTCAGTAACGGGAATATCACGCATTGGGAACTCTGAGCAAGCAAAAATGATTCTTTCACAAAGAAGAATTATTTGTGATTAGATAATTTGTAAACATTATATAACGAGGAATATACTTTGAGTACCAAGCAACCCACTGCATCTAACGCTGAAAAAGGCCACTTTACTGGACAGGATATAGTATACCGAGCATGCATAGATTCTGAATCCGTACAAGAAATGCTTAAAAACTATATTGGTGACGCTAAAACAGTTGCAGAGAGCAGAAATATTGATTCTGTAGCATTGGATTCACTCTATACAATGGGGTATCAATATTACAATATGGGAGAACTTGGCAATGCAGCAAAAATATTTTCTGGGTTAGCTTTCTTAGAACATACAAATATTAAGTATCGGCTATCTTTAGGTGGCGCTCTATTTGAAATGGGCGACTACCCAACTGCAAGACTTCAATACAGCTATATATTAACGCTAGATAACAAAAATATTGATGCTATCTATTGGTTATTTAAGTGTTTAGAGGCAGAAAAGAGACCTCCCGCCCAGTTATTTAAGGTCACATCCTACTTCATTAAAGTAGCAAACCTTTATGGAGAGGATGCATCAGACAAAATTTCAGCTATGTCAACTGAAATCAAGATTTACTTAAGAAAATTAGAAAAGGAGCGTAGTAAAAATGGATAATGGTATATTATCTAAGTTTTACAATGGGTTTCTACCAGATCACGTTATCCAGAGAATCCAGGATGAGGATGAAGATCCGGTAACCGCTATCCTCAACTACTTTAATTCATTAGGCGAGCAACAAAGCGGAAGTGGCAATGGAAATGTAGATAACTCTCTCTCTGGCAATGGTGACGTCTGGGTACATAACCGTTCTGGCTATTTTCACGCTGGTGATAACCCTGTACGGGTATACAACCAGTATGATTCGAGTATTTCACCAATACCCTCTCCAACCATGAATGTTCATGACGCGCTACTAGCATTACTCACGATTATGCATAATATGGAAATGGGCCGATCAGGTGAGTTGCTAAAAGACTTAAAATCAAAGCATGATGAAATGGAGCATGTTAGAGAGGCCTTTAGAAAACAACGCGATGACCTCCAAGAAGCGATCGCCGAAGCCAGGAATAGGGCTCAGCAGTTGCCAGATGGGCAAGCCAATTATGGTACAAACTTCGGAGGCTTAATATGGGATAACGTATATAGAAATATCGACAACGCCGTAGAGGGTTTTGCTGACTTTCTTGGTTTATCCGGGACTGGAAAAGATATTTTCGTAGCCTTTTTATCTGCAATTGTTACCGCGCCGGTTGCCCTTATAGAATTTACCACTAGCCTCATCCCAACCCCTGATTTTCCTGAAGTAGAGCATGACCCAAATTACGGCCAAATCTCACCTGAGGATTATGCTGAATTACAGGAAAGCTCTCCTGAGACCTTTGAGTTTCTTAACCATATAAGTGAAGCATACCAGCACTATCAGTCTGGCAACCATAGCGCAGGTGAAGCTTCAATGGAAGCTGCTGGCAGAGCACTGGATTACTCAAATGTAGACACAGATTCCGATTGGAATAATGGGTACACCGCTATATTTGCCAGAATGCGTGATTGGGGCCACATCATCACCATCAGACACTTGGGCGGCGAAAACATAGCGGCATCGATTGCCTACTATGAAGCAAACAAGGATGAAATTGAAGACACAAATGTCCATGCTGCGTTTGCTAACTATTACGCTGCACAGCTATCAGGTTATAAAAATATCCACGCAGGCGATAAAGCGCGCATAGATGGAGAAATACAGCACTTATTTAGTCTTTACCAAGAAACCACTAACAACATTAAAAATATATATGATTTCGCGGCAAAACTAATTAAAGAGTATCATGAAACAACCATAGCGGCTATCAATAGAATGGCAGCCTAACATAAATACACATTATAATTAGAAGGAAAATAGCAATGGCTTATAGTTTTGCAATTCATAATGCTTTACAAAATCAAGCTAATTCAGGCAACTCTAACGAATCTGGCAACGAGGAGCACGGCGGTAAGGACGTTCAAAATGAAGGCCCATTTGGTGGAGATGGCGCTTTTGGAACCTGGGACGAATTGCTTGACGGTTTAGGAACATTAGTCAGGGGGCCTGGGAAACTCAAACTTCCTTCTGGCGATGGAACCGTACCTCAAGGTTTCGGAAATATACCTTCTTCTGTACCCCCTCCACCACCGAATATTCGATCTGTCACTTACTCAAATGAGGAGTTTAATTCTGGTGACCTTGCCAATCTCTTTATTGACTTGGCCATTATTGCTTTCGCCGGTTTTCGAGAGGCCAGAAAAGATATATCAGACTCAAAAGATAGGGAACAACAAATTCATTATGACTTAGCGAAACTAGATTTTGTTTTCTCAGATGAAATCTTTATGACTAGAGCAGAAGCTGCCGAGGTAGGAATGGCTGCTGGCTTTATTTCTGCAGCTATTGTAATAGCAGGTGCTATCCCACCTTTAAGAGGACTAGACCCTGCCGGAATGATTTTTCCCGCCTTGGGTCAGGCAGCTAGAGCAATGGGTGAGGCAGTGAAAGGTATTATTGATGCCCAAGCGGATTGGTATGCTGGACAAAAAGAGGGTTATAAAAACATGCTTAATGCACAATTAAAAGGAGAAGAGGCCACTTCAGAATTTAGCCGAAGTATTCAAGATCAGATGTACCAATTCTTCTTGGATCTTTTGAGTAAAGCAAGTGAATTACTAGGCAAGGTGCAATACATTCAGGCTATCTAAAACAAAGCAGCCCTCACATTTCTAGCCAGGTTGATTCACTGATAGCATGTCTTTTCAATTAAGTGTGCTATCAGTGAACCTTAAAGCCTGCTAGCAATCCATTTCGGATTCACCCTAAACTCATACCGATCAATCACAATCTTATTTTCTTAAACTTTCATGTTGAAGCCCAAGTCACTTGGCAGCAGATATGTTGTCGTGTTAGTCTCACCCTGTTGTAGATCAGATATCATGATAGGAACTTTGAGTTAGACAAAATGACTTTTTTAGCGAATTTTACACCTTCCCTATGGTTTAAACGAGGGCTTTATTTTGAAAGAAAGCTAAACTGGTTAGGCGCAATAGATGCTTATCAACAGGCAATCAGGCTGGACCCAAAGCATTCAAGTTCTCATTACAATCTCGGAATTATTTTTGGCTTAAAGGGCCATAACCAAATCAGCATTCAACACTTTCTATTAGCAGCAAGCGACGAAAGTATTTCCTCAATAACTTTCAATGCGCTCTACAACGCAGCTAATATTTACAGCAAAATTGGCAATTACCAACAAGCTTGCGCACTCTACACCAAACTTATTAAACAGAATAAAAACTACGCAAGTGCTGTATTTAACCTTGCGCAATGCTACAAGCAAATGAATCGCTTTGAAGATGCTGCGGCCACATGGAAAGATTACCTAAAAATTGATGCAAACAGTGAATGGTCAAAAGTGGCTAGGCTAAACCTATCAT
>JAYPYM010000097.1:0-6037 GCA_038135915.1 Gammaproteobacteria bacterium
TTCGGAAGGGATAACCGCTGAAAGCATCTAAGCGGGAAGCCTCCCTCAAGATGAGTTCTCACTGAGACGAGAGTCTCCTGTAGGGTCCTTGAAGACGACAAGGTTGATAGGCAGGGTGTGGAAGCGTTGTGAGGCGTTAAGCTAACCTGTACTAATTGCCCGTGAGGCTTGACCATATAACCCTAAAAGGGTTGAGCGCTAGTATTTACCTTAAAGATTTCTGACGAACATAGCGAGTATGAACCACCTGAATCCATCTCGAACTCAGAAGTGAAACTGCTCAGCGCCGATGGTAGTGTGGGGCTTCCCCATGTGAGAGTAGGACATCGTCAGATTATTATTCCATCTTAGGTTTCTCTTAAGATGAAAAAAAGCCCCGAAAGGGGTTTTTTTTTGCGTTAAAAAAACCCCTTCAAACTCTCTATAGTTGCTTTCGAAAAATAGGTTATTCTATTTTTGCTTTGAAACGGCGCATAAAAGTCTTTGCCGGAAAAAATATGTGTGAGCAAGTTCTCAACTTATAAAACAAGTAAAGAATCCATATAAATTTAAGCTAATAATTACATCTTACGGATTAATCATCCTCATCATTATTATTAACTAGTTTTTTTAGGCGGCAGTGCGGCTATGTTTCAATTAGGTATTGTAATTTTTAATGACTTTCGAATTTCAAAGATCGTACAGATACTATGTGTCAAATTTGTTCTTTCCGTTTTGAGTTTATGCAGCGCCTCTTCATCCCTAGCAGCTTATGTGACTAGCATTAACGAAAATCTCACGATTCACTCTAACCTGGAAATGACGAATGCCGGTGATAATGGTTTCGTCGTAAATAAAGATATTGAGCAAGAGTTTCAGTTCGCCTTAAGCAGCAAAGTGGAGGGAGAAGAAGCGAGAGTTACGTTAGTGATAGATGGTGAAGAGGTTGAGTCTTATTACTCAATGTTGCCCTATGGCTTTTCAAGTAGTGATTACCAGTTAGCTGATCCGAGTAAAAACACTCACGATTTGTCAATACATTTGATTAGTGCTATTGGCAGCACAGAGAAAATGGATATCCGATTGAATCATGGCTATCAGGTAGAAGATGGTTCTTCACAAAGCGTGTCCGTAACTTCCGATCAAATAAAAAAAGTGTCACGCAAAACAAAGCCTAAAAAGTTATCCAAAGCAAAGGCAGCAGCGCTGAAAAAGAAAAAGGCAGCAAAGGCGAAAGCGGCAGCGCTGAAAAAGAAAAAAGCGGCAAAGGCGAAAGCAGCAGCGCTGAAAAAGAAAAAAGCAGCAAAGGCAAAAGCAGCGGCGTTGAAAAAGAAAAAGGCTTCTCGCGCTAAGGTAGCATCTAGAAAAAATAAAAAAAGAAATAATAGTGAGCCAGTAATGATGGCGTTGGATACTAGAAGTCAGTATGCCGACTCTTTATCAGTTGAAAGTGAACGTGCAAATTCAAGGAAGAAAAATAAAAAAAAGGTTTATGGCAAAGTTGGTACTCTGAATTGGCTTGCGCCCCAGTATCGTTCGAACGGGGAGTCTATAGATGAGAATGAAATAATTGGCTATCGAGTATTCATTGGAGAGCATATAAATTTTCTAACAAAATATAAAGATACCTATGAAAGCAAAGACACCAGTATCAGTATAGAAAATATCAAACCCGGTACCTATTATTTCGCAGTGTCTGCTATTGATATCGCTGGGCTAATCAGTAAAGCTTCAGTGCCAGTATTGATCAATCTGTAACCTAAATATCGTACCGATCCCCCTCTTTCCAGCATCGAGGCGTCTCGTGATTAACGAGACGCCTTATTCACCTATCAATAGACTTACCTAAATATCATATTGATATGATATTGTGCTTATAGTATATTTGCGCTTTTCATTGATGCTAAATAGCATCAATATTTTACTGTTACGTCAATAAGGTGAGTGTCATTAGAAGATGGGTTTATGTGGAAGTAAAGAATCTGCGGCGGTACCTAGTTCCTATTCCACATCGGTAAAGCGTCAAACTATTGCCACTGCTAGGACTAGGGCAAGTGGTGTTGGAGGGTCAAGGAAATCCAGTTTTCAAGATACTGCCACTACACCGATGACTCGTGAAACCCATCCTGATGATGTCGTTAAGAGAGTAGTCGAGTCCCTTGCTAGAGGTAAGCCGCTTTCATTAAGTGTACCGAAAACTAAGGATATCGAAAAGGCTAGGCTAGCATTAAAAGCGAGCCTAGCAGAGAAGCACATACCGAGTATTTATTTAGATAAACCAGAAGATTTAAGAAGGCTCCTTATTTCTCCTGAGTTAAAAGATCCGAAAGGTTTCCCTGAACAAGTGCCTGGCCCCTTGAGGGAGTTGGTTAAACAGGGGGGAGTCATCATTGTCAATGAAAATAATTGGTTATCCGATCTTGAGCAGCTTAATGAGGTGGTTGAAGGTAATCTGTTCGAGGGAAAAGAAATTGAAGAAACATTAGCTGTATTAACGCTTCTTTCCAGAGATAAGTTGTGGGCAATCAACAGATCTGGCCCGGTTGTATCTCGATATCAATACTGTAAACAGGAAGAAGCTTTGAAAGAAGCCAATGAGGTAGATATTGCCTCATATGTAGATGGAAGAGGGCATGCTGTCGGAGAGCATGTCATAGAGCTGTATGGAGATGATGACTGGCGAACAGCATTGCAGCCACAGCTAGGTATTAAGCCTGATAATGAAAAAGAAAATGATCAAGATGGGGATTGGTTTCTATCAGCTGACCCGTTTGAAGTACGAGGTGGTAAGAGTGAAACGATTGTCATCAGGAATGCGCCAATCAATGACCCATACTTTAGAGATTTTTACTTTGAAAAAATAAATGAAGGTTATCAAATAGCGTTAGAGTCAGGTTATAGCGAAGCTGTGATACAGACAAAGCTCTCAAATAAAACATTCCCCACAGTCTTACCGAAAGAAAAAACATGGGTTATTAATGAAACGAATTATGAAGAGATGTTACACCAACAGCCTTATGTTGAGGATCAAAAGCTAAAAACTAAGAAAGGACTACTCAATCGAGACAATGACAATCATGCAGAACCGTCCAATATTTTCATCACAGGCAATTTAAGTGAATCCCAGTGGCATAGGCTGATGTTATCTGATAGGCCGTTAAATATTTGTGTTGCTGAAAATGTTACGGTGCCAAGTATTTACCAAGACTATATTGTCTCTATTGCAACGAGCGACTGGCTGGATAGTAGGGGTCCCGTAGAGACAGTAGTCTGTGAAGACCTAGGCTATCAATCCTATGTAATGGAAAGGGATTCGGATACAGAAAAAGGTGTTTACTTTGTAGATGTTACACCGGATATGAATCGAAGCGACTTAATTGATCGTTCAACTCAGGCGACTATGGGGACGCTGAACTTTGAGTATCAGGAGTCCACCTTGGTGTCGCATTTGAAAATGGGGTACGATGTTGTGTTTCGTGGCTTGGAGTGCAATCCTAGATTGCAGGCTGAATTGGATACACTGTTTTCCTCCCCAAGTCCATATTTAATGGTGAATGGCGAACGTCAAGAATTAAAAGACCTATCACCTAATAATAGTAAGATATATGTATTCGCTCCAAGAAAAATACAGGAACACAATCTAAGTTTGGAGCGCAGTCTTTATCGGCAGTTTATCACAGCGCTAGAGAAAGATTTTCCTGGTATCGATAAATTGGTGGGGAAGCTATATAAACTATCTCAAGTATTGCATAGAAAAAATCTTATTCCTGTTGGGCAAAATCCTGCTTTTAGTTTCAATAAAGTGAAACATATTGCCTCTCAGATTCAAGCAATTCAAAAACAGCATCGCATTTCATTTGATGAGGCGCTTTCTCAAGCACTATTGGAACCTGAAGGTAAAATTTTAAAGGATTTATTGTTAATTGACATGAAGAAAGATAAGTCTGCCTATCACTTTATTAAAGCTCAAGTGAGGTCGATTTTTTCTAAAGAAAATGTTTTGTCTTATGATCCAGTTCGTATCAAACAGTATTTAACAGACTGCCTTCGAGCCGAGGATGTTAAATCTCAGTTGTGGCGATTCACCAATGCTTTTAGTCCAGAATTGATTCGGCATTGTACCCATGATACATCCAGTAAAGCGCTTGATGAAAGCAAAGTTGAGCAAAATATTATGAGCTTGCTTGCACATATCTGCGATCAGAATGCGATGGATGACAAAAAACATCTATTCGATGAAGTGTCGCATAGAGATAAAGCAAACTGGGGTCATCAGCGAATTATGGCGCATCAAAAATCTAGGGTCGAAGATAGATCTCCTGGTATTTTGAGAAAGGCGAAGCAAGCTTTGGTGGCTGGTTCTGGGTTGTTTTTAAAAGGCTCACCTGGTGCTGGAAAAACCTATTTAATTGATCGCTTAGTAGGCGAGTTAGGTGGTACAAGGTTTGATGCCCATATAGAGGACGAAGGTACTAGTGAGTTTAAAGACGCTATTAAACGTTGGGCAAAAGGTGAATTAGGTGGAAAGACAGTCTCGGGTAGAAAAATATTGGTCATTGATGAGGCAAACCTAGCAAAGCCTAACTTTTTTCGGTTCTTAGAAGGTTTGGTCAGCGCAAATAACGGCAAGTTAAAGACCATTAGCATTGATGGGGAAACCTTTCACCTTGGTGATGATCACAAAATTATTGTCACAGGTAATGAGGACCACTTTGCAGGAAGACATGTGCATGAAACATTTAGAGACTCCTTTACCCCCATTCTTTTCAGATCGTTGAAGCCAGAATTTTTAAAGCAGAAGGTTATCGACCCAGTTTTAGGTAAGGTTAAGCGGTTGAGGCAATCTGATAAGCACAGAATTACTGAGTCATTATTAAAAATACATGAAAAGTTTTCTATTCATTATCCTGAAATAGCCACTTCGCCGAGGAATCTGGAGCAAGCGCTGTCATATATTTTAGCGTATAGAAATGTTGACCGGGGCTTAAGTTTGGATTTGTTGATAGCAAAATCGCTACAGGATGTTTACGGTGGTCAATTATCTTTCGATGAACAGGCGGCGTTTTCTGTTGTTATTAGGCGTGAGCTAGGTTTGGACCTAGCGGAACCCCTTGCTTCGCTTGGCCATGTCACAGATAGTCAGTTGAAACAGGTAGGTATTGCTTGCATTCCTGCTAGCCAAAAATTAGCAGATCAAGTCAATACATTCTTAGAAGTTGAAAACTGGAAGAAGAAAAGTAAATTTGAAGAGGCTGACGGCGTTTTAGGTCAGAAAGCCTTGCTGATCGAGGGGCCGCCTGGTGTAGGTAAAGATACCATTGTAGAAAAAGTGCTTGAGTCTCGGGGAGAGCAGTACGTTCGAATCAATACTTGTAAAGATCAGGAATTTCTAAAAAAACAGATTGTTGAAGCTATGCAGCAAGGCAAAGCTGTTATTTTGTCAGAAGCAAATATGTTGCAAAGTAATATTTTGGAAGGCATGTTAAATGGTATTCTCACAGGCGATGCCACGAAAGGTGTACAAGCTAAGCCTGGATTTAAGCTCATTGTTACCATGAATCCCGAAACGGATGCGGGTAGAGAAAAACTTTCAGAAGCTTTTTTAAATCGTTTTACCTTAATCAAGACCAGAGAGCACAATAAGACGGAGCTGAAGCAACTAGCTTACCATTTTTCTCAGGGTCAGGTTGCCAATGAGAGAATTTCAGAATTGTTGGCGCATCATAATGCAATTTTAGATGATCTAAAACAGAAGGGTTCTAACGTATTGCCAACAGCTCGCCAACTCAGAGAATCCATTGAAACGCTTAGGGCATTACCTCACGCTAGTATCGATGAGTTGATTGAATCCCACTATACTTTTTATGTAGATCTACAAAATAGCGCGGCTCAAAAGGGTTCGAATAAGGGACGGGAAGCATCTGCAAAGTTAACACAAGTGAATGCGTTACTCCGTTGGTATTGGCCGAAAGGGTCGATTCCGCCTAAAGTCGTTTTGTTTGATAAAATGGGTGAGGGTATTCAATACGATAAGGAAACGCACCAGTTAATATTTGGT
>JAYPYM010000097.1:6047-15015 GCA_038135915.1 Gammaproteobacteria bacterium
GAAGTTGAACGCACGATACGCCAGAGTATAGCTCGTTTAAGAACTTCCGGGCAGGACCAGAAGCAGCCTGCTGTTAATCAGAAAGCGAGTTTAAACGCAAGAAATAAGTTAACTTCTGGTGTTGGTACCCAAAATATTGAAGGTAATCTTGGCAAAATAACCTCCAGTGTTGATCTAGCGATAACTTATCTCGCTGACGGGTTTTTTGATCTAAATAGGAATAAAATCACTAATTTCCAAGCGAAACATGTTCGTTCAGTAGCATCAAAAAAACCACAAAATCGTATTGTATTGGATGATACCCTTGTAGTAAGCCCCCAGCTTTTATTGGTGCCCAAAGGCTGTAAGCCAGCAAGTTTTTCAATTAATGGTGCATCCATTGATACTCAGTTTGTTAGAAAGCCGGATGGCAACTGGTATGCTGACTTATCAGGGGTACAATTGAACAATGAAAAATCAGACATTGCATATGAATATATTGAAGACCCGCTTTTCGTGGATGCTTCGCCTAGTGTTCAAAAACCAGCCGCCCAACCCGTCAGTTTGCAGGCAGATCCTAGCCTAGCAGGCCTTGTAGAACAATTAAAAAATGATAGAGCCGGAACATCATACGTGATACAAGCATTAACAAAATACTTGAAGGACAATTTAGAGTATTCAGATGAGTTTGCATTTCACTATGAAGGTAAAGAGCGTTTAACTGATCGCACGATTGCGCTACTAGAATGTAAAAAAGGCGTGTGCGCGGAATTTGCTGATGCATTAGCCTTGATACTCTCAGATCACTTTCAAGTGCCAACTAGACTTGTTGCTGGTTATGTCTCAAACTCGGATGGTGATATACCGGCGCAATCGCATCGTTGGGTAGAATGGTGGGATGCTGCACAATCTAAATGGCTGGTGGCAGACCCTACGCCAGCTTCGTCCTTGCCTGGTGCGCGACCTGCTGCGGATGAAGCGAAGCCAAAGAGGGCTAAACTTGGCGCTCCTTTATCTAAAGATAAGTTAAGCGAGCTGATCTCGCCACGGTGGGGGCCAGATGCAAAACATCGAAGAGAGGCGCTTAAGAATTTTTTGTTGAATGACCCCATGTTTTCTATTCAGCCGCAGCAACGGCTAGAAAGTTATACAGCGAGGGGTACACAAGTTGCTGTTGAACAAATAGCGAAATCTGTACCAGAAATATATAAAACATCCCAATTAAGTGATGCTAGGAAATTGAGGCCTATTTATGCAGCGCAGATGCCAAAATTAGAAGTGCATGATATTGCATCAAGTTTTGAGGACGATGAGTTTTTATTTTGGTACGACCTGATTTCATTGGTGGAGGTTTTTGCAGTGATGGATCAGTCCACCAAACCTAACGGTGGGAGTGGTTACTCATTTTTAAGCTCGGATTATTTGTTGAAAGAGTTTGGAAAAGGTGAGTATGAGAGAGCTGATAGCACAGCTGCTTTTATAATCGCTCATGCATTATATTCACAACCACACGAAACAGATCACCGTCCATTGGCTGATGTGAAGAAATTACTAGAAACGGAGAAAGATTGTTTGATTATCTCAGATGAAAACCTTCAGGAGGTGTTGACAAAAGCTAGAAGTTTTTATCGAGCCTATAGGGATGATATTGGGCTAACTGATGAAGAGCTTCAGACCGTAGGCTTTGCTATGTCTATTTAGCAAAATAGATAGACATATACGCTAAGCGTGACCACACAAATTTGCTGAAAAAATCACTAGACTCTGAATGCTTGCAAAGTTATCATGATCTCACTTTGATTCTTTGGGTTTTCTTGGTTTTTTAATATTCAATTTTATATCTCAATAACGACGAGGCAGCGATGAAACCATCCATCTGTATTATTGCGCATAACGCCTATGGTGTGATGACGGGCAAAGATATTGGCCATGTGGGCGGTATTGAAGTTCAAACCCCAATTATGGCTCGCTGGTTTGCCCAGCAGGGTTACAATGTCAGCTTGGTGACTTGGGACTATGGCCAAGAGAACAATGAGGAAGTCGATGGCGTTCGCCTCATCAAACTCTGTGGTAAAGACGAAGGCATCCCTATCCTTAGGTTTGCTTACCCACGTTGGAGTAGTCTTGTAAAAGCCATGCGTCAAGCTGATGCGGACGTGTATTATTATAATTGTGGTGATGTAGCCTTGGGGCAAATTGTATTGTGGGCACATAAAAACAAACGAAAAGTGCTGTATTCGGTGGCGAATGATTCAGACTGTGTTCGAGCTTTGCCTGCATTAAAACCGCAAAGAGAACGCATATTTTATCGCCACGGATTGCTTAAGGCAGATAAAATTGTGGTGCAAACTTTGAAACAGAAGCTTTTATTGCAAGAGGAGTTCGGGCTTGAAAGCACGCACATCCCTATGCCTTGCGCTGGCTTTCCTGTCACTGTGGATGCACAAGACAAGTTAAAAAGAAAAAAGAAAAAGATTCTTTGGGTGGGTCGGTTAAATCCAGTAAAGCGTTTGGAATGGTTGTTGGACTTAGCCGAGCGCTTGCCAGAATATGAGTTCCAAGTTGCAGGCTCAGCTAATGTTTCAAATGAGTATGATCAGTCGCTAGTAAAGCGTGCAGAAGACATTGCGAATGTAACTTTATTAGGAAGGACCCCTCATAGCCAAATGGGAGAGGTCTTTAACTCTGTAGACTTGCTCTGTAGTACTTCAAAGTACGAGGGTTTTCCAAATGTTTATTTAGAAGCTTGGAGTGTTGGTTTACCTTTGGTCACCACGTTTGACCCGGACCAAGTAGTTGCTCGGTATGGTTTAGGTTATCCGGCTGCTGACTTTGAAGACCTTGTGGCTAAAACGAAACAAGCGTTAAAGTCCGAAAACTGGTTAGCCTTATCAGAGAATGCGAAGCATTATTTTGAGCGAAATCATCGTGCTGAAGAAACTGTTACGCAATTTGAACCCTTGGTGGCTCAACTTTGCCAAGACAAATAACTGAAATGGCCTTATTTTTGATTGATAATATTGTTTACTCGCTCTTTCGACAAGGGGTGGCTGGTCATTAGATCAGAAATAGACTTGCTCTCTTCACTTATGTTCGACTTGCTTAAGTAATGAGTGAGTACTTTATCCATTGTTTCTTTAGATGTTGCTGATGTGGCGAGCGCTTCAAACGCAATGTTGAAGCACTCACTGGTAGATGTATTGTTAGATGTGCTAGTTTCAAGCGCATTCGCTGTGTCGCTAGTATTGGTGTCCAACTTGGCGAAGAAGTACGCCATATAGGTTGGATCCAGTTGATTTTTTTTCATTAATTGGACGCCATAGGCATCGGCAGCGTGCTCAGCTTTTCTGGAATATGCTGAGTATTGCATGATTAAAGGTAAGGCTGCGGCAGCTGCTGCCGTGCTGCTTAAGTCCCCTGTTAATGCATCCCATAAAAAACCAAGTATCACGGTTTCCAGGATTCTTTGTAAGGAGTGTCTTTCCATGACATGTCCTATTTCGTGGCCAACGATACCTAGCAGTTCTTCGTGACTGGAAATAAATCGGACCAGGTCATCCGTTAACAGAATATTGCCGTCTGGTAGCGCAAATGCGTTAATGCCAACATCAGACCGAAAGTTGATTGTTATACGCCGACGGATGTCCGGTTCTGAGCTGAGTAGTTTGTCTTGCACTAGATTGATTATTTTTTTCTGGCTGCTCGGGCATAGCCGAGAAGGCTTGCCGACTTGATCGATCACCCCGTTGCTGATGACCTCGCTATAGGTATCTAGCCTCCCTTCTGGTGTCATGGCAATTAAAAGACGAGCTAGCGTTGGGATGGTCCATTGAGTGACCAGCGTGACGCCTAAGAGGCTTAAAACAAAGAGTGCTATCAAGTAAAATGGCTTTTTCTTAAATCGATGAAAGATTTTATCTAAGTGCTCTGGCTCGAGCATTTGTATCAGGTCGTTGCTGGGCTCAAAAATGTCGTACCGTCTACCTTCAGCAAAGGTAAGGCTTAGGTGGTGCTGATGAATATCGCAGCTATAGGTGCCCTCTAGTTTTATTTCTGTTTGGTTGCCTGCCTCTAGCACACATAGTCTCTTTTTTTCAAAGATCAGTGTGACCGCTTTAGGTTTTAAAGTGGTGCCGTCGTAATAGCGTGCACGAAAGGTATTCATATGCCGATGTCTAACCCAGAAATGTCAGAGATGCCCTCTCCTAGCGCGCTAATGGTATCTTGTGCTTTGGCTTTCAAAGTGAGCTGATGTGGGTCACCCATGTATGATTTGGATGTTGTCCAGAATTGAATAGTGCGTACCTTTGCCAGCGGGATTAATAAACCCATGCTGAATATAATCAGCGCAAAATTAGATATACGAATCCATAATAGTTTGCGAAAGTCAGCATTGCTGGCAAAGATAATTCGATCAATTGATATAGCATTCCAATTAATATTGGCAACTGCTGTGTTAATGTAGGCTAGGCCAATGAAAATAGGTATGCTGAGTAAGAAAAAGTATGGGTAAAGCATCATCTTGGCTGCTCCGCGAATGATAGCTTGGAGTGTCTCGTCCATGCCTGCGATTGAATCAATATTTAAAAGGTATTTGTTGAGTAAAACAAAAAATTCGAACAGGTATTCACTCCAAATCCAGCTGATTAGGACAATGGGTGACAATAGGATGAAAAATGGTAGTACGCCAATCAATAATAGTTTTAGGTAAACCAGAAAGAAATCCTTGGGAACTGCATCATATTGAAGGGGGATACCCCCAAAAGCTGTTCTAGCAAACCTAAATTTAAAGAATCGCCATTTGAAATAAGGATACAGTATAAATAAAGTCATAGGTGACAAAACAAAAAAGCCAAACATGCATCGGAGCGCTTCTCGATAATGTCGGTCAAATGAGAAATTAATACCACAATAGCTGGAGTAATAACGACGAAAAGTTAGTGCTTGATCAGCAAAGTAGGCCAGTAATGGGCAAGCCAGTAGATAGAATAACAATGATGCAGCAGTGATTTGTATGAAGGTATCATGGGGTAGGGGAAGGTATTCAAATAGGTAGTTGAGTAATACCCATAAACCAATACCGAACCATACGCCGATAAACATGCTCTTTGGTCTGGCTGAAAAAGCGAAGGGTAAATCGTTCAGTGTGACATGTTGGTAAAAATATTTGCGCCGTTTTAAGATAGACCAAGGCAACATAATGCCTACTGAGAATAATAGAATAAGGTTGGTTTCCCACCAAACCTTAGCGTAGGATTTGAATGAAGCTGTAGATTTAAGTGGCTGTACTATTGTTTCGTTCATGCTTTGCTTTCAGCCTTAAATCCTGTTTGTAACATAGGCAGATTAAATCTTTCCTCTAAGCTTTTTAGCAACTCTCTTAAACCATCTTTGCTCACCTGCTGGGATGCGATATGGTCTAAAAAAGCCTGCATAAAGAATTGTTCTGCATCTGTTACCTCTCTATCTGCGATGATGAGCTGGATATAGTGTCTGATTAGCATGCCATTCCAGGTTTTGTGCTGCCTAATCGCGTGGATCATGTCAGACAGAGCCTGTTTAGCTTCTTCAGTAGCATTGAAATGCTTTTTTTGCGCCTTTTCTTCAACTTCTTGATGAATTGTATCAGCTATGATGTTATTTCCGTTTTGAACGATCCATATTGCGCTGCCACCGAAAATGAGCAAAATGGTGATGCCTAAGGTGATCAGCATCAGTGTAAAAAGCTTTAGCAAAATAACCCCTATTTTAAGTTTGATTTAAAATGACAGTATGGCCTAGAGTGCGCTTACCTGTATCTGAATAACTCATTGCAGAGTATGGCTCGGATTACTGCTTCCACAACAAAGGATTCAAAGATAATGCTTAATTTATGGTATATCCATATTTTTGTGCAATGATCTGCCTCACCAGACCATCCATACACGCGCTCTATACCTAGCTGGTTAAGCTATACTCAAGTGTACTCAATGAACGGCATCATACACTTCGCGAAATAGCTACCTTGGTGTTTAGGAGTCTTAAATGTGCGCGACAAAAAGGATGATTTTAACCGCTATCATAACTTTGATAGTTTTGATATCAGGTTGTGATTCAAGCGATGAAGACGAGGCGAGCAAGCTTGCAAACCAAGCTTTGAACATAGGTATCGATGTTTTTCCAGGTTGGGGACATGCTTTTATTGCCAGAGAACAGGGGTATTTTAAAGCGCATGGGGTTGATATTAACCTGGTCCATAAGACCGATTACCTTGATATTGTTGAGGATTACGCTAACGGTCAGCTAGATGGTGCCTTTTTAGTATTCGCAGATGCTATTTTTTTGAATGACCAGGGGATTCCCACCAAAGTACCATATATATCCGACCATAGTATTAAGGGAGATGTTATCTATGCCTTGCCAGAAGTCACATCCATCAAAGACTGGGTCGGTAAAACAGTTGGCGTAGAAGGTATTAATAGCTTTTCACATTTGTTTGTCCTTTCTACCCTAAAAAAACATGGTTTAAAAGAAGGGGATGTTTATTTTAAAAATATTAATGCCAAAAATCTTGTGCAAGAAATAGAAGAAGGCAATATAGTTGCTGGGCACACCTATGGTCCAGGCAGAGACAAAGCGAAAGCGCAAGGGCTCAAGCCGCTTGCATTTAGTGGCGATGTAAAAGGTATTATCACAGACGTGCTTGCAGTCAGAGCCAACGTATTGAAGCAGCGTGGCGACGCGATTGAGCGCCTGATTGCAGCGCTCTTTCAGGCAAAGTCTTTTCAAACAAACTCGCCTGACCAAGCTTACGAAATCATCGCTGAAGTGAATGCCGATACAGCCCTTTCCGTTAAGCATGGTATTGACTCTGTTCAAAGCCTCTCGTTATCGGAAAGTGTCGATGCTATGGCTCAAAGCCCTGAGGGTGAACTCTATCAATTTGGGAATAAAATCGGTGAATTTTACCATTCGAGGGGACAAATCAGCGAGCTGCCTAACTTGAAGCAAATCATTGATGATCAGTTTGTTCGTAGTTTAAGTCAGTCAGAATAGGCTTTAGTTGTATATGCGGGTTAAGGTTCCAATAAAAGGTAAGTTTACCCTTTGGGGGTTAGCCTTGATCCTGTCCTGTGCAATCCCCTTATGTGTTGCTGTGTATTTATTTACAAAGCAATTGTTAGCGCATGAAATCGAGCAAAGATTACAGGCTGAATCCGCTGAGAAGCTGCATCATATCAATCAATTTCTGTCTGAGCGCTATGCTGACCTTCAGCTGTTAGTGAGTGATGGCACTTATCTTGCGGATTCAAGTCTACCGATTAAAAAAAAAATAGCTTACTTGCGACGGTTAGAACATGTTCGACACGCCTATGCTTCTATTTCTTTATATGATACCTCAGGTGTGCGTGTTGGTGATACGAGAAATGTTGACATAGGCAAACATGATTATTATAAGCCTTTTTTTCAAGCAGCACTGACCGGCAATTATTATTATGACCCGCGACCCATTGAGTCAGAATCCCTGGATATACCTGTCATTCATTTTTCAGCACCTGTTGCAAATAAAAATAATGAAGTGTTGGCTGTGGTTGTGATGCGAGTGTCCATTTATAAACTTTATGATTTACTAAAGGGCGCTAAGCATGACGAGGGTGGGCATGATGCAAAAATTGATTTAATCAACTCGGATGGCCTAATACTCTACTCAAATTATGACCGTCAATCGATTTTAAGCTCAGTGATCGCTGGTAGTAGTATCTTTAAGTTGTTGAAAGAGAGTAAAGCTGTCACAGGCAGTATGGTCGATGAAGATTTAGGAGAACCTTACCTAACGACCTATGTGAAAAATGAGTCGAATCATGGGTTGGTCCATCATGATTGGTATTTGATTAGTCGTGTTCGCACGCAGGAAGTATATGCACCTATTATTTCTATGTTTCAGGTGATTCTCGTTAGCTTAACGGTCAGTATGAGTTTTGGTGTCATCTTAACCTTTATCTCTGCACATAATCTCAGCAAATATGTGATTGCCTTGAAAGACATGGTTGATCGATATGGCAAGGGAAAAGATGCGCAAGTGATGAAAATAAGAACTGGAGATGAGATCGAGCAATTGGCAATTGCATTTGAAAAAATGATGTTGAACTTAAATACCATTGAGAAAATTAAAAAAGAAAAGCAGGTTTCAGAAGCAGCCAATGCTGCAAAAACTGAATTTCTTGCCAATATGTCGCATGAAATGCGAACGCCATTAAACGCGATCATCGGTTTTTCAGAACTCATGCAAGGCACCAATCTGGATGATCATCAGAGAGAATACCAAGAGATCATTTTGGCTAGCAGTAACTCCTTGCTCAGTGTGATTAACGATATCCTAGACTTTTCTAAAATTGAAGCGCAGAAAAGGTTGGTGGAAAAAGTTGACTTTGAATTAAATAAAGTGATCGGTGACGCAGTAGCAATTTCTTCTGCTCGATTGAGAAAAGGTGATGAAGTCAAGCTGTCCTGGCAGTGCGACGACCAATTGCCAGCTTACCTTCATGGTGATCCAACCATTATCAGTCAGATATTAATCAATTTAGTGACCAACGCCATTAAGTTTACTGAAAGGGGTTATGTTGCGATTCATGTTTCATGCTTGAAAGTATATGAGGACCAATCAATCAAGGTGAAGCTGAGCGTAAAGGATTCTGGTATTGGGATACCAGAAGAAAAGCTTGATAGTATTTTTGAGCACTTTACCCAAGCTGATTTTTCAACTACTCGGAAATATGGTGGTACTGGGCTCGGTTTAACCATTACTAAATCCTTGGTGGAGTTGTTAGGAGGGGAGATCAGTGTCCATTCTAGGCTGCATCAGGGTAGTGAATTTTCGGTAGAGATTGTACTAGCCCCTGCTACTCAACAGGCGCTGAATAGCGCAGCGGTGACACCCGATCAGGTTAACTCTCTGAGTGAGGTCAGCCTCATCCTCACAGATGATGATAAATTTTCCCGAGATATACTC
>JAYPYM010000098.1:0-14947 GCA_038135915.1 Gammaproteobacteria bacterium
ATATTATCGAGGAATATAAGATGATTACTGAATACAGTACTTCTTGAGTCTAGAATCTCTAGCCATTTAATCCAGTTAAAAATCGAATAACCTAGAAAAATAATTACTTTTTTAGGTTATTCAGTGGGTCATGATGAAAAGCGAATTAGCGCTTAATCGCCATCAATCATATCTCCCAAACTACCTAATACTGATCCTTCACCTTGTCTGTTACCACCAACCTGAGGTGCATTCGCAAGTATTCGATCTGCTAACCTAGAAAATGGTAAGCTTTGTAACCAAACAGTACCTGTACCACTTAAAGTGGTTAAGAATATACCTTCACCCCCAAACACCATACTTTTTAAACCACCCGCCATTTGAATGTCATATTCAACGCCACTGGTGAAAGCGACAAGACAGCCTGTGTCAACACGCAAGGTTTCATTGTTTAATTCTTTTTTCACCAATGTGCCTCCAGCATGAATAAATACCATGCCGTCTCCATCCAGCTTCTGTAAAATAAAGCCTTCTCCACCAAATAACCCTGAACCAAGCTTCCGATTTAAAGCGATATCCACCTTAGTACCTAGCGCAGCAGCTAGAAAAGAATCTTTTTGGCATAAGATAGAGGTTCCATCATATTCAGCCATATTGACAGCTATAATATTACCGGGGAAGGGGGCTGCAAAAGCAACCTTCTTTTTGCCTAAGCCCTTATTCGTAAAATGAGTCATAAACGCAGACTCTCCGGTAAACATCCGCTTACCAACTGAAAACACCTTGGAGAAAAAGCCTTGATCCGGATCTGAGCCATCACCCATTTTAGTTTCAAATTCAATGCCGCATTCCATATAGTTCATGGCACCAGCTTCCGCAATGACCGTTTCTTCAGGGTCTAATTCTATTTCTACCACCTGTAAATCGTGTCCTAAAATGTCGTAATCAACCTCATGGCATTTCATAAATATATCTCCTAATTTCTATTCGATTTATTGGACGTTGGTTCAAACATAAACAATAATTGTCAAGCGCACCAGGATGGCGCGCCAGTTAACATCGACCGCTACTAAGATATATCTAAGCGTAAATATAACGCAAGGTTATGACACTATATAAATAGGGCTGATCAACATGGACACAGAGTTAAAGTACATTGGACTGCTATCTCAAGATGCAATCAACTTTCGCCTCAATGAATTAGAGTTAGAAATTGGTGAGCTAGAAATGGAAATAGATGTTAATCATTTTGATCGTAGAAAAAAGACTGTGTCCTGGGAATCATTAACTAATAGCTTATCAGCTTCGAAACTATCTAAAATTGAAGCCTGTTGGACATTAGCAAAACTCTATAAACAGCTGGACGAGCCTGTTTCCTACAGAAGAAGTCATTACAAATGTAAAAGACTTATCAACCGGTTACTCATCGAAGATCAATTGATGGATACGCCAAGCTACATACTAGACTTTAACTGCCCAGAGTTGTCAAAACTCTTTGCTAGTATCGCAAAGAAAAGAGATCAAAAGTAAATAACAGGTCGATCCATGTTAACTGGTTGACTTTTTAAATGGCTGAATAGCCCAAACCCATTCGATGGCCCCTTGGTTTAACTTTTTAATAAAGGGGTTGAGAATAACTCATTGATTTTCTAATCTAAACTAAGATAAAGGCATAAAATTTATGCCATGGCAGCCTTTGCTGAAGGTTTAGGAAGACCAGATAATATAGGAATTACAGCAAAAAAAATGGCCAGGTCATACTACGAAAAAAAACAAGTGCTCATCATTGAAGATCTAGCAGAGATGCGATCTCAATTAAAATCGATGCTCGAACGGCTTGGTATTAGGCGTATAGACACAACCCTTAATGGCGAAGAAGCGATAGAAGCACTTAAAAGCAAAAACTATGACATCGTTTTTTCCGATTATGAACTGGGAAGAGGGAAAGATGGCCAGCAGGTACTAGAAGAAGCAAGACATGCAAAGCTGCTTAAAGAAGTATCGTGCTTCATCTTAGTCACCGCAGCTCAAACAGTTGAAATGGTCATGGGAGCGCTAGAATATAATCCTGACGGCTATATCACCAAGCCCGTCACCTATGAAGATCTTAGCGCCCGAGTTGAGCGTATACTAAAAACAAAACTGATCTTTGAGCCCATTAACCAGGCCATTGACGATGGTGACCTCACTGAAGCCCTTGACCAATGTGACGAACTCATTAAAGAACGACCAAAGATCGCTTTGCCTGTACTTCGCATAAAAGGCAGGATTTACCTACATGAACATAACCTAGAAAAAGCTGAGCAAACCTTTAAGTCAGCACTCTCCATTCGTGAGGTTGCTTGGGCCAATTTGGGCATTGCTAAAGTTAGATACGAACAAGAAAACTATGAAGAAAGTATAGAAATACTAGAAACCTTAAGAAATAAAAAAGAAAAATACGTAGAATCGCAAGACTGGCTGGCAAAAATCTATGAAGCTCAAGGTGACCTTGAGAAAGCACAAAAAACGCTAGAAAAAGCCATCGCCGAATCACCTAAAGCTATTCTGAGGCAAAGCGAGTTAGCGAGGGTTGCTAGGCTCAATAATGATTGGGCCGTAGCAACTCAAGCTGCAAGAAAAACAGTTTCCCTGAGTAGGAACTCCTGCCATAAAAATCCAGAGCAATATATCAACTTGGTAGAAGCACTACAAACGCAAATAGCACCTAGCGGGCTACGTGATCGGCGATACATTTCAACAGAAATCATGAAAACACTCAATGCAATACGCACTGAATACCCAGATGATCTAAGTTTAATGGTCCATACCTATACCCTCGATAGCAACACTCAACAAAAATTAGGCAAAGCATCAGATGCAAAAAAACTAGCATTGGAAGCTAGACGTTTGATCCAGTCAGCCCCGGCGGAAGTGGCCATTGCCTCTCACGTCGTTAAAAGTGCAGGAGAGTGCTTAGCCGAAACCTGTGACAAACAAACATTGATGGACTTTATTGAATCTAAAGCCGGTCAAAACTACCTGAGTGATGAGGGCAGAGAGTCGCTATTACAAAAAGCCAGGTCAGCAGAAGAAAATAGAATTCAGGAGTACATCGACAGCCTAAATAACCAAGGTGTAGAGTTCTTCGAAAAAGGTAAGCTTCATAACGCAATAGAAATGTTCGACCAGGCTGCTGATCAGGCAGCAGCAAGTTTTTCAGTGCTCTTAAATGCTGTTCAGGCACATATCGCTTTATTACAAAAAGAGGGACCCAATGAGCACAATCAAAAGCATTGCGAGGCACACCTTAAAAGGTTATCTAACATGCCAAAAGATGATCGGCGTTACGCGCGCTACGCTAAACTATCAGAAATGTTTCATGCGTGCTTGAGTCAGAAAAAATAAAGGCTATCTATGCGCACAGACTATGAAAACCTAACCCTATACCTTGCTTCTTCGATTCATGAAATAAAAAATGCCTTCTCTCGCCTGCAGTCAATGACAGACAGTTTAATTTTAAATATTCCAGAAGAATACCGACACAATACAGACTACCATAAAATCCAATTCGAATCGCAACATATCAACACTCAATTGACCCAATTGCTGGTGACCTATAAAAATAACGAAATGGGTTACCAAGCATACCTCGAAGACGTCATTATGGACGACTATATAGAAGAAATTCTACGCCGACATCAGAAAACCTTATCAATGTTAAATGTGAACATTGAGACAAGCGTTGAACCAAACTTAGTGAGCGTAATAGACGAACGTTTAGTGACAAATGTGATAGACACACTCATTTACAACGCAACACAGGCAAAAGCAAAAAAGATTAAGTTGAGTGTATTTTGTGAAAAACAATACATGGTCATACAAGTAGAGGATGACGGTCCTGGCTTCACAGACCTTGATACCAATCAAGCAGACTCAGAGACCGATTCTGAAATAGAACAACCCAAACAGAAAGACCTACTGGCCACAAACACTGGCTTAGGGCTTTTATTTGCCAGGCAAATAACTGAAATGCATAAAACAAAAGATCTGCAGGGTCATACCCTGCTTGGAAAAAGTGGGGAACTCAATGGTGCTAAAGTGAAACTTTGTTTCCCTGCTTAATTTAGTACTGACTGCTCTCAATAATGCGCTTAATAACCTAATTAAAGCTCAGTCTAACTATTGATACAAAATATATATTCCCAAATCTTTATTCCCTCGCTAAGTTGAAAGGTACAGAATAATGGTTCGATCTAGTAATTCGATTATAAATTGCTTGCGCAGCTTGCGTATATGGTATTTTAGGATCTCCGTCAGCAACAACTCTGATCATCGCGATTGACTCTGGTGTATCAATTTTTTCTAGCAACAAAAGGAATGCATATAAATGTTTCTGAATTTCTTTGCTTTTTCCTTGCTCTAGACTATTCCTCACTAAAGGTTTTAGGGCATGTATTGCTTCATCTGAAGCCTGTGAGAGAGACATAATCGCTTCAATAGCAAGATGGTCATCTCTATAAAGTGCCTCAACCTGCTCAGAAATAGATGTATTTTGAAAACTGAAAAATGAATAGTTTCTTTTGTAAATCGACCTAGCATATTGTGTTGGTAAAGCATCGATATGACCGCTAGATACACTCTTGAGTATTTTCTTAACTCGCTCTTTATCATCCATAAACTGAATGACGGATAATGCAAGTAGTACTCGTTTCCATTCTATTTTGCGAATATCACTGATCCTTTTGTTAGGATTAGATATACTAAGTATTTGAGAGTTTGGGCCTATTGCTTGAAGTTCAAAACTTCCTGACCCTAGACCCTTCCGTTTTATCTTAATATCATAAGATCCGTTAGTCTTATAATGATTTAGACCTTTGCCCATTAACATTCCAGCTATTTCTAGTCTAACTAATCTGCTGGATATTTTTCCCATTATTTCAAAGCTATTCGATGCGAGACGAGGGTCATAATACTGAAGCTTTGTCACTGCTTCTTGACGAATACAATCATCTTCGCTCTCCATATCCTTTAAGTAACGCCGCAACCTTTCCTCAGATAGAGTTAGCGGTAACAATTCTCGCTCCAACATATCCATACTTTCATCTTGCATTGTAAGTAATTTCAACGCCGCATTTAAAGGGCCTAGGCTACCAGAATAGTTGCCATACCACATGCTATCCCATAAAAAGTCAACCTGTTTTTTAGGTCCACGATCGCCACAAATCAATTGCCTATCAATTCGGAGTGCGGTTCCTTTCGTAGGCTCCGTAACAATATCTTTCACATAGATCTTTCCAAACCTGATAGCTTCACCTTTGTTATCGACTACTTTGGTATAAAACCCCTTGTTTTTGGCAATGGCTATAGATGTAGCAATATGGTTACATCTATAGCCTTGTTCAGGCGCTTTGCTCATTTTGTCATACAGAGTTTCAACAGGGAGCGTAACCCCTTTGTTCGGAGAGTTCCCGTAACAATCAAACCTCAATCCACTGCCAAACCGCGTTGGATCTGATCTCTCCCCGAATCGCAAATTACGACCAAAATGAGGTAAGCTTCCGCCGGGTCCAACCGTCACTAAACCACTCGTTGTTGGCTCCCTACCTGTAAACTCAGTATTGTTACCCTCAAAGAAAGCATACTCGATGACAGCATAACGCTTCAGTGAAAGCTTTATGCTATCTATGTTTTTAAAAAATAGTAGCTGCCCATCGACTTTAGTCAATCTATGCGCTTGACTTACGTAGCGATCCGATTCTAAGAAAAGATAGAAGTCTTTATCCGGAAAAACTACTTTTTTCGGAAGATCAGATATATCAAATGTACCAGGCGCTTGTATTGAGCTATTCCAAATAAGTTTATTATCGGAAGTATCAACCATCCATAATTTAATATTCTGTTTTTCACTCGGAGCGTCCTCAAGAGAGACAAACATGTGAGTGGGCCTTCCTGAATAGGTCTGGGCTATATGCTCCTCAAGCACAACCATTTTTGCAAAAGTTCCATCACGAGTTCTAAAAACAAAGGTTTTATCTGGCTCTAAAAGCTGAACTAGCTTCCGTCTGTTACCCTTAAAAAGGGGGATGGCACTTACTGGAACCATGTTTAGTTTTTCAAAGGGTATGTCTGATTCATAGAAGCTGGCCCTGTAGTTATTATGTATCTCTACTTTATCTTTTGTTTGTAAAATAAAAAAATCTACTTCTCTATTATCATTAATAACGCCCTCAGAAAACCTGATGCCGTCTCGATTTTCCAATATAGAAATAAGTTTCTTTACTCGATTTTCGTTGAATCCCATGATCCACTATCTTGGTGGGCCCATTCAATTTTATATTTTCTCTTTCGATACCCTTTCAGGTCCACGTTTATTTTGGAAGCTTTCTTAAGATTTACCCATTCTCCCAATCCGATGTATCCTTCAACTTTTGCACTGATCGTTAAATCCGCTGACCTAAGCCCACTGAGAGTGAACCGACCGTTGTCATCTGTTATAGTCCTCGAATCATCAGCTCTCACTATGACCCCCCCTAACTTATCTTTGCTACTTTCCAACCATAGCGTACCGGTAATTGTACTAGCCGTATCAGAAGTAACAGGCTCTAATACAACATTTTCCCATATCACAACTTGTTCTTCACCAAAGGTTATTTCACGCGAAAATTGATGATACCCAGGTGCCATAACTCTAAGCTCGTAAGTCACACCAGGCTTGCCTATATAGAATTTATATTCATCATTAGATATTGATCTACGCCTATACCCAAGCCATCTCTGGAGCTCAGCTTTCACCCCAAAAACCTGCTGCCCTGTAAAAGCCTTCTGATCCTTTGTAACCGCCTTCACGATTAAAATATGATGACCTTTGCGATGGCCATTCATTTTAATTTCCTCCCTAGCTTGCTGTATCGCTTTATCTATCTCAATATTACTTTCAGCAATTGCAAGGATTGATGCCATCATCGCCTCAATAGCAATAAACGCCATTAACAATTTAATCAAAGCGTCGTTTTTAAATTGTTTAATCATTCTTTAGATCCTTCTATTTTGAAAGTTTTCTGATAACCTGGGTGTATCATCTTCCCCAATTTAGTCAGCATTTCACTTTAAAGAACTTTTCCATTTAGCAACTTATATTGGGTATAGTGTTTCATAACCAATGGTTAAGTGCGGACATTTCCGATCATAATCTACTAGTAGAACCTCGTTCCTTTTTCAATTATATCTAGATTAGGCCTATTAAAGGCCGCTTAGTAATAAGGGTGGACTTTACGTTAGTACGTTGCCACTGATGTGATGATCATTCATCCCTAGGGTAGGGCCTCGATAGCCTAAACACAGCTACTAAAGAATCTTCTGGTCAGACTGTTGTACAAAGTGCCAGAATCATTATACTTGTTATCGCCTAGGCGCAAAGCCACCCAACTTAACGCTATAGAAGAATATTCTAATGACATCTAGTGGAATCATTACATTTCAAGACTTAATCAGTAAACTGCAGACATTTTGGGCCCAACAGGGTTGCAATACGCTGCAACCGATCGACATTGAGGTGGGCGCTGGTACGTTTCACCCAGCGACCTTCCTCAGATCCATAGGCCCAGAGCACTGGAATTGTGCCTATGTACAACCATGTAGAAGACCCACAGATGGTCGCTATGGCGAAAACCCGAATAGACTTCAACATTACTATCAATTTCAAGTGATCATGAAGCCTTCACCGAAGGACATCCAAGCGCTCTATTTAGAGTCTTTAGCCATACTCGGTATAGAATCATCTATGCACGACATACGTTTTGTCGAAGATAACTGGGAGTCACCCACATTAGGTGCCTGGGGTTTAGGTTGGGAGGTTTGGTTAAATGGTATGGAAGTCACACAATTCACTTACTTTCAGCAAACTGGTGGTATCGACTGTTATCCGGTATCAGGTGAAATCACTTACGGTTTAGAACGCATTGCGATGTACCTTCAGGGTGTCAATAGTGTTTATGACCTCATTTGGTCCAATGAAGGTGGTAGTTGTCTGACCTATGGCGATGTCTTCCTTCAAAATGAAAAAGAAATGTCAGCCTTCAATTTTGAACATGCCAATGTACAAGCGTTATTCGAAGATTTTAAAAAAGCAGAAAGTATGTGCAATATACTCATCGACCAAGCATTAGTATTGCCTGCCTATGAATATGTTTTAAAAGCATCTCACTTCTTTAATTTACTGGACGCTAGAAAAGCAATCTCTGTGTCCGAACGTCAAGCCTACATACTCAAAGTCCGGTCGCTGGCGAAAAGGGTAGCCGAGAGCTACCTCAAAAGCAGATATGCCTTGGGGTTCCCCTTGGCGCCTAAAGAAACTAAAGAGACTTTTTTACAACAATTTAACCAAAATTTGTTAACGGTATAGCTCAACAGCGTTAGAGATCAATATATGTCAGATACTCATCAATTTATATTTGAAATTGGCACAGAAGAGTTGCCTCCCACTTCGCTCTACCGGGTTAGCCAGGCATTCACTCAAGCAGTTGAACATGAGCTAAAGCTAAAACGATTAAGCTATCATGAAATCACAGCCTTTGCTTCACCGCGCCGCTTAGCATTCTTTATCGACGGGCTAGAAAAATACCAACCAAGCCAAGATATTGCTAGGAAAGGGCCTGCGCTTAAAATTGCATTAGACAGTGAGGGCAACCCAACAAAAGCAGGCCTAGGTTTCGCCAAGTCCGTTGGTGTTGCATTCGATGAATTACAACAAATAGAAACTGAAGAGGGTGCCTGGCTTAGCTTCGAGCAATCAATCGCTGGGCAGTCAGCAAAAGCGCTCTTACCTGAAATTGCTGCGAAAGCACTCTCGGCAATTCCAATCGCAAAATCGATGCGATGGGGTAGTGAGCTCTTTTCTTTCATTAGACCTGTACACTGGTTATTGACGTTATTGGATCAAGAGGTGATTGCTTTCGATGCCTTCGGTGTCAAAAGCGATAGAGCAACCTATGGACATAGATTTCATGCTAATCGCGCAATCCCACTTGAGCATGCTAAAGACTATGAAAACACGCTAGAAACGCAAGGCTTTGTCATCCCTAGCTATGAAAAACGTAAAGAGAAAATACGTGCCTCCATATCACAAGTCGCAGCAAGTTCGGCGGCTTCTGCAGTTGTCAAAGAAGACTTACTAGAGGAAGTAACAGCCTTGGTAGAATGGCCAGTAGCACTCAAAGGCCAATTCGAAACTGAATATTTATCAGTTCCAAAAGAATGTCTGATATCCACCATGGAAGCTAATCAAAAATACTTCTCTTTAGTCAAAGATACGGGTAGCCTTTATAATGAGTTTATTTTTATTTCAAATATTGAAAGCAAACAGCCTGAAATTGTGATCGAAGGCAATGAGCGTGTCATACGACCGAGACTTGCAGATGCCAAGTTTTTCTACGAGACAGACAAAAATAAACCCTTGAGTGAATATCAAAGCCTACTAAAATCGATCACTTTCCAAAACAAACTGGGTAGCCTTTGGGATAAATCTAATCGACTGATCGGCCTAACTAGCTTCATTGCAAAAGAGCTTAATGTGGAGTTAGCTCACATTGAGAAAAGCGCACAACTGTGCAAAGCTGACTTAGTCACTCAAATGGTTGGCGAATTTCCTAATCTTCAAGGGACAATGGGCAAGTACTATGCATTAGCATCTGGAGAACCAGATGAAGTCGCTATTGCTCTCGAAGAACATTACCTACCGAGGTTCCATAGCGACAAGCTACCCGAAACCGAACTGGGTATATGCCTGAGCCTAGCTGATAAGCTGGATACCCTAGCAGGAAACTTTAGCATCGGAAACATTCCAACAGGAGATAAAGACCCATTCGGGATCAGGCGTTACACGTTAGGCATTATTCGTATTTGTATTGAAAAAAAGCTAAATCTAGACTTAATAGAAAGTGTCAAACAAGCTATCGCAGGATATCCATCCATTTCAATAACAGAAAACACGGAAAATGAAATCATTGAGTTTATGATTGCTAGATTTAGGCATTGGTACAAGACACAATCTATCCCAACCGAGATCATACAAAGCATAGAAGTTTTAAACATATCCAACCCCCTAGATTTTGATCTCAGAGTAAAAGCGGTGGAAACATTCCTAAAAGATGAGTCGGCACAGAGCCTTGCGATTGCAAATAAGCGTGTTGCCAACATACTTAAGAAAGATAAATCTAATCATGATTTAACATTAAACAACACGTTATTAGTTGAGCCAGAAGAAATAGCCTTGGCTAGCACCTTAGTAGAGATGAGTGACCAGCTAGAGCAGCTGCTAGCAGACAAGAACTACTCGAAAGCACTGCAAACCTTAGCTAAACTGAAACCTAAAATAGATGCTTTTTTTGACAAAGTCATGATTATGTCAGATGACCCAGCAATCAAAATGAACCGAATGTGTCTATTACGACATTTACATAATGCATTCTTAAAAATTGCTGACATTTCTTACCTAACACTAGCACCCTGAAGTATTGATGCATAGCCTATAAAGGTAAATATGTATTCATGAGGGCCACACAAACAATAGAAGGGTAGAAACTCATGTTAGATCTTACAAAAAAAATTATCGTGTTAGACCGAGACGGTGTTATCAATGAAGAGCTATTAGATTATGTAAGAACACCTGAGGACTGGACACCGATACCTGGCAGCTTAGAAGCAATTGCACTATTAAAAAAACTTGGCTTTCGAGTTTTTTTAGCAACAAACCAAAGCGGTATCGGTAGAGGAATTTTCACCTCAGACGATTTAAAACAAATACATGCAAAGTTTGAACATCTACTTAAAGAAAAGGGAGCAGAAGTGGACGGTATTTATCACTGCCCTCATGCACCTGTAGACAACTGTTACTGCAGAAAACCTAACCCTGGACTGCTTGAGATGATCATGAGTGATATAGGCGAAGACCTGAAAGGCGTGCCCTTTGTAGGAGATTCTCTTAGAGATTTAAAAGCAGGCTGGACTGTAGGTTGCGAATCGATTTTAGTAAAAACAGGCAAAGGTGAATACACCATTAAAAATTTCGACGACCAACTTGAATCCCTTTTAATTTATGATGATTTAATGGCTATCGCCAAGGATTTTGAACACCAACTCAAATCGATTATTGGTAGTTAATACTCAACTTTACAAGACCATTAATAAGCTGCTGTTTTCCTTTTGGATGAGTCTAACTTTGGTGGTACACTGCGCAAAAATTATACCTTAATGTAGGCAGTTCACTTAAGGACCCATTAAATGACATTATCAAGCAGTAGACCTCTTTTTAGTACTCGTTTTTTCAAATCCTTATTGCCTAAGACCACAACAGCTCAAACAAATAAACAAACAACAAAGCTAGCAGCAAGGGTAAACAGAACTGCAAGACCTCCGATACACTCATTACAAAAAAGCAGGCAAGCCTTTTTCCATACCTTAACTAACAACCAATCAGTATCTACAAGCCGTACCTTTAATCTAGATCATCAGAACACCAGTCATGCGTATAACCAGTTCAATGATCAAATACGCCTGATAAAAAGCCAATTCAGCACCATACCTGCTGATTCATCAAGAACAGTTACAGTAGTAGGCGGTGGTCCAGCAGGCCTAGCTTCAGCATTATCACTCGCTAATCAAGGTTTCAAAGTACAGGTGCTAGAAGCAAGAGGAGACCCAGATTCAGCTGAAGGAAAAGCAATACTTGAAAAAGGAAAAATGTTATTGAAAGAAGCCAATAACGCTTTAGCAGATGGGGATACAGATAAATCAGATATGCTCTTTAAAGAAGCCAACCAAGCAACTTCTAGTCAGTGGGGGCAGCGTTATCGTAACATTGTACTTGACCAATACACGCTAGATTTCTTGACTAGCTTAGGTGTAGGCGTAAATTGCTTCTCTAATTTCATTAATGGAAAATTAATTTTTAGCCCTGACTTACCAGAAATTTCCTATACACCCTTCAGCAGAACCAATGATTCAGGAAATGGGACCTTTGATATGCCCTCTATGTTATTACAAAGAGACCCTATTGCATTAACCACATTACACATGATTGAACAAACTTTACGAAAAGCTATTGATGAAAACCCTGCTATTGATATTTGTTTTAACGCAAAAGCAGACTCTGTAGAGGAAGATGCTAATGGCGTTACCATAAACTATGGCGACAAAGGTAAATCGTCGATCAAATCAGACTTGTTAATAGTAGCTGACGGAGGCGGAAAACATTCCATCACATCTTCACTAGGAATAGGGCAGCACACTGAACCATTAGAACATCTTAGCTGGGCTGTCTTTGATTCGGACCACCCTGTGAATGATACGCCATCGGTAGATAAAGGCGCCACGGGTACGGGTTGGATGGATATATCAACCGGATTTTGGATGCTAATTGGTAATGATGGACAAGGTACTACCACCATTGGCCTCAAATTATTTGAAGATGACCCTAGCGACAAAGCTTACCAAATGGCGAAGGAACTCGGGGTTAAGGGAACCTTAAGAGAAAAAACTCACTTTTATAGTGAAATAAGAAAGGCTTCCGATTTTACCTCAGGAAAAAGAGTCATCCTAGCTGGTAACGCGGCTATTGCATTAACACCCTGTATGGGGGTGGGCGCTCAGGCTGCTTTTTTCGAAGTTCAGGAAGTGAGTAGACTAGCAAAAAAATGTAGCAAGGATGGCTTGCCTAAACCTGACATGAAACACTACAGCAAAAAGATGACAGCACACGCAGAGCAGCTACATCACTTAGATATAAGTGTAGAAGCAATGCGGAAACTAAGTACCGAGCCGTCTTCAGCTTCACTGCCGAAAATTGAATTCAAAAGCATTTTACCTGCTATTAGCAGCTTAACATTTGACTTATACCAAGATTCAACAACCAAACAACATCTGACATTTGAGATGAGCGTTGACGCTGAAAAATTAGCAGAACAGTCCGAACTTGATGGCGTACGTAGCCTGATATCCACTATGGATAACATACACATCAGTGGTAACGTCCAACTAGAATTATTAGGTGACGCCATTATTATCCATATCGATGATCGTCACCCCATCATATTTAAGAATGCTCATGAAACCTTAAGCTTTGGCGGCAATAATGCTAGCATCCAACTAACCTACAAAGACAACAATGTATTTTCAAACAGTGAAAGCCTGAAAATCGTTCGTCAAAGACAGCAATCAAATAACATGTCGGAAACAACAGCGAACGTTGAAGCTAAGCTACCTAAAGCTTTTATTTTAAGCATTTTAGAATATGTATTACCAAAGATTGGCGGCATACAAGAAAGTTCGTTCGATAACTCAAACACACCCATTAAAGGCTCTATCCAACTAAAAAAAGGCGACATAGAGATTGGGCCGGCAAAATTACAAGTACAGAAAGGAACAAAAGCTAGCATAGAAATTTTCCCAACAGCAACTCAGGGTAAGCAACCAGAGCAATTACTCGTCATCAATTTGGAAGGAAATATCAGCATCACAAACCTTTCAAGTTTGATTGCTTCTCCTGAAAATGAAGCCTCGTCAAACTCTAATTGGTTGAACCTTTTCCACGGCAGTATTCTTGACGGTTTAGCCCAGTTTGGATCGGAAAAAATTGACCAAATTAAAATTAGTTCTACTGGGGAAGTGACTTTATTTTCTCACGTGCAAGACACTAGTATCCCACTTATTTCATTTCCTACTCAAAGCCCCATATTAGATCATTTACATCACCTGAGTGATGACATAGACCCAATAGCATTTTTAAGTTCTGCATTGAGCGTCACCAAAGAAGCACATTGGGAACGAGACAGCACGGAAACATGAAAAGTTACGAATTGGATTTAGAAAAAGGTAATACTAAGAGCCTGTGAAAGTTAATATCGTGCTTCCCACCAATACCAATATTCATCTCTGAATTTCGTTGATATTCACTTCTCGTGGAAAAAATACGGTCCCAAATACTCAAGATAGTTGCGTAGTTTGAATCCGTATCGCTGCGTATTGCATGATGGTGTACCCAATGAATAGCAGGCGTTACAAAGAATAAAGATAATCTATTTTCAATTACTTTGGGGATCCGAATATTTGCGTGCTGGAAGAGTGACAATATAAGTACCAGGCTTTCAAAAATGACCACTGTAACAAAAGGTATTGCTAACAACCAAACGAGCACCCCCCTAAACATCACCGATAACACAACTTCGCCAAAGTGAAAACGTACTGCTGAAGTCACATCTAGGGTTTCATCTAAATGATGAACCTGATGAAAACGCCAAAAAAAGGGGATTCGATGATTGGCTCGATGCCAAAAGTAAATCCAAGCATCTAATACCAGCAAGTGACATAATACGGAGAATAGAGATAATTCAACTGAAAAAACCGGTAGTGCATGTGAAGACACCCAAGCTGTGATTGGTAACAATAAACACCAAGAAAGTATGGCGTTAATCAACCACAACCCTGTATTTGATACCAGTCTTCGATGCCCGAATCGAGCAACCACCAAGGGGTAGATACGCTCAATCGTAAGCAATAAGATAAATACACCCGCAACCAAGATAAGCTTGTAGTTAATCATCATTTATCTCAAACAAGCCCATTAGCTTAATCTAGCTCTGTCATGAGGTCGACTAAAGTCTAAATCAGGGCCCTTAGGTACAACCATAGTAGGGTTAATACTATCATGGGAACCATAATAATGGGTTTTAATGTAATCTATGTCTACTGTATCAGCAATACCTGGCTGTTGATATAAATCACGAACGTATTGACTTAATGCAGGGTAATCTTCAATCCGCTGCTTATTACACTTGAAGTGCCCCACATAAACAGCATCAAACCGAACCAAGGTAGTAAAAAAGCGCCAATCTGCCTCAGTAATGTCCGCGCCAGTTAGATATCGTTGAGTCGTTAATATTTTTTCCATTTGATCGAGCGTTTCAAATAAGCTGTCAAAGGCCTCATTATATGC
>JAYPYM010000099.1:0-14894 GCA_038135915.1 Gammaproteobacteria bacterium
ATTTGCGTTTTGAAACAAGGTTTGAGGCGCCAGTATCTAAAATCATGACACCTAAGGATAAGCTAGTTACGGTACAAGAAGGTGAAAAGATTGATGAGGTGAAGCGTTTGTTGCACCAGCACAGGATAGAGAAAGTGCTTGTGGTTAATAAGGCGTTTGAGCTAAGGGGTATGATTACGATGAAGGATATTCGTAAGTCTGAAGCTTACCCGAATGCGTGTAAGGACGAACAAAGCCAGTTAAGAGTTGGTGCAGCAGTGAGTACAGGTGCAAATACTCAGGACAGAGTTGCAGCGCTTGTTGAGGCTGGTGTTGATGTTCTTGTTGTTGACACGGCGCATGGTCACTCCAAAGGGGTGATAGATCGAATAAAGTGGCTTAAGAAAGCCTACCCTGAAATGCAAGTGATCGGTGGTAATATCGCTACTGCTGAAGCAGCCAAAGCGCTGATTGAAGCTGGCGTTGACGCCTTAAAAGTAGGTATCGGGCCAGGCTCAATTTGTACGACTCGGATCATTGCAGGTATCGGTGTGCCTCAAATATCTGCAATTGCTAATGTTGCAAGTGTCGCGAAGAAGGCATCAGTACCAGTCATTGCCGATGGTGGCATAAGATTTTCTGGAGATATTAGTAAAGCAATTGTTGCTGGTGCTTCTGCGGTTATGTTGGGTAGTTTGTTTGCGGGCACAGAAGAAGCGCCGGGAGAAATCGAGCTATACCAAGGGCGATACTATAAATCATACAGAGGAATGGGTTCTTTGGGCGCAATGGCTCAAGTGGATGGCTCGAGTGATCGATATTTTCAAGATGGCCAAAATGCAAAAGAGAAATATGTGCCTGAAGGTATTGAAGGGCGAGTGCCATACAAGGGGCCTATTGCTGCAATCGTGCATCAAATGATGGGAGGGCTCAGAGCAAGCATGGGGTATACTGGCTGTAAAGACATTTTTGAAATGTTAGAGAAACCCTCTTTTGTTAAGGTGACAGCTGCTGGCATGAGTGAAAGTCATGTGCATGATGTGACCATTACGAAAGAAGCGCCAAATTATCGTATCGGAGGTTAAGGTACGTTATGCATTTCCAATCAGAGTGTTCAAAAAAAAATATTCATCAAAAACCAATACTGATTCTGGATTTTGGTTCTCAATATACTCAATTGATTGCTAGAAGAATTAGAGAGCTCGGCGTTTATTCTGAAATTCATTCTTATGATATGGATGTTAGTCTTGTCAAAGCATTCAATCCTGCGGGTATTATTCTATCGGGAGGGCCTGATACTGTAACTAGCGATGGAACCCCTGGTGTGCCACCCTATGTCTTTGACATGGATATTCCCGTTCTCGGCATTTGTTATGGTATGCAGGCCATGGCAGCCGCTATGGGTGGTCAAGTATCTTCTAGTGCGAATAAAGAGTATGGTGCTGCTGAAGTCAACATTTTAGAAGATAGCCTGTTGTTCGAGGGTATCGTAGATGAAGTGCGTGATGATCAAAAGATATTGAATGTATGGATGAGTCATGGAGACAAGGTCGTAAAATGCCCAAATGATTTCATTATTAGTGCGTCTACCCCTAGCGCTCCCATTGCAGCGATGGCGCATAAAAGCAGGCCTTGGTTTGGTCTACAGTTTCACCCTGAAGTAACCCACACCCATCAAGGGAAACGAATATTTGAACACTTTGTCCATAGGATTTGTAAGAGCGATCCGGTCTGGACACCGACTAACATCTTGCAGTCTGCTGTTCAGCAGATTAAACAACAGGTTGGTGAAGACCAAGTTATCTTAGGTTTGTCTGGTGGCGTTGACTCATCCGTAGTAGCGGCTTTATTGAGTCGTGCGATTGGTGACCAGTTAACTTGTGTTTTTGTAGATAATGGCTTGTTAAGAGATGGGGAAGCTCAACAAGTACGTGACACTTTTTCTAAAAATATGGGCGTTAACTTGGTTTCAGTTGATGCGAGTAAAGATTTTTTAACAGCGCTGGAGAGTGAAGCCGATCCTGAGCAAAAAAGAAAAATTATTGGCAGGGTATTTGTAGAAATATTTGAGCAGGAATCGAATAAATTAACGAATGCGAAATGGTTGGCTCAAGGTACTATTTATCCAGACGTGATAGAGTCTGCGGCTGCAAAAACTGGCAAAGCAACTGTGATTAAGTCTCATCATAATGTAGGTGGTTTACCTGCTCATATGAAGCTAAAGCTCTTGGAGCCTTTACGAGAACTGTTTAAGGATGAAGTTCGTGAATTGGGTTTGGAGCTAGGCTTGCCCTATGACATGGTCTACCGTCACCCATTCCCTGGCCCCGGTTTAGGGGTGCGTATTCTGGGTGAAGTTAAAGACGAATATGCAAACATTTTAAGAAAAGCTGATCGAATATTTATCGATGAGCTGAAAGCGGCTGAGCTGTATTACAAGGTAAGCCAAGCGTTTTGTGTATTCCTGCCTGTTAAATCTGTTGGTGTGGTGGGGGATGCTAGGCAATATGAATATGTGATTGCGCTAAGGGCTGTGGAAACAATCGATTTTATGACCGCTCGATGGGCACACTTGCCCTATGAGTTTTTGGAAAAGGTGTCTAATAGAATTATTAATGAAGTGGCGGGTGTGTCTAGAGTCACTTACGATATTTCTTCAAAGCCACCAGCAACGATTGAATGGGAGTAAAGCCTTTATTCTAAGGCCTTTATTGCTGTGTATTCAGAAAGAGATAGAGCCTACATGGCGTTGGCTTTAGAGCTGGCTAGAGAAGCGGAGGACTTAGGTGAGGTGCCTATCGGTGCAGTACTAGTTAGCCGTGAGGGTGATATTTTAGGAAAGGGAATGAATTCTTCTGTGCTTAATTCTGACCCTACTGCTCATGCTGAAATAAATGCTTTAAGACAGGCCGGACTTCATTTGGGTAACTATCGTTTGGTAGATACTCGTATGTTTGTTACTATCGAGCCTTGTTGTATGTGTTTTGGCGCTATGATTCATGCGAGAGTTGCAGAGCTCGTTTATGCTGTGTCCGAACCCAAAGCAGGTGCGTTGGGCAGTGGCTTAGACTTGCCGAATGCTAAGTGTTTTAATCACAAAATTAAAGTTTCTTCCGGTCTATATGAAGCTGAATCTAAAATGATGATACAAAATTTTTTCATGAAACGTCGTCGCAAGAAAGAATAAGTCAGCTGGTTTACTTTAAAAGCATTAATTATGCTTGCTAAATTAGGAGCAAATCGGAAGACTGAATGAAAAAATGCTTAATCTCATGCTCATCCTTTCACTGACATAGCTAGTTCTACTTGCTTAAAAGTTGCTTTAAAATTCAAACTGCTTGGAGAATAGCTTGCAATCAACTGGAAATCGGCGAATTAAAGCTATCAGTACTTTAGTTGTAGGGCTGAATGATAAAGCCTTGCATCAGAAAGTATGGCGGTTAGCGTGGCCAATGATTATTTCGAATCTGTCTTTGCCCTTGCTTGGCTTAGCTGATACAGCGATCATGGGACATCTAGATGATAGCCAATACTTGGCAGCCGTTGGTGTGGGTGCAACATTATTTTCCACCATCTATTGGGGTGTCGGTTTCTTAAAAGCGAGTATCACTGGTTTAACTGCTGGAGCCTTCGGTTTAGCGCAGCATAGTAGGCTAAAAACGCTTATTTTAATGGGGCTAGTGAAGTCGCTATTGATTGGGCTTTGCTTGATTTTACTCCAGTCCTGGCTGTTGTATGGGGCGCTATATGTTTTCTCGCCACCAGGAGATGTCCAGCAACATCTAGTTGATTATTTTAAAATACGCATTTGGGGCGGTCCAGCCGCGCTGTCAACGCTCGTTGTGATTGGGTGGTTTATTGGGCATCAAAATACGAAAGTGCCTATGTTCTTGGCTATTTTTACAAATGGTATAAATATAGTCTTGAACTTGTTTTTCGTATTTCAAATGGAGATGGGTGTATCGGGTGTTGCTTGGGGAACTTTGATCAGTGAGTGGTTGGGTTTGTTCTATGGAATTTATTTCATAAGGCGCCAACTGTTCAGACTTCCAGGTAATGTTGAATTGAGTATGCTGTTTGATTTTCAAGCATATAAGTCAATGTTTCATATTCACGCTCATTATTTTGTACGAACACTTTTCTTAATGCTAACTTTTATCTTTTTCACCCGCCAAGGCGCAGTGCTGGGGAAAGATATATTAGCGTTAAATGAAATACTTAAAAATTTTTTATTAATGATTGCGTTAGGTCTGGACGGGTTTGCTCATGCGGCCGAAGCAATGATGGGAGCAGCTTGGGCCGGCCGAAAAAAGGCTGAGTTTTTTAACACTTGTCGGGTGATTTGTTTTTGGTCGATCCTAACTTCGATTTCGCTTACGTTTTGTTTTGCTGTTGGTGCTGAAAGCTTGGTTGGTTTGCTGACAAATATTGATGAGATTTTGGCTTTGGCGCCTGAATATCTGATATGGATTGTTTGCTTGCCCTTGGTCTCATTTGCCTGCTTTATTTTAGATGGGATTTTCATTGGAACGGCGCTAACTAAAGTAATGCGTGATAATATGATTTTTTCTGTGGTTTGTGTATTTTTTCCAGTTTGGTTTTGTACTCAGCACTGGGGTAATCATGGCTTATGGTTTTCAATGTTGAGTTTCTTTGCATCGAGAAGTTTAGGCTTGTCTTTCCAATATTATAGGAAGTTTTGCCAGTCTTAATTTCTTCCGTGAGATCAAAATGTAGCTTTTAAGCAAAAGAAAAATATTTAATCACGGACCACCTTTTTATGAGTCATAGCGTATGCAGGGTTGGTAAAACCGTATTGAATTAAGCGACTATTTATGTAAGCCTTTACTGACCTTGTGCTAAGGCAATAAGAAACTGCCTTATAAAGGGTTTAGTAAGATTTTTCGGTTGGCTTTATCAATCCCATGAGCCTTTGTTAATAAACCTGGTGAGAGATTGTAGTCAATTACAAGCTGATATTACTCAAATAATTCATTTACTAAAATGAGTTATTTTAATTAGGAAGAAACTATATTACTTATGGGTAAGTTATTTTTAGTCAGTACCGGACCGGGTGATAAGGGTTTTATGACCCAAAACGCGATAGAAGCGATCAGGCAATCGACTGAGCTGGTGGCATATGGGTTGTATTTGGAATATCTTGGGCCCCTCATCGCAGATAAAAAGTTACATGCACTGCCTTTGGGTCAAGAAACTGAGCGTGTTAAAAGAGCGCTAGACTTGGCGGCTTCAGGTCGAACAACAGCGCTTTTATCAAGTGGAGATATTGGCATTTATGCAATGGCTACACGTGTATTTGAGCTTTTACACGAGGTAAAGAAGTTTAGTGTTGATATCGAGGTTATTCCCGGTGTTTCTGCGATACAAGCTGCCTCTAGCCGATTAGGCGCATTGCTTGGACAAGACTTTTGTACCATTTCCCTTTCAGACTTGCTAACCCCCTGGAAGGCCATTGAAAAAAGAGTTCAGTCTGCTGCTGAAAGTGACTTCGTCATTGCCTTCTATAATCCAAAATCAGAGCAAAGACACTGGCAGTTATCCAAAGCTAAGGAAATTTTGATCAACGCTCGTTCTGTTGATACACCAGTGGTATTGTGTAAGCAGCTTACACGCGAAGATGAGCAAATTACTTGGACTACCTTAGGGGGCTTAGATATTAATCAGGTTGATCTATTAACGCTGGTTTGTATTGGTAACAGCCAAACAAAAATCATGTCCCTAAAGAACAAGAAGTGGATATATACACCTAGGCTTTATCTTGAAAAAAGCCATATGTAGAGACAAATTATTCTCTGGCTGAGTGTTTGTACCACTGAGTAACTGGGCCCGCTTAGGGGCATGGATTGCAAGCTTAAAAACCAATACTATTTCAATACAATCCGTATAGCATTAAGCTTTCTTTTTTTGTATTGGCCCTAGTTAAAATGTGTATGATTTATAGTTGACATGAATAATTGGTTTTCGTTATGCTTCAGCTAGTGGCTTTACAATTTTGTTTGTTTGATGAAATTGTAAGAGGATGTAGTACTTATTGTAAGATTTAGGGGATGTTTACTTTTATTATCTTCAATACATTTTAAATACTTAATTAATAATAACTAGAGACCAAAACTATAAAATAGGGGAAGAATTATGTTTAGTAAAAAGATCCTTAAAGGTTTTTTAATCTTTTCTGCAACTGTTCTATTCACTACAGGCTGTGGTAGCTTATTTGGCGGCGGTGGTAGTAGCAGTGACGACGGCGGAGATGCTAGTAGTAGGTCAGATCTTGAAGAAGCATACCTTCGTGGGGCCATCTGTGGCGAGCTTCTTGGCGCGAATCCAGATTCAGGCATTACCTGCCAATTTGGTGAGTAAGGTTTAGTGAGTAGTTCGCTGGCACTGAACCGGCGCTACTCATTATAAAAAGCAGAGGCCGACGCTTATTCTTGTAATAGGCGTTGGCCTCCGCTTTTCGATTAATTCTAGTCGTTTCCCTAATATATTCTATACACCGCCCTTCATTGCCATACCATAATACTTGCTGCCCACACTGTAGAGTATGATAAAGCTCAACATTGACAGTATGAACCATAATAATCCCACTGCCCCGAATAGGTCTGGAGCCTTCATCAACGTAGTCATGAGTGACTCTTGGTAGTAGAAAAACCATTGGTGGTCACTTGGAAAGACGACTGTGTGTAGCCAATAAAACACCTTAACTGGTCCAATTATTAAAAGTAAGCCGCCTAATATGCAGGATATAGAAACCCAAAGTATAGAAGTGTGAAAAAGTGAATAAAGAGGTAGGTTAAACCGGTAGCCTAAAACACATAGAAAACTAAAGCCTAGGCATGCAAATAATACACTTTGAAAGAATAAGTCGAGCAAATGTGCAACATCTTGTAGGTGGATGATTTCTGGAATGCGTAATAACTGAAACTCAATACCTTCATGATTATGATAGGCTATTTTTTCGAGGCCTTTACCTGACTGATGAATACTTTGTACGATCTCACCAAATAGTGATATTCGCTCTTGGTCAGAGGTGGTAGCAAAGTCTACTTTGTATTTATTTTGTGGTCCAAACTCTTCGATATGTTC
Organism: Gammaproteobacteria bacterium; assembly: GCA_038135915.1. Classification (GTDB taxonomy): domain Bacteria; phylum Pseudomonadota; class Gammaproteobacteria; order Pseudomonadales; family UBA6940; genus JAYPYM01. The sequence goes on from JAYPYM010000099.1 coordinate 7,084, forward strand.
CTTAATGTTTAGAGTGTCATATAGTTGCGCATAACCAAAATTAAAGGATGCAAGTATGCTCCACTGCAGTCCTAGTACGCAAATAAATAAAGAGATATGTAGCGATAGATTCCATATTAAGTGTCTAATTTTTTTAAATGTTAAGTGCATTCATGTATCTTCTTGTGTCCAATATAAATGGCTAAAATAGAACGCCTTTATTTGAATCGGTTACAATTTTTTGGCGGTTAATTTTTGACTTCGAATGATGCTTGTCTAATATTAAAAGTGTAAGTAGAGTGAATATCGCGTTTATATTGTAAACCAAGACACTCAGTAGTAGTAAGAGGTGTAGGGTGAAAAGATTAACTGTCGCATTTATGTTAAGTGTTAGCCTATTAGCCCCAATGATTTCTAGCGCCTTTGAACGGGATCATGAAATCCATATGGAAGTCTTGTTACAAGATGTAAATTCGGAGGCGGTGCTAAAGAAAAGCATATTCTCCAAGTTACTAAATAAAGTGATTTTTAGACCGGCATTACAGCATACTCTGCTACCGGCCCATAAAAGGTTGTTAAGTCAGGATGTTGGATGGTCAATGAATGCAAATCAGAATGGGTTTAATGTTAAATATCGGTACTAACTTGTTCTAGAGAAAAAAATCAAGGAATTGTCACTGCGCAAACCGACGCCAAAGCGCATATCCAGGGATGGTTTTTTTATACCCCTCCAAACTCTTTATCTCGCACTTAATATTTCCTACATACTCATATTTGGCTGTAAAAATTCTGTGAGAACTTTGCCTAGGCAGGTGAATTGTTACAGTGGTTGCAGTAACATGTGCTGTTTATGCGATTTTGTTTCCGTTTCGTTTAAATAATCAACAATTCAGTCATCTTCTTCTACATGGCGCGTGACTGAAAGTTGATGATGATAATGACACGTGTAGAATACGAGAAAACCAACATTTGGTGAGCTTAGATAATCTATTTTCGATTAATTTTTAGTCTGTTTTGGCGTTGCTGGCTGATTATCTAAAGGAAAGTCTCAGTATTAGCAAATAACTACCAAGGATACGCTCTCAAATAAATAGTGCGCAGTAGGTACCGATGATTCCAGTGCTTAATTTGGTTTATGTGCTGAGCAAATATTGATCAGATTTTAAGGTGTGTTGTAAAAGCCTTACGACTGTGTTTCGTTTCAGTATAGGGTATCGGCTGTTGTGACAGGCATAAATAAATAGTGACAGGAGTGAATTGCCGCTAATGGGTTGTAGCAAATAATAAATGGCAAAGGAAAGCAGCATGTCTTCAGAGCAGTGGCGTAGCAACATAGAGCCGGGTATGCTCGAAAGGTGGTTATTGCTATGCATCGAGATTACATTAAACAAGGGCTTAGAGCTTAATCCTGGATTGAAAACGGCCTTCAATAATAACTCAGGCAAAGTAGTTGCGTTGAAAGCTCGAGATCCTTTTTACTCTCTATACATGATTTTCACGGTTGATGGCGTTCGTTTGGTTAATCAGTATAAAGGTAAAGTAGATGCCAGGCTTAGAATCCAAGCTAAGGACTTAGTGTGGTTTTTTCTCGGCCCTGAGCTTTTAAAGTCTGGATATAAGCCCTCTTTCCAAGCAGTTGGAGATGAGTCATTAATTCAGGTCATGAGAGAATTTGCTGATGACTGGGATTTTTGGCAAGTGTGTCGAGGTATCTTAAAAGAATGGTTGCCTGAATTTGAGTCTCTGGAGTCGCTATTTGGTAGCCTGCGAAAAAAAGACCCTGTTTGGGTTGAAAAAATTGAGAAAATACCAGAGCTGGTAGATCACATTATTGCTGAACTAAGAAGTCAGTCGAAAATCCAGGAAAAGCAACTTCAGGCTCTCACTGCGCTAGAAAAAAATGTGAGAATGCAACAGTACCAGATTTTGGTGCTTATGGCTTTGTTAATCATGATGTTCTTAATCAATACTTTTGAGTGAGTTAATAAAGTCTATGATGCCTCGATGATTAAAGCCGTCTTGCTAATTTTGCTATGAGGCTTCTCTAATTTCGCTTTGTTTGGTATCTGGCTTGGATACTCTGGGTGTTTGAGCTTCCTCGTTATCTGGAGTCGAAAAGATGAAGGGTAGTAGACCGATACCTACCTGTGAAGCGCTTGAAGCTATATTCACTGCAGTACCAACTGGGTTTGAGCGAACTTCATTGTATAGATAGTGAGCGCCTGCAGCTGCGCCGAATATGGTCGAGTAAACTGGAATGTCGCCCAGGGTGAGTGGGGAGATGCGTCGCCCCTGGTAGTCTGACCGTTGTTTTCTCTTGATTTCGATATATTTCTCAGCATGCATTGCATGTTGTGATTGTGCTTTTGCTTTCTCAAGCAAAGACTTTTTTTCAACTAAGCTGGATGAGTCGGGATTTGTATCGAGCTTTGGTTTGCCAAACATCAGTTTCGGTAAAAAAATTGCTGCAGGAGCAGCGACTTTAGCTACAGAGCTCAAGTCGCATGAAACTTGCCCCATACTAGCCAAAGTCCAACCCAGAGTCCAAGTGGGCCTTAACAGGTCTCTGGCCGTTTCGGTGTAGTTTTGTTCCCGAATGTCTTTTAACAATCCTCTCCCCATCCAACTTAATTGATTCATAAGAATGGAATTAGACCAGCTTGCTTTTTCTGGCGCTCTTGGGCATCGATCCGTAAATACCTTTATCTGCTTGGTGTCAACCTTGGTCTCATCTTCGTTCATACAAAAATTCATTTTTTTGTATTGTTCGAGCATCAAGGCTCTATCATCTCTTAATGCGGTTGATAAGTGGTCAGTACCGGATAAATCAAGCCTACCATCAATGTATTTGCTTTCTGTATCTAAAATAATACTTTCGATTGTTAACAGAGTTTCGCTAACTTTTATTTTTGCATCTTCAATTTCACTTCTCTTTTGCTTCTGTGCATCTTTAGCATTTTCTTGCTTTGCTTTAAAGATATCCCTTAAGCTTGTGTGCTTGATGAGATCTTTATTGTTTGGCTTTGTTCGTTTGTTCTTACTTAATTTAGCAACTTGATCTTTATTTGCTAGGTACTCTTTCTGATAATTTTGTTCATCGTCCTTAAGTTTCTCTAGTGCGTTTTCCGCTTCTGCTAAAGCAGCTCTTTGTTTGTCTAACTCACTTTGGAGTTCAAGAACGTTAGTGTTTTCTTCAATATAATTTGTTAGATTCTGTACCATCCGAAGTCGGCATTTAGTGTCTTCAAATGTAAAGTTGTAGAATGCTGAGTTTGCTGCTTTTTGGATTAATGAAACAATTACGCTATTTTTCCTGACTTCTCCATAAAACTTTCTTTTGCTTTTTTCCAGAGATTTTGTTTGTTTTTTACTTAGTTTTTTAATTTTCTGACTTACTTCTTCTTTGTTAAGCTTTTCGATCCATGGATGCTCATCTCCTAACAGGGATGCATCTAGCCTATTTACCGTGATTTGGTTTAATGCTTGCCAAAGGTGTTTGATTTTTAAATCAGCAGTGGATAAGCGTTCATCACCTTTTAAATCTAACATATCGTTTAGTTCTTCAATGATAGTTTCTGCTGCCTTTTCTGCTGCAGATTTATTGGCGGCGTTTTTATCAGTGAGCTCACGAAGATACATATCTGTACTAACTGTTTTGCCAACATAAGAATTCATTGCGATGACTGGCTCAAGACCCTCATCATTTTCAGTTTTGATTGGAAAAAGTGGGGCATTGAATACAGGAATATTTCGATCTGCCAGAAAGTTTTCATACCATTTTGGTACTTTAGTATACAATAAATCGGGACCAGGGGTGACGATTTGGGTGATATCTGCGCCATTCATCACTGCGTTCATGGCCAGCCCATTTTTCCCGTCATATTCCGTGATAGAGTGAAGGTCGTCCGGGTAGTTTAAATTCGGTTTTTTTGCTTCCCTAAATCCGCCTGATAACCCAAGGAGTAAAGCATTTCGATTTTGCAATAGCTTATCTAAGATTTTGTGATTAAAGCTTACTAGGCCTAGGTTGTTGCCGTAAATACCTGCGGGTATTACAACTGCATCTGCAACCATAATATGCACTAATCGGACAAAATCAATATCATCCTTATCTTTGCTGTGTTCTAGTTCTTCAGCTCTTTTTAACAGTTTTTCAGCGATATCCAGCGTGACAAACCCGCTGTCAATGGTAAATAATGAATGAGGTACCTGTAATACGACACTGGGGTTTTTTTGATTGTCTCTGCTTTGTATGCTGGTTAAAAATTTTTTTCCGCCAATCAGCTGTGCGTTGTAGAACTCTAGGTCGCTCCTTAATTGACTGAGACATTCGTAAGTACCATGAATGCCTGTGATATGCCGCAACTCTTGAGTGACGCCTTGCTCTATCAGTTTTTTTAGTATCTTCACTTTATCGTATTCAGTTGACGGTCTTTTTTTGTAGGTGGCGGGTGTGCTGCCCATAGAACGAGTACCTCTCTCAACTCGCGATTGTTCGCTAGTTGCTTCGGTAGTGGTTCGGTGTGGGGTTGAGCTTGTTGTAGCAGTTTCGGCTGGTGTACTCGAGGTTCTGAAGAACATATTAGATTACTTCTTATCTATTAAATAGTTTCGTAACTAGATTAGGTTTTGTTGATGAGTGAATTATACCTGAAATGAAATGCTAGTCAATTTTGCAGGTTATATTTTATTAATTTAGTAATAGGGCTTAAGTCTAATCCAAAAGCTTTAGATCGATGATCATTCATATGAGGTAAGAATGTCGGGTATAGCAAAGCGTTTACCCTATTTTTTTTAATCGGCATATAAAAAAGTTTGAAAAATAATCGTTGGGTAGTAGCCGAATAGATTGTTGACAGCCTGGAAGAAGTTGCTTTTCTTCCCACATTGTAAATCCACATTTAGTTTTCAAATTTGGAATGGTTAGCGTGTTAATGGTTTCCGGGAGAATCTGTCCAGGGAAAGCATGAAGAAATCTATTTATGACCATCTCATTTTCTTCAGGTGCTAGTGTGCATGTGCTGTAGACCATTGTGCCGCCAACTTTTAACGCATTAAAAGCCGATTTTAGCAAGGCGAACTGAAGCCTTGCACATGACTTGACTTTTTTTATTGACCAATGTTCCCAGCTTGTAGGAATATTCTTGTCGATTCTAGCCTCAGAAGAGCAGGGTGCATCGAGTAATATTCTGTCGAATCGTTCGTGACATTTTCTTCCAATGGTACGGCCGTCGGCCCAGTAGGTTGCGACCCAATCCGCTTGGTGGTTTTTCAGTTGATGCTGTAGTTTGAAAAAGCGGCTTTTTTGGGCTTCAACTGCAGCTAATCTACCCTCTTGTTTCATGATGTTTGCAAGGATGAGTGTTTTTCCTCCAGGAGCAGCTGTTAAATCCAACACTTCTTCTCCCGGTTTTGGATGTAGTTGGCATGCGGTGAAAAGGCTTGAAAGGCTCTGAATATAGTAGCTTCCTAATTTAAATAAGGGGTTTTCAGTGATTAAATACTTTTTCGCGGCTAATAGATAAAAGCAATGGTTCACCCCATAAAGGTTGCTCCATTCAATGGGTCTAAGTGCCATAGAGTTAACTTCATGAGTTAAGGTGTTGAATAGATGGTGCTGGGTGTTAAGCCTTAGGCAGATGTATTTCACAGGCATTGTGAGCTGTTCAATACTCATGGAGTATTTTGTTGATATCTTGCCCAGCCGAGCTAGCAACTTTTGAGGAAATTCGTGAATATTTGGCGGCGTTTTAGAATATAGTTTAGAATTTTCTTGTATCATTTGCATAAGCGCTCTAAATTAGACGTTTTTGTAACTAAATAAAGTGATAGAAATTTTAGGCTAATATAGTGGCATCTTTGGCTTTATCAATCAAAAATTTAACAAAAGACTACGATAATGGCTTTAAGGCGCTAAGGGGTTTAAGTCTTAAGGTAGAGACCGGTGATTTTTTCGCATTGCTCGGTCCGAATGGTGCTGGTAAATCAACCACTATTGGTATCATTAGCTCTTTGGTACGTAAGACCAGTGGTTTGGTGGAAATATACGGCACAGACATTGATCAAGATTTTTCGACAGCGAAAAAATACTTAGGCGTTGTGCCTCAAGAGTTTAATTTTAATCAATTTGAAACACCTCTGGATATCTTGCTATACCAAGCTGGTTTTTATGGCATTAGTAGGCATTTAGCACTGCCCAAAGCCAAAGAGCTCTTGAGTCTTATGTCGTTATGGGAAAAGCGTCATCAACAGGCTCGCCTGCTTTCGGGTGGTATGAAACGCCGTTTAATGATTGCTAGGGCAATGATGCATGACCCGAAATTATTAATTCTTGATGAACCGACGGCAGGTGTTGATATAGAGCTTAGACGATCTATGTGGTCTATCATGCGAGACCTAAATGCAGCCGGTACCACTATTATACTTACGACACATTATTTAGAGGAAGCAGAGCAGTTATGTAAGAATATTGCAATCATTGATCATGGCACTATTGTTACTTGTACTTCTATGAAAAACTTGCTCGGTCGGCTTGGTAGTCAGAGTTACTTATTTGACCTGTCTTTGAGTTTGAATGAAGTCCCTCATATTCCAGAAATAGTTGCGCGCTTAGTAGACAGTCAAACATTAGAAGTTGAGATTCAAAAAGGAAAATCCCTATGTGATGTATTTGACTGGTTTCGTAACGAAGGCATTGATGTTTTGAGTATGCGAAATAAAAGCAATCGATTAGAAGAATTGTTTTTAAAGCTAACCAAGTCCAGCCCATTAAATGAAGAAGATGCTGGGTCTATATAAGGTAGGTAAACATTGATTTTGAAAGATGCACTCATAGCCTTGTACACTATTTTGTACAAAGAAATAAAGCGTTTTTTAAGAATATGGGTACAGACTTTGATCCCTCCCGTGATTACCATAACGCTATATTTTGTCATTTTTGGTAATTTGATTGGTGCTCGGATCGGTGAAATGGGTGGCTTTGATTACATGCAGTACATTGTACCAGGCCTGATAATGATGTCCGTTATTACCAACGCTTATGCCAATGTGGTTTCTTCTTTTTTCAGTGCTAAATTCCAGCGTAGTATAGAGGAAATGTTAGTATCACCGACGCCGAATTGGGTTATTTTGCTTGGCTATGTGTTGGGTGGGGTCACACGAGGTCTTTGCGTTGGTTTGATCGTGACAGCGGTGTCATTGTTTTTTACTGATTTGGAAGTCCAGCATTATGGTATAACTTTGATTACGTTATTTTTAACCGCAGTGCTTTTTTCCTTAGGTGGGTTTATCAATGCCATTTTTGCTACTAAGTTTGATGATATTTCCATCGTTCCCACTTTCATTCTCACACCACTTACGTATTTAGGTGGTGTTTTTTATTCATTAGACCTTTTGCCTCACTTTTGGCAAACAGTTTCTATGGTTAATCCAATTGTGTATATGATAGATGCCTTTCGCTTTGGTATGCTGGGGGTTACACATGTATCTGTTACACTTTCTTTTAGCATGATTATTGTATTCGTGTTGATTCTCTTTTTCGTTGCCCTGTATTTGCTCAGTAATGGTAGAGGTCTTAGAAGTTAATTTATTTTCTGGTTGGAATCTGTTTTGAAATCTCTGAATGTATTAGGTCGACAAGTTAATTATCCAAAATCCTATGATCCAAACTTATTGGAAACCATCGAACGATCAAGCACTAGGGCCTCTTTTAGTGTGCCGGAAAACACTATGCCTTTTAATGGCTTTGACTATTGGACTTGCTATGAATTAAGTTGGCTTTCAGATAGCGGCCAGCCTATCTCTGCTGTAGGTTTCTTAACAGTTCCTTCTAG
>JAYPYM010000100.1:0-4426 GCA_038135915.1 Gammaproteobacteria bacterium
ATCCTGACCCATGCGTTTTACCATTCCCTTTTTCGCACATTCTGCTTCAACCACCCAGCGGTCAGCTTTTTGTTACCAAATCCGTTTGTACACATAAATACCAAGGAGTCGAATCAGTGCGCTCACTCCCCCTTTTTTTCTGATTGCTAACCATGTAGCGTGAGTGATCCATGGGTCGGCAACGCCAAGTAAGTGTGGCACTTGAAATACCACATAAGAAGGGCCAAAAAAGGTAAAGACAGCGTCTGGGGCTATTCGCTCAACATGCGCTTTGATCAATGCTCTGCTCTTACGATTCCTGGCTGGCGATGCGGCGACCAGCGTGTTTTTGTGTTGTCGAATTTGAATGTGAAAGCGCTGTAGTTCTTCCTCTATCTCCGAAGAAATGATGAAAAACCAATCGATCTCATGCTTTGTTTTTAAGGCTTCTTTGATAAAAGCAACGCAGGCCTGGATTGCACCGCCTTTAATCAGTGTGCTTGCATTTAATACCACATTAGGCATTGTTTACCTCTTTTGCTGGAAATTGATTAACTCAGTGCTTATGGCATTTCTCTTGGCACATTAGCAATGTAGCTTGTCTGTTTAGTGTGCTTGGTTACCGATCGTTCTTATGTTGTTTTGGTATATCGTTGCTTCATAGGCTTCAAGGTATTGATCAGCTACATGCTTAATGCTGCATTTTGCAACAAATTCATCTGCTTTTTCTTGCATCTTGGAAATATTGACTTGTTGTCTGTAAAATTTTTCAATGGACTTTGCGAGAGAAAGGCAATCATTATTAGCGAAGAAAACGCACTCACCAGAACAAAAAAGCGTTTTGTGTACCTCAATGTCTGAAATGAGAGTCGGTACTTGCATGGACATCGCTTCTACGACGACATTTGGCATACCTTCATAGATGCTCGGTAAAACTAGCAAATGAGACTTTAAGAAGAAAGATTTTAAGTCCTTTTTGTAACCATGAAATCGTACGTTGGATTCTAGTCGATTAGAAACTGTTAAGTTCTTCAGTTTTTGTTCTTGCTCGCCAACGCCGCATATATTGAGCGCTATATTTTCTAGTATTGGTTTATCTAGCAGAGAAAGGGCCTTGATCAGCAGACTTGGGTTTTTTTGTTCGGTAAGACGTCCGGCAAATAAAATCGTGAATTGTTTATTATCTTTTATAAGAGGCTTATCTTTGCTCAAGAATGAAGCACAGATTGCATTTCGTATTTCCACACCTTTTAGTTTTTTAAAAAGAAATTGATAGGCAGTACTAGATTGGGATATAGGGTTATTGGTAATAATTCTACTGGCTAACGTAAGTGTAAATAGGTATGAAATAAATCTTTGCATGTTGTTGACTTGACTTCTATTTCGGATACTAGAAATAACCGGTACTGAGTTAATTTTCCCTGCTATTAGTGTGGCAACATTGATTGGAGCTGGTAGCCAGGCTTGAATAACGTCAGGCTTGAAATCTTTAATAGCGGAGCTGATAACCTTAATCAAGAACCAAGGGTATCGCGACTGTTCACATTGGTAGTACTTGACCTTTGATTTGCTGTCAGGCTTTCCTTTGACAAAAAAAATGGCAGTTTCTGTGCGATTGTGAGCCATATGATTTGAGAGTAAACGAAGCTGTGTTTCAGCACCGCCTGACTCTAAGGCAAAAATGCAATGCAGCACTCTCATTATTGTACAGCTCTCTTTTTCTGGTTATACATTTTCGGCCTCAATATTTATATCGGTCTTCTGGAATCAGTGAATACTCTATTTGATAAAGATTTTTTCATAATAATACAAGCAATAATGAATTTGATGATGTATGCAATCATGATTGCCAGAGCAGCCCCGACCATTCCATATAGTTTGATCAGAGGATAACAGCAGGCAAATAAAATAAGCACAACTAACACAGATAATTTTGCCTGTACTTTAAACTCTCGCATTGCAGTTAATCCACAGCCAATCATTGAGCTACAATGCATGCATGATCCTGCTGCCATCACCCAAGGAAATAAATGATCATGTGTGATAAATGCTTCTGTAAAAAAAAGTACTAGAATTTGGTTTCCTGCAAGTAGAGCCACCAAAAGGGCTGCTATAGAAACTAGTAATGCAACAGATAGCAATTTTATTTGAAGACTCATAAAGCCTTCAAGATTGGTGGCGTATAACTTTGCTAACCGTGGGGTGGCGCTTTGACCCATTGCATTTATCAATGTTGCTCCAGCGACGATGAAGTAGGATAAAGCAGAGTATATCCCAAGTTGATACGCTCCCATTTGCTCCACTAAAAAGTATCTCGGAATATTTACATTGAGTGTATTGGTAAACACAGTAAACCCAAGTGGAGCGGCCTTTAAAGCCAATGATTTTATGTTTGAAATGTTAAAGTTTAATGTATTGGTTAATGTAGAATACCCAATCTCTTTTGCCTGCCATTTGTCAAATTGGAAAGCAATAAGCCCCCAACAACAAGCAATTGAGAGCCCTGATGCAATAAGGTTATTGGTTAAATGAAAGGTGATACTAAATATGCACAGCGAAGACAGGCCTCTTAACATGGTGGATTTTGATACAAGGTCCATTCTCTCAGCTTTTTGAAATTGACCATATCTTAATTCAGAAAAAGATTCAAAAAATTTGGCTATACCGTAAACCAATATAAACCCCGCCACTTCTATTGCCTTATTGAAAAGCAAAGCTATGACAATAATGATGCTCAAAGCTGAAATAGAGGTTAGTGTTCGAAAAGTTGTATAATCTGACGTAGAGAATTGCTCGTAAACGTCAGTGCTTTGCACAGCTCTTAAGTTCATATTTGCTAAAGCAAATATTGGCCCAGTGATTGACATGGCGAGCGCATAAATGCCTACCTGGGTCGGGCCACTCATCTTAGCTAGTATAGAAACAATAGCCCATTGACTTGCAGCAAATACGATCGTGCCGACAACGGTGATCCCAATATTTCCCTTTAGATTGAGCATAATTTAATCAGTTTCAGGCTTTTTCCAGAAGGTTTGCAATACAACAACAAGGGCTAGGTTGGTATTAAGCGCTGAGTCTAACAAAATAATAGCTACTCTTCATTTAAATTGGATTCAGTCTATTTCAGCTTAAATGGCATTTTAAACTTATGTGCTGAAATGGGCTAGAATTTATAATATATAAGATAGAATCTAAGCTAGTAAAAAGTTAGAGGCGATATATTGAAAGACGAAAAACGAGAATTCTTCAGGCTTGTTTATCCATTGTCAGAAAAGCAGTTTGTATCACTTTCTGGTGCTCGTTTTCAGGTGTTAGATATGTCGGAAGAGGGCGTTAGGGTTGTTGTAGCAGATGAGCAGATTGATCTTTTGGGTCAGGAAGGGGATCCAATTTCTGGGAATATACAGTTTTCAGACCAGAGCGTGCACGAGGTTAAAGGTACGATTTTGCGTCGTTGTCCTGGTGAGTGTGTAGTGCAGCTTAGTAAAGGCGTGCCGTTTCCAACTATGATGGCCGAACAACGCCGTTTGATTCAAAAATATCGAAAAACATGATGGTTTGTTTTTAGTTTCGTTTCAGTTTACCAGTCTAATTTATTCGCTTAAATATATTCATATAGGTTCAAGTTATTGGCCGGTTTGCGTTATCAAACTATCTCCTGTCACTTTCAACAATATCAATATGCCTACTAACTATGTACCCTTTAGGTGAATTAGGGTAGGCTTAAAGCCTAGCATACGGGAGTGCTTTTATTTTCGTGTCGTGAGCTGTAATGATAAGGTTCGGTTTGAAGAACGTTGGAGGGCGGCTAAATTAAATTTAAGACGCGGTTAAATTTATTTATATTTCCTTCGATTGTCATTCCAATCGTGATCATCATCACCATCAATTTTGTTATTCTAATGGACAAAATAATTGAGTTAGAAGCCGCAAAATTGAAGGAGGTAGCCTATCACTTTATCGAAAAGATCGATCGCCAGAATAAGATGCATACCGAAATAAGTATGATTGATGGCTTATTTTATAAAGATTCGGCTCAAAATAAAGTGATGGAGGAAATAGGAGGGCATCTAAACCCAAGAGTTTCTACGATCATTTTTAATTCACAAACAAAAAAAAGAATTTTTTCGCATAATCATGAACAAGAGTCCGTTGAAAAGCAGATCGCTGGCCTGTTAAGTGGTCAACTAAAGCCCGGTGTTGTGATACCAGCTGCTGGTAGTGGTTTAGGGCGTGTATTGAGCCCTTTGGTTGTTTTTATTCATTACCCAAACTGGCATTGGGATATTTTTGTCTACACGGCTAAACCCTATGTTTTTACCTATTTGCAAAAGGCAATGATTTCTTACGGTCTGATCATGCTGTGTTCATTGGTCACTATTTTTATTGTCATTTTTTGGCTATCTAATAGCGTAAGCCGTGCATTAGTTGCCTTAGAGGATGGTGC
>JAYPYM010000100.1:4436-14816 GCA_038135915.1 Gammaproteobacteria bacterium
ATTGTCACGTCTATTCGTGACACTCTTATAGAAAAGAATGAGTTTGATGTAGATTTTACTGTGAAAGGAGGTGATGAGTTTTCTCGTTTGGGCAAAGCATTTTTGAAGATGGCCGAAGAGATCAGATTGCATCAAAAGCAATTAGAGCACTTTGCTCATTATGATCCTTTAACTGGGTTACCCAACAGAGCCTTATTGTCTGATTTCCTCCACCGAGCAATTGCTGACCTTGATGATCATCTTTATATTGCGGTCGTTTATCTGGATCTAGATGGTTTCAAGATGATTAACGATTATTATGGCCATGAACAAGGAGATAGACTGCTTGTTTCTCTGGGGAATGACATGAAGCGCGTCATCCGAGAAGGGGATATGTTGGCACGTATAGGTGGAGATGAATTCGTTGCAGTTTTGATTAATCTGGGAGCCCCCTTTGCCTGCAAGACCACCTTAGCTAGGCTGCTAGAAGCTGCTTCCACATTGAAACCATGGATACAGCATGAGCATCAAGTGTCTGCTAGTCTTGGCGTTACTTTTTATCCTCAAGAGCAAAGTATTGATGCCGATCAATTATTACGTCAAGCGGATCAGGCAATGTATCAGGCAAAGCTATTAGGAAAAAGTAAGTATTATATATTTGATACGAATAAAGATAGATATAAGAGTTTATTCTTTATTATCAACCTAAAGTCAACTTGGCTACTGGAGAGGTGGTTGGAGTAGAGGCTTTGATTAGGTGGCAGCACCCTGAGAAGGGCATTTTGCACCCTGACTTATTTCTACCCATGATTGAAGGGAATCAGCTTTCCATTCGGATTGGGGAGTGGGTGATTGATACAGCACTTGCACAAATTAGGTCATGGAAAGTGTCTGGAATTGATACAAGTGTGAGTGTTAACATCAGTGCTTTCCACCTACAAAAAGACGATTTTGTAGATCGAATTATTGATATTTTGTCTAAATACCCTAAAGGTTTATCCTCATATCTTGAGTTTGAGATACTCGAAACCAGTGCTTTCAGAGATTTAGATCAAGTGTCTAGAATTATTCACGACTGTAAAAATTTGGGCATCAATTTTTCTTTAGATGATTTTGGGACAGGGTATTCTTCACTTACTTATTTTAAGCAGTTGCAGGTATCAACAATTAAGATTGATAAGAGTTTTGTGCATGACTTGCTTGATAGCAAAGTGGATCGAGAGATTTTGCAAGGTATTGTGAAACTGTCCAGTGTATTAAACCGAGAGGTATTAGCGGAAGGTGTTGAAAGCATCAGCCAGGGTGGCGTGTTGAAACAGCTTGGTTGTAAGCTTGCACAGGGGTTTGGTATTAGTAAGCCAATGCCGGCTGGGCACTTTCAACAATGGATTAAGCAATGGGCGATGAATCCTTTTTTGGGTAATGATCGCTAGAGTTTATATTAGTTTGTTTTTCTTGATTGCAAGCTGGATAAAAATGAAATTGATTCAGGCCCTTTTTTTTGGCTTCGTATAATGCAGCATCGGCACATTTTATCAGTTCTGATGCGTTGGAAGCACAGTTTGGATAGACAGCTATGCCAATGCTAGTGGAAACGGTGTAGTTCTCTTTTTCTAGTGGTATTGGTATGGCTAGTGCGCCAAAAATTTTTTTAATCAAACGCTCTATATAGCCAGTAACAAAGCAAATTCATCTCCGCCTAGACGGCAGAGGATATCTTCATTCTTAATTAATCGATTAAGGCGTGTCGCTACTGATTTTAATACAGTATCTCCAGAGACATGCCCATAGGTATCATTGATTAATTTAAACTTATCTAAATCAAATATCATCAAGGCTAGATGTGTTTGATGGCGCCTGGCAACGGCGATACCTTCTTCCAAACTTTTGTCAAAGAAGTATCGATTGGAAAGACCGGTTAGTGAATCTTTTTCTGCCAATGACCGAAGTTTTTCATTGCTATCCCTCAAGGCTTGTTCGAGCTTGAAACGCTCTTGTGCGTGTAGAATGGCACGTTTTAATCGAGATGATGATACTTCAGACTTTAAAATAAAATCCTGTGCACCAGCTTCGATGCATGCTATTGCCAATGCTTCATCGTTACTATGACTTAGCATGACGGTGGCGGTATTTGATGTGGTGTTTTTTCGGAGGTCTTTGAGCGCCTTTAGGCCGTCCATATCAGGGAGTCGATAATCCAATAAAATGATGTCGAATGTATTTTTGCGCGCGATACTAATACCTTTTTCCGCAGAAGCTGCCTCAACTACGTTAACTGTTATACCAGTTTTTTTGATATTTCGTATCGAGTTCATGCGATCAACCGTATCATCGTCAATAATGAGTAGATTCATAAAGTGTTCACCAGCATAGGTTTTGAATGGTTAATTTTAGTCTCTTAGGGTAGATTCATGAATTTATTAATCAACATATTGTTTTAGGGTATTTTCATTTGGCCACTTAAATTGAATCAGTGTGCCTTGCTTGCCATCTGACTCTACGCATATGTTGCTATGGTACATATCCAGAATTTTTTTTATGATAGCTAGCCCCATACCACTGCCTTCCTTTTCATCTCTAGGTTTAAGTGTTTGAAATAATTCAAAAATACGTTCATGGTATTGCTTGGCAATTCCTGGGCCATCATCTTGCACACTGAATAGGTAGTCTGAGCCGATCGGCTTGGCAGTGACGGTGATCACACCTTTCTCCTTATCATGGTGTTTGATCGCGTTGCTAATCAAGTTACGAAGAATGATATTCAGTGGTACGGCTAGTGTTCTGATGGATCCTAGCTCGATATGCAGTTTGAGTTCTATTCCTTGGCGCGGGTTCAACAGTTGGAAGATGTCGTTAACTAATACCTGTATGTTGATTTCCTCGAATTTACCATGTTTTCGATTGACTCTAGAATAGTCTAATAAATCATCGAGTAATAGTTCTAAACGGGTAATCCTGCTTTGAATGAGCGTTAAGTATTGTGTTACTTGTAAGCTTGGGTTTGTCAGTTCATCCTTAATCCAAGTGGTCAGTTGCAATATACCTCTCAATGGGGCTTTCAAGTCGTGTGATGCAACGTGGGCAAAATCATCAAGCTCTTTGTTACTGGTTTCTAACTGTTTGGTATATCTTTGTATAGCAGCTTCATTGGCTTTCTGTATACTGATATCCCTCACCATGCCAATATATATTGGCATATTATTTACAGTTGTTTTAGATATCGCCAGAGATACAGGAAAGACTTCCCCTGAGGCCCGTAATCCCGTTATTTCTCTGCTCGATTCAATGATTTTTTTTTGTTCAACATCTTGGTCATCTCTTGAGTCATGATTGGTTTGATGCTTGTCTGGTACCAGTGTCTGAATGTTTTTGCCAAGGATATCTTTTTCTTCGTAGCCAAAAATTTTCGTACAGGCTTGGTTAAAAGAGGCTATTTTTCCGCTATCTGTAATAGTAATAATGCCATCCACTGTGTGATTGAGTATCGTGCTGAGTCGTGCCTCATTTTCTCTCAATCGTTTCGCTATTTTATATGATTTATTCGCATAGAACATCATAGTTAGAAAAATGGTGATGACCGATAGTTCTGAAATTCGATTGGCTCGTTCTATGAACGCTAACATGTTTCTTTCTTGGTTGAGCCGTAAATCCGCCCGTTCATGTATCAGTTGTAATTCAACACGAATCTCGTCCATCACATTTTTACCGTAATCGGAATTAACAATTTCTATTGCAAGGATTTCATTGCCTTCTCTGACCAATTGGATGGTTTGCTTAAGTTCGCCGATTTTTTTTGGAATAAGGGTTTGAATCTTTTTTAAATGTGGCTCATAGGAGGGGCCTCTTTCAGCTGCTTCGTTAACAAGCTTGTCTATCAAGGCGTCAACTTTTGTTAAGGCAGCATTATAAGGTGCTAAATATTGGTTATTTTTGGTGATCAAAAAGCCGCGTTGTCCAGTCTCGGCATCCTGGAGGTAGGACAGCAGTTGCCTGTAATCAGATTGTTTGATTAGCGTGTCTTCTAATGCATTCTGAAAGCTTGTTTCCCACTTGTTCACGAATGTATTTATGATGATAAGAGCGACTAAGGCAGTTGAAGCGAGAATTACACCTCTGTAGTCCTTATTAATTGTGAATTTTTTATTTTGCATTTCACAATTCTTATGATCTGTTTTCGTATTAGCGTATCATTGTGCGACAAATTTCGAAGAAAGGCCATGAATGATTCATTTGAATGCGGTTGAAATAATGGCCACTATATTTTTTTGTATTGTTGGATATAAAAATTTGCTATTAAATGATTTTATTTGATTAATTCATAGCATGGCGAATAAGTTTTCGAGCTTATTTTCATCCGGTTTTGTTTGACAAAGGATTGTAGCAGTTTATCGAGTTTAGACATGATCTTAGCATCTCCTGCTAATTTAAATGGTCCTTTGGACTCAATCGCTCTAATCCCGGTTTCTTTCACATTCCCACTTACAATACCCGAAAATGCTTTTCGCAGATTAGAAGCAAGGTCGTGTGTTTTCTGGTTCATGCTAAGCGCTAACTTTGACATATTTTCATGAGTAGGGTCAAAAGGAACTTGGAACTCTCTTGGCACTTCTAACAGCCAATTGAAGTAATATGCATCCTTGTGCTTTCTCCGAAAAGCCTTGATCTCTTCCATTTGTTCTGACATGTATTTGGCAACTTCCTCGGGGTTGTCAATGATGACTTTAAAGCGCTTACTGACGGAATCACCTAGGGTACATGTTAAAAAATCTTCGATTTGAGTGAAATAATCAGCGCTATGCTTAGGTGCAGTGAAAACAACGGGAAAGGGACTGTGTTGATTTTTAGGGTGTAATAAAATACCTAATAGATACAGTATTTCTTCTGCAGTGCCGACACCACCGGGGAATACGATAATACCGTGACCTAGGCGTACAAAGGCTTCCAGTCGTTTTTCAATATCGGGTAAAATAACGAGCTCATTCACGATCGGGTTTGGTGGTTCTGATGCTACAATACCTGGTTCGGTCAGTCCGATGTATCGTCCATCTCTGATATGTTGTTTCGCATGAGCAATGGTTGCGCCCTTCATAGGGCCCTTCATCGCGCCTGGACCGCAGCCAGTGACAATATATCCGCCTCTTAAACCGACTTCATAGCCCACTTTTTTTGTATAATCGTATTCTTCTCGGCTGATAGAGTGGCCGCCCCAGCACACAAGTAAATGCTGCATTTCACCGGTTCGAAGTACACCCGAATTGCGTAACATACGAAATACCATGTCGGTTGTGCCGAGCTGAGTCTCAGTGGTAACGTTTTGGTATTGTTGTAAAATAGCTCTCACATAGACGATATCTCTGAGTGCAGAAAAAAGGTGATCTTTAATACCTCGAATAATCGTATTGTCTACAAATGCTGCGGCTGGGGCGTTTACAAGGTCAATCTTGATGCCTCTTGATTGCTGTATAACACCAATTTCAAAGTCGTGATATTTTGAAAGCATTGTTTGCGCATCATCATGCATTGATCCAGAGTTTAAGATGGCTAAAGCGACATTACGGAACATTCTATGTGTTTCAAGATTAGTGGCGTCCTTCAGTTCCTGAACTTCTAAAGGTGAGAGGATATTGAGGCTGCGCTCAGGGGTGATTGAAGTGCTCATTCGACTCATAGAGACAGATTACCTTTTTTATTTTTAATAAGAAAAATGGCTTAAAAAAATCTTTTCAAGACTTTACATGAATAAGTATAGGCGATGAACAGGTGTTGGTCGAAGTTGGCGGCTATTAGCCATGTTCGGTGTCGCCCATTAGGTATTTGTTTTTATGAAGCTTTTTTTAGGTTGATAACGGCGCATAGAGTTTAAAGCATTCAAAGCTTCAGCGGCTGATTGAAATCGCTGTTTTGGGTCAGCATGAAGCATTTTTGCCAAAATCATAGAAACAGGTATCGGTACAATATGGGCGAGAAAATCCAGTTTTGGGGTTGGTGCATTTGCTGCAAATTGGTGTTTTGTTTCTTTGTCAGTGCCCCTGTTCCAGCGCTTTCCTGTTATGAGTTCGTAATAGAGAATGCCCACTTGATATAGGTCACTGCGATGATCCCATGGTTGATTTTTTGCTTGCTCTGGAGAAATAAATGACGGTTTGCCTACCCACTTTTTTGCATTTAGACCATGCATTTTTAAATAGTGCGCACAGCCGAAGTCGAGTAGGTAGATTTGTTGTTGGTGGTTAATAAGAATATTTTCTGAACTAATATCACCATGAACAATTGGGTTTAAGCGACTATGAAGGAAGTCTAATGCGCCGAGTGCCTGTTTAATAATGCTAAGAGCTAGCCCTGAAACAATGTTTTTTGGGAAGAGGTCTGGTCTTTGCGATAGGTTTATTAACTGGATACCATCGATAAACTCATATGCATAGTAGGACTGGTTGTTGACCACTCCGCGACACAAGTATTTGGGCAAACTAGGGTGTGCCAAATCCCGCATGATTTGAGACTCTATACTAAATTGGCGTCGAACATTTGGGTTGTTTCGCCATTTTTCCTGGACCATTTTAACGCTTACATCACGTGCGCCATCCTGATTCGATTTGCCATGGAGGATTTGGCATATCCCACCAGACTTAAATGCCTTTAGCGAATAGGTAAAATTTCTTATGGTGAGCTCTAATGTAGGTTCTTCATGCGAATGTTTTTTTGATGCGTCTAATGTCGGAGACTCCGGTTCTACATTGTTGCTAAAGATGCTAGTACGTTTATTGTTGGCGTTCTTTTTGGAGCCGAAAAACTGTTTTTTTATTCGTTTTTTCAAGGGTAGATTACCACCAGTAGAGGTATTCTGTTGGGTTGTTTCAGAATTACCTTTCATTATATCGATTGTGTTCTACTTTTGTCACACTCTGTATTAGCTATATCACCTAGTTCTCAGATTTATTCAGAGGCTAGTATTAAAAACTTTTATCGTTCGTCAAGCAAGCTGATTTTTAGTTCTGAACAGGTTTTAGGTTATTTCGCTTAAATCGGTAAGGGGATGTAAATTTGTTCACGGCTATATATTACCGATTTTATAGATCTAGTATTGTAAATTATTGTGGACTTTGGGTCCGGTTTTGGTATCTTTTAGATATTTTGGTGCTGCTAGATTAACCAATTGGAAACGAATCATAGCAATTTATGTGTATTCATCCTAGAGTTATCTGGTACACTCAGCCTTTATTGGGATTTAGGTAGTTTGTAGATGAATGAAAAATCGGAGGCGCAAGACACAGCGCCTGAAAAATCAAATGAAGGATTATCTGAAAAGTTCGATTTAGGTGATCTTGATGATAACTTTGATCTCTTTGAAGATGAAGAGGATGACGATTACTTTGGCAGTCAAAACACCAGTCAGGAATTGAGTGAGGCAGGTAAAAACTCTTCCTTGCAGAAGCTAGCGTCTTCTGTGCCTAAGAAAAATAATAATAACCCGTTTGATGAGTTAGTAGATTCCGATCCTAGTCCAACTACGAATTTTGATGCTGATGATGACAGTGATGATCCCGTCGACCCATTTGAATCGATGGGTGATTTGGGTTCAATGGATGATTTGGGTCCTACGGATATCCCTACGCCTTTGGATGATTCTACCGATGATGATGACATGGATGAACTTGGTGGCAATCTATGGGGCGAGGATCAAACACAGGTTGGCAATTGGGATGAAGATCAAACACAAGTGGTGGAGGACCAGGGTGGCCAAGACAAACCTAATGCTGCTTTAGTCGATCAATCTGGGAAGGTTTATAATATCCATCATTTTCCATTTACGATTGGTCGTTCGAAAGAGTGTGATTTGGTACTCGGTGGTAAGGGTATTTCTCGACAGCACGCGGAGATAGAGTTTACAGCAGGTGAGTTCAGAATAAGAGATCTCAAAAGCTTAAATGGTACTAAAGTGAACGGCCAGTCAGTACCTCACTCCACAGTAACCTCTGATGATGAGATTAAGCTTGGAAATATTGTGCTTAAATTCAGGCTGGAAAATGATAGCCTCTATGGCCAAGCGCCGCAGAGTAAAGATTACGGCAGGACCAATGGTTTAATACAACCTCATAAAGACTTTGCAATTAAGGATCCAATAGATTACGGCGATCACCCCCAAACCAAAACTGGCACCGATAGCATGGGTTTCTTATTGAGGCTCAATTTTATTTTGATTGCCTTGGTGTTTATTTTTGGAGGGGTTTACATGGTGCTTAATTTTGATAATAAAAAGAACACTACATATGACCCATATGAAGCCTATGATGAACCAATCGAGGTGCATAACGAACCTGACCCAATACCAATGAGTGGTCGGGTTGTCGATAGAAATAGTCTGGGTGACAAAGAGGTAGGCTCTGATGGCGTCGGTAGAGAGTATCAAAGAAAAAATACATATTTGAATGAAGGTGTTGATCCTAATGCCAGAATTGAGCGCTACCCAGTTCAAGAAACTGATGGCGGCTTTGAGGCTTCCGGTGCCTATACGGATAAAATGGAACTAGACCGCTTTGAGCGGTTGAAAGAAATAGAGCGCCAAAAACGGGAGTTAGATTCTTTATATGAAGTTCGTAAAAAAATGGAGCAAGAAAATGAGGAGCGGTTAAGAGAGCAAGAAAAAATAAAAGCGCAGGCGGCAAAAGACAGAGCTAACACTCAAGCACGAGAAGTGTTATTTTCTGCCGAAGAAAAGTACCAGAATTCAATAAAGGGTATGCCTGAATTATTAAAGAAAATGGAAACTCATGCGAATAACCAGAAAGTTGATCAATCACTAAGAGAACAACTGCTGTCGAAGCGAGGTGTTTATGCAAACCTATTTGGGCGTTATCAGAAGGGTTTAAAAGCCTATGAGGCAGGTAACTCAACTTTAGCGTTCGAAGAGTGGTCTAGCTTTATGGCAAAAGAAAAAGAAGTCCTTGGTGCGAACAATAGTGCATTTTCAAAGCAAGTCACTAACAAGGTGGTTGAGACCCTTAAGTCGGAGGCAAAATTAGACGAGGCAAATGCGTTCTACCACAACTCTTATAAGAAATGGCAAAAAGTAATAGAACTTACAAATGACCCAGAGGCAATAGAGGCTGTTAGGGTGTTTAATGAGCAAGCTGAAACACTTTATGTGCGAGCTGTGCAAATTGAAAGAAACAATCCATCTGAAGCCATAGAGCTATGGGAAGAAGTGATAGAGCTGGTGCCACCTGAGCATGATTATCATACTAGAGCCAGTGCTAAGCTTGCATGGATAAAAGAATGGGGTGGATATAGAGTTTCGCCTCAATAAGTTTTCCAGTGCAGATACCCTTGTATGATCTCCTAAAGATGCTGCTTTGAGCATGGCGGCTAATTAATATTAATTTTCCTAAAAGTTTATTGTACCTATTTCATTGAAAGCCGGATGAAACATATTTTTTCGATTGTGTTATAATTGGATCTGCCTGTTTTGGGTATTCGAATAATAGCCATTTAAAGTATTCCCGAAATCAGTAAAACTCTTTATCTATCTTTATTTTAAAATGGTTCATCAAATAGGTGACGAGGAATAATACAATAATGCGTTTAATACCTTTAATATGCCTCACCCTTTTTCTGATTGGTTGCGAAGGCATGGGTTCAAAAAAAAATCATCCAGCAGAAAGCCCTCATATCGTTTTAAACCGTGCTGAAGCACTATACAAAAGTAGGCAATTAGAGCAGGCAGCAAACCTCTATAATCAAATCTTGCAGCAGGACCCTTCAAATGTTAAAGCCCTATACCGTATGGGTAATATCTCATTTCGTCTAAGCGATTTAGATGCTGCCAGTGTATATTACAAAAGGGTGATCAAGATAGATCCTCGTCACAGTCGTGCGCAGTATAATTTAGCGATGTCCCATCTTTCTCTCGCCGAAAAGCATCTAAAATTTTATGCGGCTACAGCACAAGAGACTTCCGATATGCGCTTAGTCTCAAAAATAGTGGGCTTCTTAAATGATATCTCTTCAGGTGACAAGCCCAGGGAAGGTGGTAGCTCTGTAGAAACGATAGCAGATCAGATTCTTGATCAGTGATTTTATCCAAACTACCGAAAAATAAATAAACTACATTAGCATCTTAGTGAGAAGCACAAAGTTATGGGAAGCAAAAAGCAAGCGCTAAAAGTCAAAATATCATTTAATAACCCTACCTCTACAGATGGCTCACAAACAATGGGAGGCTCAGTGCCATCTCAGCAGTCAGAGCTTGACGCTAGTCAGCTCGGTGCATATGCGCTCAGTGAACGGCAAAGGCTCGCAGGTGAAACAGACTCAGTAGAAGATCAGAGTGAAACATATCAATATCATTATGGTAGAATTTTGGCCGCGGCACTGTTTCTGTTAGTGTTCTTTTTAGTGATTGCT
>JAYPYM010000101.1:0-449 GCA_038135915.1 Gammaproteobacteria bacterium
ATTAAAGATCATCTAGGTTCATTGGTTGGCTCAGTCTCCATGATAAATGGCTTGAGGAAATTTTGTTTCAATCAAAGATACTTTCATATCTGAAACCGGTAAAGTTGGTACAACAAATATTTACTAATTCAATTACGCCCATCTTAGTCACTGATGCTGGGCACCTTGATGGTGGCCATAAAATCATTTATGCAAATAAGGCCTTTTGTATATCTACGGGGTATTCGCTAGCAGAGCTGGTCGGGGAAAGCCCTAAAATTTTTCAGGGTCCTAATAGCAATAAAGAATCCTTGAAAAAACTTGGTTCATCACTGAAGTTAAATGGATACTTTCGTGGTATTTCGCGAAATTACAGGAAGGATGGTACGAGTTATCCGTTCGCTTGGGATATATCACCCATTAGGGGTGATTCAGGGGAAATATTATTATTTATATCTTATCAGAAAGAC
>JAYPYM010000101.1:459-3412 GCA_038135915.1 Gammaproteobacteria bacterium
TTGAGAAAGCTAAGGATATAAAGTCTGTTAATGAAAAAGTAAGGAGTTTTATCAATGATCTGTCTTCGGGTAAATTGAGCTTTGAAGAAGCGATAACCCAAAACGATGGGTTAGTTAAGGATTTAAAAAATAATGTTAAGTTATATAGTGCTCCGCTTGCGAAAGAAGCGGATATTAAAGCCTTAATGAGCAATGCCGAGCATGGAGAGAAACAGTGTTCACATCAGCCTATTGTGAGTGCCACCCAATATTTAACCGAAGAAAAACTAACAGAGCTGGAGATATCTACCCTTGTTGAAGGGCTGCAGCACCTTGAATCTGAAATTGATGCACTGGTTAAAGATGTCAGTGCGATCTACCATTTGGATAACATTGAAACAAAACTAAGAGAGATATCTGATGAGATTTTCTTATTGGTTGAGTTTACGGATGTTGCGTTAGTGATTGCAGAAATAGCAGACCTTATCCACGCCGCAACTACTGAGCAATTGTCAAACATATTGCTTGATCTAATGAAGTCTTTTGTAGTTGATGTTCATACTTGGTTCACAGGTATTTTTGTTACAAAAAGCGCTACTAATATATATGATGGTGCGAATATGATTATTTCTTCCGCGTGTCAAATCAGCTCTTTATTGAATCCGGGTGCTGTTGATGAATCAGTAACATTTTTTTAGACATTAAAAAAAGAGCATTTAAGCCAATTTAGGCGCTTCGCCATTAACCAATAGATAACGCGAAATAACACTTTTACTATACCAACGAGAGTCATTTTCCATAATATATTGATATCGATTCATTTGAGCTGCGAATAAGGCATATAATGGAGGCTAAATTGGGATTTAATCCGAATTCCGAAGCACGCAAACAAAACGAAACAGTCTAAAAAAGTAGTATATTCAACATGCGACAAACTCTTTATGGTACGCCGAACAGAGCTATTTATACAAAGGTGTATCTAAAAGGTATTAAGCACTTAAGCATATTTTTTCTTTCTACGATGCTACTCTCTTGTGCCGAAACAAAAGTGTTAGAGCCAGAAAAAGTCGATGTCGCTACTAGCGTGACTCCTGAATCAAAACGTATCCCTAATATATTGGAATATTACTTCAACTTTTGGTCTAATAACCAACGAGCCTTAGATTCGAGCGGTACTACTGGCTCGGTCAATTACTTTGAGAAAAAATATAATACTTGTGCATTAGCGCCTCAAGTAACAACCAGTAGCGTGTATAGGATTCATGATCGCCGTTGTCAGGGGTGTGGCGGTAGTAGGATCGATGCTACTACTGATAATAAACTGACGCAATGCACCCATCAAGATCTTAAAGTAGATGATCCTAGAAATGCCTCCAAGATGTCCATGAATAAGAAAAGTGAGCGCATAAATAGCACTAATAATAGAGAGCCAATGATTAATGGTGGTATAGCCCGTGAGCGAAAAAAAGACTTGGCTCATACGGGTATCGATCAATCCACCAAAGGCATACAGGCTAATTTAACTAAACCAAGAGATGTGTTTGTAGATCAGGTACACATAACTCCTGATGAGTTTCAGCTAACAACATCAGGTATGTTGAGCAAGGAAAAATCTCAATCCTCCCATTCTTTCAAGCGGTTTAATCATACTCAGCATGATTCGAACAGCAGATTTCCCCGGGTTGCTGAGGTTGAGACAAGGGGTATGTCGAGAAATCGCCATCCAGTTTCTCCACATACTATGATGGCTCCGCAAGCCCGAGCAGATGCTCATCAACCAGCAATTGGTAGTAGTACATATTTAAAACCCACCTATAAAGCGAATGCCTCTGGAAACGCTTTTCAAACATTAAATAAAGTAAAATATTTAATGCACGGTGGAGCGGTAACAAATGAAGAGCTTAAACAAGCAAGCGATATAAATGGTAATATTTTGGATGTGGAGTTGGTTAACCTAATTAAAAACTGGATCCAGTCAAAAGAGTATCAAGCAAAAAAACGTAGTTTTATTAGTTTCGCGCTTGATAGAAAACCCAAAAAAGGATTTGTGAGTAGCTTTTTTTCAAGGTTTAAACAGATTCTTGGTATTAATAGTCAAAGCGAAGATTCAAGCAATCAAAAAATAGAACATCTAACCTCAAAGGATTGGGTGCTTTCATTATGCGGATGGAGTAGCGGGTCCGTTTGTGATGCTTCAGATCAGCGATTAATACACTTAGTACAAGAGTATGATCGATCTAAGGGTAATGTGGATGAGCTATTCCAGTTGTTTTTTTCTTCTACAATGACGAATGATATGTTCGTCGCTCGAAAAATTAAATCATCTCAGGGATTGGTGAGTTTAGTAAATACGTCCCACTATTGTCATGCTATGAAAACTCGTCTAAATGATATTCGAAAATCGGTGAAAATGTCTCCCACCGAAAGTGCGTTTAGTGTCTGTGACTCCAGTGTTAAGCCAGGCTTTTTATTTGGGTATGTTAACAAACGCCCTAATGGTCTTGAGGATGGTACTGATTCTATTTTGGTTGATGACAATAGCTCTGCGCTTTCACTCTTTAAAGTATGTTCTGAACATGTAGATGAACTTCTGGAGAATGAAGATGAATCTTTATTAAAGGTTGTAAGCTCAAAAAAAATGTTGGATCATTATACAAGCCATTTGTTGGGGATCCCAAAAAATGCCAATATTTACCGTAGAACTAGAGCTGCTCTAGGCGCCATTCACAGAGTACAGATGGTGAATAATTCCTGCAATAATAGTGATGAATTGACTAGGGCACTATATGATCAAGCATCTGAATGTGGCTTGGGCTTTGATGAATCTGAGTCTTTAAAGAGTATTTGGTTACTTGTTTGCCAGCTACCGCACTATGCCAGCTAAGCAACTATCATCACATGATCTAATACATTTTATCCAAGATCGCACCGTCAAAAAAACCGTGTATACTATCAGTGTTGGACGATATAAGGC
>JAYPYM010000101.1:3422-10972 GCA_038135915.1 Gammaproteobacteria bacterium
CCTAATTAATGTTATGGAGATGATGTTATGTTTGAATCGTTAAAACACTGGTTTTCTACTGACCATCATGACCATTTGTTTAATCATCCTGAAGATGCAAAAATTCATGTTGCCCTTGCTTCTATGCTGTATCATATTATGGATGCGGACCATCGCTGCACGGAGAAAGAACAAAAACTCTTTACCACTATTCTTAAAGATGAATTTGACTTGAATGATAAACAAGTTGGAGAACTCTATGAATACGTGAGCCTGCTTAAAAGTGACTTGAAAACAGATTTAGAAACGGTTTCAGAGTATTTAAAAGATACTCCAACTGTTCGCATGGCTTTTATGGAGAAGCTCATTCATCTTATTAATGTGGACGGTATTCAAACTGGTGAATTGGATATTTTTTACGAAGCTATGGCGACTTTATTTCCAGATATTCCAGGGAAATCTTCTATGTTTAAAACCTCTTAGGCTTGCCTTGAAATATTTTCAGAGCGAGCTCCTTTTATGTTAAAAAATGAGAAATAATATTCTGCTGATTAAGACTCTATTGCTTTTCATGGGGTGTATTTGTTTATTACTTTGCATAAATAATGGCACTCTTAGATCTTTTGTTCGTTTAATATTTGATACTGATTACCCTGTAGAAATCAAAACCATTACGAGTAGTTTAATGGAGTTTGATCTGTCTAAAAAAAAACCAGCTGTACTGGCGTTGGGTATCCACTATCCGAAAGGCAGCTCATTACAGACAGTGGATAGTTCAGCATTGAACGAAGTGATTGGAGTTAAGCTATATATCGATAACGAAATGAAACAAGCGCTAGATATTAATCAATTTGACCGCACTTGGTTGGACTTTCAAAGTTCTGGCTTTAAAGTGTCTACTTTCTATACTTTCGAGTGGTCTCCACCTTTTAGAATGTATAAACAATTGGGTGACACGAAGGTGGTTGTTGATCTAAACAATCGTTTCCAAGGGTATAATCTAATTCTTATAGAAAATAAGAAGTGATGCGAGTTTAAGTGTGAGGCTCAGCTAATTGAGCAAAGAGTAGCCCCCGTTAGGAAAAGGGTGGAAGAAAACATTCGCTGTAACAATGGTCCAGCTATTTTGTTGGACACAACACGTCCTACCAACATTCCCAATAGGGAGCCAATTCCAAATAACATTGTTGACGGTTGAGAAAGTAAGACCGGTATCCCCCCGAGCGCACCACCAGTAAGGCTAATCATAGCAATAATGGCTAATGAGCTAGCAACTGCACAACTCATATCCACTCGAATCACAAGCATAAGTGTTGGAACGATTAAAATCCCTCCACCTACGCCGAAAAGCCCGCTCAATATACCGACACAAGCGCCTCCTAAAGCTAGTCCGGCCATGCTGGATAACGAGGTCTTCGTCTTGCTTGTCGTAGGCACTCTAGAAAGCTGGCTGTCTTCATCAATAGTGGGTGCTACCCTAATAGCAGCAGATTGCTGACCAAATGATTGCCAAAACATACGAACCGACAGTAGCATGGCAAGGATGGAAAAGCTGAGTATCCTGAGTGGTTCTGGAGTCACACTGCCTAACTGAAAACCCAGGGGCGTAAATGCAATACCAGTTATACCAAATATAAGCGTAGGTTTAGTTAGCAACACGCCTTTTCTGTAGGCGCTGACAGCACCTAACAAAGCAGTTGAACCAATGACCAGAAGTGATAAGGGAACTGCATCTTTCATATCGAGTCCAACAACGTATAAGAGCAAAGGTATAGCGAAAAGAGATCCTCCGCTGCCTGTGAGCCCTAAAGCGCTGCCAACTAAAAAACCTGATGAACAAATGAAAACAAGTTCAACCATACTAAAACGTTTCAACCTATTAAAATTTCAAGTTGGAGAGGAAGTCGTCAAAGTCTGAATTAGCTGCTTGTTGCCTATTTTCTTCCTGAACAGCTGTGTGGTTTACTTTTGCTTGCAGCCTATCACCAAGATCTCCGGTAAGAACCGTCTGATTTCTTCGATGTCGTTTCTTAGGTTTAAAAAAAGTTTCCTCATTTTTTTTGGGATCACTATCTTCTGTTTTTCTTTTAAGTATAGGTGCTGGCTTTTCCCCGTTATCTTCAATTGATGCTTCATAATTTGTCGTTGAACTTTCCCCGCGTAGGCCTTCTTCAGAATAAGTCGAGGAAACTGGAAGTTGATCCACTTTTTCATTTGTTGATAAAGGGCTAAATTTATGAGGGTTTAAGCCGTCAGTGTTGTTGGAGTCGCTAGTACTTGAGGTTGCTGACGGGTGGCTTTCATTCGCAGGATGGTGATGTGTTGAACTGGACGCAGCTTGTTGTAACTGCATGAAAGACTGATACCTCAAATGATTGACAAGTTTTAAAACTGCCCAAAAGCAGCAGACCAGAATAGTATCATAATGATATTTTTATTGCAAAGCGAGGCTGTTCTTCGGGCTTATCTCTGCTGATGAGAGGTTTAGTATGTACTCTTTGAGGTAATTTATTATCCAATTAGCTTCATAGATGCTTGGTCTTGCTCTATAGGATCACTCAGTTAATTTGTCTTTTGTTGAACTAAGTAGTTTCTAACTGGAAATATATTGACCACTCTGTGTTGTTCACTCATCAGCGCAGTAGACGGCCCGCCATCAAGATTTAATAATCTATCCATTGACGGGTATAGTTTGTGAATGATTTTAGCTAGATCTAATAAGTAAATTGGTTCAGTCACAATAATCACCAGTTCCTCTGTGTTCATGATCCCAATCAGCGTTCTTCTGGCTTTCCTGCCTGTTTTTGATCTAATCCCCATTTTACCACCGGGGTCAATCACAAAAGGTCCTGACTGCAGCAAGGTTGGAAATTGATCCAGCTTATCATGCTTTGATAGTATATGTACTTTTCCATTAGGATCGATTCCGACGAAGCCTGAGAAGCCTTTGGATTGTTTAGGCTGTATGTATTGTGAATTCAAACGATATAAACCAGTTGAAGTAAAGTCTGCATTAAAGAAACTGCCATTAATCATAATATTATGTTTCTCAGGGTCCCAATATGAAAGAATCGAATCTTCTGCCTTTTTCGTGGGCACATCGATAATAGAGAAACTATGGTTTTCAGATTGACTGATGAAGAAAACGGTGGCTTTTAACCCGTTACCAGAGAGATTTGTCACGGACATTGCTTTCCCAAGCGCAGGGATGATGAGTATGCTAACTAGAATAACAAAGCGAGCCATTATTTGATTTCTTCCAGAAGCTGATCTACCAAAGCAAAGAACGACGATTGACAATATAAATTATGATACAGGTTATTACTTAAATATTGTAACTATTGTAGCCATTTCAAAGTATTTATCAAAAGATTTTCTGAAGGTAGTGCTAGATACGGAGCACAGCTTAGTCCTAGGGGAAAAATATCGTTCGCTAAGATTCAGTCAAGGGTTAAATCTATTTTGGCCTTATTATACGGGAGGATTACCGGAGGGACTCCGCCGCCTTTAATAGCAGTGTCTCCACACCTAATCGTGCGGCTTTCAGGTCTGTTCTTACCGTCGGTTCTACCCCGTGGTCGTTTTTATCTAGTTGTGTGTCCAGGTCAGCAAGGGCCTCGACAGTTTTGGTTAGGTCGTTATGTGCCGGAAAGGAGAGAGATAACTTCCCGTTCTTCCACGCTACATCTTTGGTACCTCCTTGGAGCTGTTCTTGCGGTGTTAGTTCATCATTGTCGTTGTTTGCTTGATAGTCATTTATACCTTGAATCAGGTTATTTGCAAACTCCGTGGCGTTTCGTACATCCTGGCTGTTAGTACCTTCGAGGTAGTCATTATAGCGAGCCTCTAGCTGATCAAGGGTCTGGGGGCCAGAGAGGTTCAATTTGCCGAGTTTAATATTCAGTACATCATTTGCTGCGGAGCGGTTATCCTCTTGTCCGAAGGTTTCTTTGTGCACGCCTCGGGCGAAGTTGCTCTGGAGTTGGAGAGGTGCTGTATTGCTCATTGTTCGTCCTTTTTGCTGTCATACTAGTGCGTTATATTGTAGATCAAGCTACGCATCTTTAAATTCGATGGGGTAAATATATCAGCGGTCCCGGGAGATGTAAGTATTAGTTTTGTAATGATAAATTAAGTTGAGCGTATGAGATATGCCTTTAATGATCGTTTTGGCTCTTAGTTTCCCACATTCTTCACAGTGGCAGATAGAATTTAGCTATTTACATGCAGCTCTGGTATTTTATGCGACCTAATTTGTAGGTATTGCACCGGTCTAGTTAGGTTTCCCTGAGCTTTTCCCTGGTTCAATTTGCATCATCACTAATGTTGCATTGTCTGGGACTCCGCCACTTTGTTGAGATGTTTTAACTTGCTCTCTGAATGATGTAGATAAATGGTTTAAATCGAGTACACCATGGTTATTTTTTGCGGCGCTGTTAATGGTTTGAACAATCTTTTCTTCTATGGCTGATATACAGCTTTCACTGCCTTTACTAAAACTTCTAACATCGGCGAGATTATCCGAAACGCCATCTGACATGACCAGTACTAGATACCTTGAGTCTTTATTGATGGGTATTTTTCGAGTGCAACTCTCTATGTCTAGTTTCATCTTGTCTTTAAGAAGATCAGGCGTATTCTGTGTTGGATCCATATGATCTCTATAGATCATTGGCGACTGGTGATAAATCTGGCGCATTTTGGTGTGTGGGTTGGTTTTGGATTCAGAGTTGTAATGTAGCCTACAATTTTCAGGTTCTGTGATATCGATAAGAATAACAGGGCTATCACCAATTGCTGTCATTTGGAGCTCAAGTTCAGCATTTTCTGTTTCATGTAATAGTACCGATGATGCTGTAGCAGAGCTTTGTACGTCCTTTTCTGTTAAAAACGAAGTTGTTTCTGGAACCCAGTCAGATGAGGGCAGTGGTTGTGAGAGTGCGCCTAAGATTCTGGCAGTAACTTGAGACATACCGTCGCACCAACCCGAAGCACCATCTGATAAAATGATATGTATTTTGGACAGCATACCTAAACATGCATCATTGGTGCCGGGTTTCTTCTGGGTACTACTAGTTGAGTAACTTTGCCCTATTAGGGTTGCGGAATCTTCATTATGATTCGTTTTTTCGTACGCATGAATTAAATCTAGCCTCTGTTTTATCGATTGTACGCTTTGGAGAATCGATTCAAACTGAGACTTGATTTGATCTAAAGATTCTCTTTCCTCTGGAGGTGTATTATTGTAAATCTCTGTCCAGCATGCATGCATTGACATCTCAGCACCAGGAATGAATTTTAACTGCACGTCTGTAATTCGTTGTAGTGAGCTGATCGACTCTTTAAGATGATCTACGCTGATTTCTGTTGGGGACAAATATTCGTCACAGTCCCCGTATTCTACGAATGCATCATGCATTACTTTGTAGGCAATTTCTAAACGCTGTAGAAGCGTCTCTAACTTGGGTAAGTGATGATAGAAAAGCTCACTGACTTTTGTTTTAACAGTCTCATTTGAGCTGTTATATAGGTTGGGTAGAGTAGAAGACTTAATGGTTTTTAGTACAGATAAGTGAGTTTGGTATCCCTGTTTGAGTCTTTGCATTTCGAATAGTGCTTGACCAAACATTTGTTCTGAATTAATTCCTTGGAAAGCACTTTTAAACTTTCTAACGCCTTTCCAAGTAAAGCCTGCTACGGTGATTCCTGTTGATCCGATATGAGCAGTTGTGCTAGGTATGGTATGAACAGGGGCTTCCGTGACATCTCTTTCAGGATATATTGCGTCCCAAAAGGTACCTGGTATCAAGTCGGGATCGTTAGATTGATAGTCAGGGTCTCTATCCCCTAGTGTACGCATCACCTGATCGCTCCAATTGACCCATCGTTCCATGGATTGATAGAAGAGTTCTAAATATTCAATTGCAGATGTATCTAGTTCCTCACCTTTTAAGAGTTGGATTTTTGGATTTGTAGTGCTTTGTATTGGAGGAGCGCTTGCAGCTGGTTTTGAATCAGTCCCAGATCTTAAATCTGACATGGGGGGATGAACATGACTGAAAGCTGAACCGGTTGTTTGAGTTGTTGATAAGCCAGTTTTTGGAGCTTGAGCACCTGATTGCTCTATTATTGTTTGCTTTGTTTTAGTTAGCTGACTGGGTGGGTGGTGTGATGCCTGCAGTTGGAGGATTCGTTGCCTGTCCAGCGCTGTGGTGACATTTTCTGGGTGACGCTGAGGTATCTTTATTGATAAATTACCCCATGGTCGCTTTTTTGAGGTGCTGCTCTGCGTTTCTCCAGCCAATTTCCTAATACCTGTTCTTCTTTTTCGTTTTTAAATGATGATAGAGACTAGCGGGTATCAGTGCAAACACAATTACAACTTTCTTTAAAGTTTACGTAGCTAAATCCGCTACTTTTATGAGTATGCATTAGAAAAGATTAGGCGAGGCTTATTTACCAACAAGTTCTAAATGTCTGATATTTTTATAAAGCAGGATGATTTCTTCGCAGAATGGATAGCGCAAAAGAAAGCCCTGTGTCGACCTATATAGTTAAAAACAGGTGCAGAGCTTAGCATGTTGACTTTT
The DNA here is from genome assembly GCA_038135915.1 of Gammaproteobacteria bacterium. Lineage (GTDB taxonomy): Bacteria > Pseudomonadota > Gammaproteobacteria > Pseudomonadales > UBA6940 > JAYPYM01. Next base: position 9,992 of record JAYPYM010000101.1, read on the forward strand.
TTGGTTGTTACATTAATTTTTTAGGGGTACTTGAATCTGAGGCAGTAGACAAAGCCCAATTGATGTAATCATGCATCGGCATAGGAATCGCGATACCAAAACCTTGACCATAACCACAATCGAGTTCAGTCAAAGTTTTAGCAATTGTTTCAGTTTCTATACCCTCTGCAATAACAGGTTTATTATTGGCATTTGCGACTGCTAAAATGCTTCTAACCAATAATAAACTATCTGGGTCAGCATGAGCGCTTTTGATAAAGCGTTGATCTATTTTTACTTTTGAAATTGGTAATGCATGAAAATAGGTCAACGATGAATATCCGGTTCCAAAATCATCTAGAGAGAAGTTTACCCCTAATGCCTTACATTGATTCAGAATGTTTCGGGCTAGGTCAAAATTCTTTATTGACTCTATTTCTAGAATTTCAATTTCTATATCTTCTCCTGCAATATTCCATTTGCGTAATACAGTATTTAATACATCTGGAAATGTTGGATTTTCAATGGAGCTAGGGTTGACATTAATGCTATAAGGCCCGTCTAGTCTTTTTTCTTTAAAGTGTTTTATGTCTGAAAGCACTTTTTCAATGACCCAATTGTCTAGCTCCCACTCTCCATAACTATTTCTCAGTGCAGCCACAATTTCACTTGGTGGAATTTGACCTTGAGGGGTTTCCCAACGAAGGAGTGCTTCCGCACCTGCAAGTTTTCCATCACTCAAGCGAATCCTAGGTTGATAAAATATTTCAAATTGATTGTTGGTCAAAGCATGTTGAATATCTTTGAGTAGTTTTTTGCGTGTTTCTATAGATCGAGACCGATTTATATCAAAGTAGCAAATCTCGGATTTGCCCCGATCTTTTGCTTCGTACATCGCTTGGTCAGCGTGTCGGATTAATATATCGACATCGGCTTGATCATGAGGGTATATGGTCACGCCAATGCTGGCAGATATTTTAAATTTAACAAGCTGCATCTCAT
>JAYPYM010000101.1:10982-14798 GCA_038135915.1 Gammaproteobacteria bacterium
TTTTTTAAAACCTCAATCGACTCTTTGATTTCAGCATCGTTGTTGCCAAATAAAATACCGGCAAACTCATCTCCGCCAATTCTTGCAAATACTTCACCTTCTTTGGTGTAAGCGCTGAGCCTTTTGGCTACATGGGTTAGCAGTCTGTCACCAACACCGTGACCAAATTTATCATTGATACGCTTGAAGTTATCTAGATCAATAAACAATATTGCGAGATAGGTTTGGTTTTGGCTCGTCGATAGTAATGCAGCATTCAGTTTGTCAGTAAATAATTTACGATTCGCTAGGCCGGTAAGCATGTCATGATAAGCCATGTGTTCGATCTTATCTTGGGCATCCTTAATTTCTGAAATATCCAACGCCGTTCCGATAGAGCGTTCTGGGTTGCCATTGTCGTCATAATAGGTAATTCCACGAGCTTCTATCCATTTAACAGAGTTACCCGCTTTGACACGATATCTTATGTTGTAATCGGCTCTCTGTTTGACTGATTCTTGATAAGCATTATGAACAAACTCTTGGTCAGGTTCATAAATGAGGCTTACAAAGAGCTCATAAGAAGGTTCTTTCTCGTCTGGTTGCAGGTCGTAAATGGCGTAAATTTCTTCTGACCAATAGAGTTTTCCTGTTGTGTGTTCTAGTTCCCAAAAACCGACCCCAGACAGGCGTTGAGTCTCACGTCTTCGACGTTCAGAAATAATAAGTTCTTGTGAGAGATGATCTACCTCTTTTAGGAGGAGAGCTTTCTCTGATTGAAGTGTTTCAGACATAGAGTTTTATTATATCCAAAAGTTGGTTTTCTTAATATCGTTTGGCAAATAATAACGACTTTATATTATACTGCGAATGACAGCAGCTTCAATTTTCTTTTTAACGCCATACTTAACTGGTTTTAAACCGATGGCATTTATCTCAGTGAATTGTTCCACTAAATAGAAATCATTATGAAATCCATGTTGTACCTTGTAAGATGTCGAAGAGGTATCTAATACCTTGGTGAACATAAATTCACAAACTCAAGTGTAACGTTAATAGTGGGGTAAACATTTGTAGCAATTTACTTTAATGGGAAAAATCTGGGTGAATAGCATGTGTGAATTTGATATTATCCTGGTGTAGTTCTTGTGCTAAAATCGAGATAAGACTAATTTAGCAAAAATGCCTAAATAAATATTTTTCAATGAGTTCAGTACTGGCTCCTTAAAAGAGGTTGTGGCAGTGAGCATAAATAGAAAAAACGAATGTCGAGAAAGCTTGATTGAACCCAAAAAGGATGACCCCCGATTAGAAATCCAGCAGCTTGAAGGAAAAATAGAAAGAATCAAACATACTTTAGATAACGTTTCTGAAAAGTTAAAGGTTGAGCGACGAAAGGTGATTAATCAATTATTCAAATGAGTAAAATTATTTGATAGGTTGTATGATAGTGTCTAAGTAAAATTTTTATCTATGTTAATATGGTTGAACAGGGATGCGCAATCAAATTCGGTCAAGTCATTTTTTATACTTTTCGAAGATACCTTATATTCTTTTACTTTTGCTTCCAGTCAGCTTTACCTCTGGTGCTTCCAGCAGTGACCCCTCGACATTTTCTTTTTTAGATTACTTTACCGAGTGTAAGGTTGAAGCGCTAGTACTAGCGACTGACTTTTACGAGAAATATGTTGGTATTGTTTTTGAAAGCGTTAGTGCTGCGCGAAACACTGATACCCTTGACCGCGTTTTTATAGCAGCTATTTCTCAATTAATGGGGTTGATAGCCTCGCTGTGCATTTTAATCTATCTGGCAAATCAGTGTGTGGAATTCGTATCTGAGGTTCAGCGGTCCTTGTTGAGAAAGATGAGTTCCTTGAAGCTTAAGAAGCTGTTGATTGGGTTTTTGTGGATTGTGAAGCCGAATATGAGTTGGCTAGTGGTGGTGTTAGGCAGTTACTTTATCTCGCTACTAGTACCAAATACTTGGGTGCTCCTTTCTTTGATTTTACCTTTTGGATTTTTTTATGCTGTATATCGAGCATTCAGAGTCATCACTGAGTGGCTATTGAATAGGGCGCATACGAGGGCGGCTAGATTTGTATCCATATCAAAATCGAAAGCTTTACAACAAGAATCTATTCGAATATCAATTCATTTATCTGTCATTTTTTTATCAGGCTATTTTGTAATCTTCTACACAGATTATATTAGGCTGAGTCTGCTGCCAATACTAGCTGGATGGTTATGGATATTGACGATGCTGGTAGCGAAGAAGAATGCCTTCTTGATGAATAAATTGTTTAGTAACAAAGCTACTAACGATCAAGTGGATCCATTTAGCAGAGTTTTCTTTTATCCTGTCTTATATTTCCTGGCCCATTTTCTTGACCTTACGATACAGTTGCATACTCGTTTACTAGCACTGGATGATTACCGCTCGTTGACTGCAAAATTAATTCGTAGTCAGTTGGAGAAAAAGTCGGATGTTGAAGAGCAAAAAGAAGCCTGTTTAAGTTATGAATTTTATAAGAACCTCATCCTCAAGGATGTTGCCAACGAAGATTTAATTCGTTTGGAAGATTTAATTCAGGACCTGTTGCGGCCAATCACTAAATGGCAACATTCTCAAACAGAAGAAAATGTCCTCTTGGTGGTTGGTGAGCAGGGCAGTGGAAAGTCAGTGTTATTAAAATATCTTGATGCAGAGCTCACAGATTTAGATGTGAGGCGTGTTGAAGTACCAGAGAAAACTTTGGATAGAAGTAGTTTTTTTAGCGCAATATCTACGGCTTTTGACGGGGAACAGATTGAAAATGTAGAGCAACTGGCAAACATGAGTGGTGCAGAGAAGAGAAAGTTGATTGTACTAGAAAACGCGCATCAATTGTTTTTATCTGATGTTGGTTGTTTTGATGCCTATCGAGCGTTGTTAACTTGCTTAAATGCTCAGCTAGAAAACATATTCTGGGTTGTTGTGATTCATAAAGAGAGCTGGGTGTATTTAGATCAGGTGTTTCGTCGCGAGCAACAGTTTTCACAGATATTAGCGATGCCCAAGTGGTCCGCTGCAAATATTAAGCATTTAATTTTATCCAAGCATGAAAAGTCGCACCGTAAACTTGTCTATAATCAGTTACTATTTTCCGCTGCAGCAAATAGTGAATCCAGCAGTATTCGTTCAGCCGATGATAGGGTCTTTAATATTTTGTGGGAGCAGGCAGAAGGCAATCCAAAGCTTGCGTTGGCTTTATGGATAAAAGCAACGAAATTACAGGGATATCATGTAGAGGTCGCAGTACCTCAGATGCCACCTGTTAGCGCACTAACAGATCTAGGTGATGACCTATGTTTCGTATATGCTGCAATATTGACTCACCGAAGCTTAAACGAAGGAGAGTTGATTGCAGTGACCCATCTGAGTGAGTCAGTAGTGCGCTATGCGCTAAAAAAGGGGGTTAATATGGGTGTGGTCAGCCGGAGGTTGGATCTAAGATATGAAGTAGATGTGCTTTGGTCGAAAACGCTCAGATCTTATTTGATTTCAAAGAATATGGTGCTCAGTTAGAGACAACAGATAGAGAAAAGGTATGGAACCAGATACTTTTAATCAGATAGCTGCGATTGGCGAGTTATTTGATGTTACAAAACTCGTTCTCATTATCCTATTGTTGTTGCTTTTTTGGGGGGCACATAGGTTGCTAAGAAGAAGTGCTGAGTGGTTAATGAAGCAGGTGCCTTCTAAGCGCTTTATCATACTCCAAGCGGCTACCCTATTTAGCTTTGTTTGGTATGTTTTGGCATTTTATTTTGTAGTGACGCTGGTGATTCGGCCACCAA
>JAYPYM010000102.1:0-1545 GCA_038135915.1 Gammaproteobacteria bacterium
TCCAATTAGAAAAGAGCAAACACCTTCATGCTTTATTGCTAGAGATGCAGATAAAATTCCTTATTGCTGTGATCCAGTCATTGGCCTGAGTTGGTCATTGGATTCTTGTGAATGCCAAAAGATCGGTATTTTTTTACCAGTCTTACCAGGTACTATGGTTCCTCATGAATACATACCAGACGTAATATATTTTGGCGAGTTTTCGAGGCCCAATTCAACGATTGAGAATCTTCTAGGGTTGTTAAAATTTTATGGCATTAAACTTAAAACAAATGATATCGCTAAGAAAATGGAAATTGATTTTCAAAACACCTATCGTGTATTAACTCTCTCTGTCATAGGAATGAGATACCAGTCCAAGAGAATATGCTTTATTTAAAATCCATATCAGATCAAAACAGATACAACCCTGTTAAAAACTGGATACTCTCAAAAGAATGGGATGGCGTTAATCGATTAAAGCTTTTATTTCAGTCAATCGAGATGGATCTTGAATCATATGGCAGCTATGATGATCAAGATTTTTGGGATATTGAGCGGTTTGAGCTATATAAAGATAATGATAGCGATGATTTTTTTGACACCTACTATGACCCTCACGACAAAGGTAAGCACGTTAGTGCATTTCAATGCCGTTTGAGTATCTATAATTTTTTCTATGTCCTCTTTAAGAAGTGGATGGCAGGAGCCGCTGCCCTTGGCTGCGGTGTTAAAGACTTTCAGTTTGATAACGTTCTTGTATTTGTTGGTAAACAAGGCATCGGTAAAACCAGATTCTTTCGGTCATTATGCGATGATAAAGAATGGCGCAAAGATGGTGTTGTTTTTAATCCAAAAGATAAAGATTCTGTCTTTGGAGTCATCAGTTATTGGCTCGTTGAACTTGGTGAATTAGATGCCACTTTTAGAAAGGCTGATATAGCATCCCTAAAAGCTTTCTTGAGTAAACAAGACGATGAAATGAGACTCCCCTATGCGAGAGTAACCTCTAAATACAAAAGAAGTACCGCCTTTGTGGCCTCTGTCAATGACCAGACCTTCTTGAGAGATGATACCGGCAACAGAAGGTATTGGCCCTTTCCGGTAATCAAGCTCAATGAGAAACATGGCCAAGACATGCAACAGGTTTGGGCTCAAGCTTATGCTGAATTTAAAAAAGGAGAGATAAAACCATACCTGTTACCAGAGGAATCAAAGTACCTAGCCAATATTCAAGATCTCTTTCAACCCCCTTGTCCATTCACTAGCTCTATTCGGGATTGCTTTGATACCAAATCTGAACAGAGAGACAAATGGTATACAGCAACTGAGATTCTAAAAGTGATTCAAATGCCAATCAATCATAAGAACCAGAGAGGAGTTGCTAAGGTTTGTAGAGACATCTTTAACTTTGAGACTAATCGTGATTCAAAAGGTAGGCGTTTTCACTTACCAAGGCGTCATTTCAATGAGCTTTATTACAAAGACCCTGAACAGATGAAAGAGGACCAAGAAAAGTTTGATAAAGAACTAGAAGAATTTAAAGACAAGCACTCAATAGATGAC
>JAYPYM010000102.1:1555-14743 GCA_038135915.1 Gammaproteobacteria bacterium
ATAAAGCCTTTGCTTATTAATCATTGCTTTCTCACTCAATTAATATAGCCATTTGAGCAATATCTCTTACTCAGAGTTCTCAATATCACTCTCTTTTTACTAACCCTTTCACTCAAATCACAGCTAATACAGCTCATACACAGTCATTAATAGAGTCATCCTCTATTATCCTCACTAAATCAGCATCTTAAGAGCACCCAATGACTGTGACCAATAAATAAAGCATTGTAAAACTTACCCATAAACAATGTTACCAATAGAGTTGATAGAGTAGTGAAGATAGAAATACTCTAGGGACACACTCTTACAATAACTGGGCAAGGTTATGCATAATAAGCAACAATAACAACATATTAAGCAAGAAAAGTTCTACACGAGAAAGAGTGACTCTATAAGTGACTGAGTAAATGACTCAGTAAGAGATGTGAATAAGAGACCGAACCTCTATGAATTTGGGATATCCCATCATCTAAAGAGACCCATGATCATTGAACATAATGAGAGAGACTATTTTAACTATATTCCTGAGTTACAACCACAGCCATCCAGAGATGGACCAATTCAGAGGCCCATATTCATCCATTCGAATAGGAATATAGTTTAACCACGGATCACCAGTGACCCCCAGTGACATATATTAGGATGGATTTCTCTGAGTTTTAAAATCATGCCAACTGATATGACTGAAATCGATTCCGTAGTCAAGGTGATTGATTGACTCTAACTTTATTTTTCGAGAGAGTTCTTTACCACCATATTGAAGGGTCTGAGATTTACCAGATTCATGGCCCACGAGATCAGATATCTTATGAACTTCTAGGGCTTGGTGATTCTTCAGATTGTCAATGAACGTGTGACGGAAACAGTGAAAGTTCTTAGTCTGTGTTTTAGTCTTAGAGGTTTTAACACCGACATCAGATAGGTAGCCACTGTAAGATTTTACATTCTCTCTTTTCTCAAGAGCACTGAACCATCTGGATGGATCTTTACCATAACCGCCCTTACCACGATAAGAGAGTGATGGAAATAATTTCTCTTTACCAGACCGCTTGAGTTCACTAATATAGTCGAGAAAGCCAGACTGAATAATGGTTTCATGGATAGGAACGGTTCTAATACTGCTTTCAGTTTTAACGGATTTGTCAGACTCTTTATCATTGATTGAAAAGAAATGAGAGTCCAGTTCTTTGTCATAGATAATATCAGTGAGATAAAGACTACAGATCTCATTGATTCTGGCACCAGTGAACAAACCAATCAATGGAACCCAGAACATATAATCATAGAAGACACGTCTAGAGGTTTCAGTGTCACGGTAAATATAGCCGTTAAAGATCTTTAACAATTCGTCTTTGGTGAATGGCTCTCTTCTATTCTCAGGAGTTTTGGTTTGCTTGAAATGAAGAAAGTCAGATAGCTGTGATTCAGTATAATTATTGCGATAGGCATATTGAAGTAACGCTCTGAGTTGAACCAGATACTTACCAGTGGTCGTTTGAGCAATCAATGGGTACCCATGTTTAGTGTCTTTAATCACATCCCAGTGAGATTTGTATTTAGATTTAAGCGCTATCTTTTTTAGATTTTTAGGAGTATTGAAAGTCCAATTTTGACAGTCAATGACATCCTGTTTAGTAATATCGTTGAAATTTTTATTATTGAGAAGACCTGAATAGACTTCAAACTTCTTACGGTAATCATCAATGGTGGTAGGTGAAAGGGAACCAGAAGACTGAGGGCCATTGAGTGATTTGAGATAAGCTTCAACCACTGTATTAAAATCTGCTTGATTAACGGATGAGTCAGACTTGGTTTCAGTGACTGTATTTGTAGGTTCAGGTATGGGTAATTGTTGTATTTGAGTTTGGGCTGCCGGTGTAATGATAGGCATGGGTTCTTTGATTTCAGTTTTAAACTTCTCTTTCGCAGATTCAATTCGTTTATCGATCTCTTCCATATCACCAATGGCTTTGAGTTTTTCTAAATCATTGAACATTGAATTGATGAGATCGATTTTGCGTTGGAGTTCTTGAGCCGTAACGTATTCACAAGTGGTAGGATCAATGTTCAATGCGATCAAATTACTAGGTAGTGAGCCAATGCTATCTGGATGATGAGATAAGTTAGTCATTGATCTCATTTTATAGTCACGGCTGTGATCCTCTAATCGTTTGATATAGTCGGGGTTCTCAAACTGATCTGGTGTTAACTTGCTTTTATTAAACTGGCTCAGAGCATCCTGAAAGTACTCATACACAATCTGATCGAGGTTGTCGTTGGTAAGTGTTCGACTCATGGAATCCAGTTCATTGATGATTTTTTTAAATGCGTTAACCCAAAGTATAGATTTAACCTCGGCTAAGTGATGGTTTCTTGTACCCAGTGATTTTCTAAGTTCAGTCCGTCTTAGTGACTTACGATATCGTCTTGGTATTGCAATCCTGAAATAGTAGATACCTTTACTGGATTGGATCAGATAGGACTTGGATGGTTCTGTCACGATATTAAAATGGGAGATTGGTTAGAAACGGATGAATAAAGTAATCCGAAACGGAAGGATCGTACATGGCTTAATGATTCGTACTCGGCAATTATCATCGATTGACTGAGAATGAATCACATGGACTGAGGAACTGTTTCATCAGCGGTCTAGAGGATGGATTAAATTCAACCAGATAAGGGCTCATACCTTTGATTTACAGTAGACCAGAAAAGTCTCTATATAATCAAAATAGAATCAAAGGTGTGAATGATGACGATATTGAAAGATCTAGAAAGACAGTTCTCTGGATGGTATTTGAACAGGTGGTTGATTAACACAGACCGTGAACCATACGCTTATGAGTACAAAGGGCTTGTGTATTCTGTGGATGATGATCATCCAATTGGACAGTGGGGTGATGGTATTTATGCGAATCTGTATGGTGAGCCAATCCTGATTGGAACCGGTGAAGAGAAGAAACAATTGAAGCCAATTAGGCGATTACCACCAAAACCTCGCCGGTCAGATCGCCCAAAACAGCTTTCAGTGGTCGTACTCACTAAACTTAGGAAAAGTTAGCTAATATAGGGCGTACATAAACGATGGACCCCCTAAAAAGTACGACTCCACCATCTTAAAAAAACCCTTTAAAATCAAATACTTGGTGGAGGCGGCGGGAATCGAACCCGCGTCCGCCAGCACTCCGCTTTAAGCTCTACATGTTTAGTCATGTCTAGTTATTTAACGATGCGCCACCCGACAGACAGAGATGCTCATCGCGTACCTAGTAAGTTTCGCGAGTTAGGCCCTAGATACTCCTAACAGGCTAGTTTGTGTAAAGGTGACCACCTAAATCTCAGCCCACAAACGAGCTAAGCGGGTGGGTAGTAGCTGGTTATTAAGCAGCTAAAGCAACAGGTGCTGCAGCCTTACGGCCGAAGTCTACTGCAACTACGTTGTTAGTTGTTTTTGCAACTATTGAATTGTAATAGTTTATTTACGAGATCAATCACACTCTCGACATGCACCTAAAGTTTTGTCACCAGCGTCGAAGCCAGGTCGCCCCCAAATTGGTGTTAGGTTTGTTTAATATCTAAACGCTAATCTAGATTATAAGGGCGGTAGGTGCGAATTTCTAGGGTCATGCGGATAAATAAATGATAATGGCTATTTTGAATAGTGGCTTAGCCGCCGGTCATGTTCATGAATCTGACGATTTGAGGTTCGTCTGCAAGGTCAAAATTGTGTTTCTCAGGTTTATTTCGGATTGCTCGGTGTAAAGCTGTTATTAATTGCTGTCGGTGGTAGTTTGGCTGTCGGAGGATTTGTTTGGTGTCTAATGCATGCTCATTGCCGAGACAGAGCAGTAACTTTCCGTTTGCTGTGAGTCGAACCCGGTTGCAGCTGGTGCAAAAGTTATTAGAGTGCGGGGAGATGAACCCAATGTGTGCATTGTGTTGGTCAATTTGGAAGTAGCGAGCTGGCCCATGTGTTTGGTGTGCGCTGGGGGTTAAGTGGTACTTTTCTTGTATAGTGGCCTTTATTTCATTGCTGGAGATGAATGTTTGCGCTCGTTGGTGCGAGTCAATGAATCCAAGCGGCATCTCTTCGATAAAACTAATGTCCATTTCCCTTTGCATGGCAAAGTCAACTAGATCAAGGATTTCATCTTCATTTTTGCCTTTCATAATAACGGTATTGAGTTTTAGTTTCTTGTTGCCTGAGCTGCAAATGGCATCAATACCGGCTATGACTTGGTCAATCTTGCCGACACGTGTAATGTCCTTAAATCTTTTTTCGTTTAATGTATCCAAGCTGATGTTGATGGATTTCAAGGCTGAGTCGCTGATCTGTGTAGCAAATTTTTTTAGATGGGTGCCGTTGGTGGTGAGTGCAAGGTGTTTGATTTGTAGTGTTTCTAACTTTGCTAGCAGGTGAAAAATATCTTTTCGGATGAGTGGTTCACCACCGGTAATGCGTAGCTTCTCTAGACCAAGTGATTTGAAGGTGGTTGCAATTTCTAACACTTCTTCAAAGTTCAGGATATCCTGCTTAGGTAAAAACTCCATTCTGCCGGACATGCAATACTGGCAACGCAAGTCGCAACGGTCTGTTACGGAGAGCCTTAGGTAGCTAATTTTTCTGCCAAAGGGGTCGATCATCATGTTGTAAAGCCTCGTATGTAGGCTGGCGCTTCACTAATGTCTGAAATAATGCCTTTAGGTCTCATTTGCGGTTCACCAGGCCAGGCTGCTTGTTCTGGGTTGATCCAAAGAGCATGTAAACCTGCTTGCTGAGCACCTACTATATCATCTTCCCAATGGTCTCCAATATGTAAAATCTCATTTGGCTGGATGTTGGATGTTTTAATGAGGTATTGAAAAATGCCTGAGTCTGGTTTTTTGACGCCTGCGATAGCTGGCGAGACATTAAAATCAAAATATTGATTTAATCCAATGGATTTTAAGCAAGCATTTCCGTTAGTGAGAGAGGCTAGCTTGAACTGATCTTGGATTGTTCCTAGCGTCGACAGCGTGCTCTCAAATAGCGTCACTTTATTTCTGTGCGTTAGAAATACTGTCATCAGTTCTTGGCTCAATGGCTTCAGGCGAGATTCAGGGATGCCTTTGTTTGCTAAAAAATGCTGTAAGAATGTGGTGCGCAGCAGTGTGGGGTCATGAGCAATGTCTGGTCGCTGCTTCATAAACAGCAGTTTTTCCGATCGGAGGCTTTTCAAGTCGATGTCTGAAAGCGTCGTTGTTTGCTGCAGATGTTCCAGCAGTGCTTGTTCTGCTTTATCAATTACACCGCTCATTGACCAGAGGGTGTTATCTAAATCAAAACTGATGAGCTTTAACACTGGCTTTCGATTCCGACAGTTTGGCTAAGCAAAGGTTGGACACTTGCTGAAGCTGATTTAGAAAGGTTTGGCCTTGTTTTGCTTTGAAATAGAGTGGGTCACTGCTACCAATTGAAAGAAAACCTTGAGGCGTTGAATAGGATTTTCCCGCTAAGCTCGGCTGCAGTGGAATGAGGGCGGCTGAGCGAATGATTTTCAATTGTTTTGGGAACAATATTCGTGCTTCTTTTTCCCTCAGTAGTCCGCAGAATACGCTGGTATGGGTGAATAGAAACTTAACATTCTTTTGTGCATTTTCTAATTCTGTGTAGTTAATATAGTCTTTTTTTTGCATAGGATGGATCTGTTTGTTAAAGATCAAAAAGTGCACATTTTCTTTTTGAAACTCTTCTTTTAGGTGATCATATAGACGCTGGTAAAAGCTATCTAGGCTGTTGGCTTCAAATAATGCCATTGTCAGCGCAAAGGTTTTGTTTAAAATATTCTCATTTGTCGTGGCTATTTCGATGAGCTCATTAATTTTTCTTCTAAGTGTGATGTTTCGCTCTCGAAGTGCTTTGATTTGTCTGGTGACCAGTGAATTTAAACCCTGGTCGAAGGGTAGGTTGAGCCCCGTAAGGTCTTTCGAGTGGTTATAAAGAAAATCTGGGTTGGCTTTTAGGTAGTTAAGAATGTGCTGTTCGAGCTCGATTGGGTCGCTCAATGTTTGTGTCTTTTGATTCTTTCTGAGTCTTCTTTCAGTGGTTTTGATATCTGACATAAGCGTTTCTCTGGTTGTATCATGAACTATGGTGTTTAATTTCGGCTGCTAGCGCCTCGCTTAGCTGATAAACTGCCATGGCATACAGGCGGCTACGGTTATATCGGGTAATAACGTAAAAATTATCCAATCCAAACCAATATTCTTTGCCCGACTTTCCTTGATATTCAAAAGGTGCTACTAAAAGCCCTGTTGGCAGAGAGAGGTCGGTAATAATGCCATATTTTGCAGCTTCACTGAGAAGAACCTTTGGCTTTAAAGAAGCGTTAACCCATCCCTCCAGATCTTTCGGGTTATCCTGTGGTGCTTTTCTAGCCCGGATTACGGTGGGTTTACCTGGTTTCCAGCCGTGCTTTACAAAATAATTGGCTACACTGCCGATTGCATCTTTGGGGTTATTAATGAGGTCTGCTTTACCGTCTTTATCAAAGTCAATGGCATAGTTTCTGTAACTGCTAGAAATAAATTGAGGGAAGCCCATGGCGCCTGCATATGAGCCCTTAACTGTTTTTGGGTCTAAACCGATTTCTTTGGTGAGTGTGAGGAATTCAATCAGCTCTTGGTAAAAAAACTTGCTCCTGGGTGGATAGTCGAATGCCAGTGTGGCTAGTGAAGAAAGAACTGAATGTTTGCCTTTGTATTGGCCGTATCGTGTTTCTACACCGATAATCGCCAATATGATTTCTGCAGGTACTTGGTAGGCTGTCACCGCTTGATCAAAAGTTTCTTTGTGTGCTTTCCAGAAGGCAATGCCGCTTTTGATTTGTTTATCATTGATAAAAATCGGTCTATATTCGGCCCAGGTTTTGGTTTTCTCAGCAGGTCTTGCAATGGCTTCCAGAATACTTTTTTGTTGTTTGACCTCAGAAAAAGTATTGATCAGCTCGAGCCGTTTGTAAGGCAGGGTGTTATCTTTGGTTTGAACTTTTTCCATATCGTCCAGAAGTTTTAGGAAGCTTGGGTGTTGTAAATAGTCACCAGCCAGGCTGTTTGTTGATAGGAAAAATGACAGGATAACCAAGCAAATCATCACTGCAATAGGCACTTGCTTGAATGTATTGATAGGTGCTGTGCTCAAATATGCAATCGGATTAATGGGTTTGTTCATGCTTGGTATCCCTTGGTTAATAAGTGGACAAAATGCAGTTTTTCAGGGTTAGAACCAATTAGTATTTCATATTGATCTAACTTGCAAGTAGTTTTCGATGCGTATGAATAGACATGAGTATACCAAATCCTACCATCAGGGTGACAATGGATGTTCCGCCGTAGCTCACGAGGGGTAGAGGCACCCCAACAACTGGTAGTAATCCCGATACCATACCAATGTTCACTAGCAGGTAAATAAAAAAGGTTAAAATAATTGCACCTGATAACAGTCTATTGAATGTTGTTTGTGCACAGAGGCTGATATAAAGGCCTCGAATCAGGATAAATGCGTAGAGAGATAATAGACTTAGGAAGCCGAGAAAGCCAAACTCTTCACAGAGAACTGCAATAATAAAATCGGTTGAGCTTTCTGGTAAAAAGTCTAGGTGGGACTGGGTTCCGTTTAACCAGCCTTTGCCCTTTAATCCGCCTGAGCCAATGGCGGTTTTAGATTGGATGATGTTCCAGCCAGCGCCTAATGGGTCACTTTGTGGGTCTAATAGGGTTAAGACCCTAGTTTTTTGGTAGTCGTGCATAAACATCCAAAGAATACCGGCTGCTGGAAAGCACATCAGGATGCCTGCAGATACCCATTTCCAAGAGATACCAGCCAGGAAGAGTACAATCATGCCCGAAGTACCGATGAGGATTGCAGTGCCTAAATCCGGTTGAATCGCAATCAGAGCGACTGGGATTGCTGTGATGAGCAAGCCGGTAATCGATGCGGCCCAACTTGGTGGAAGCATACGCTTCGCGAAATATCTTGCCATGAACAGTGGTACGGCCAACTTCATGAGTTCACTGGGCTGAAACCTAAACAGCCCGGGTATCTGCAGCCACCTTTGCGCTCCTTTTGCTTGAATGCCAAGCAGGATCACTAGGATGAGTAGAATAGTACCTAAAATATAGATGCTGGTGGACCATCGTTGATAAGATTCTGCCGGTATTTGTGCAACGGCGATCATAGCAACTAACCCGGTAGCAAATCGAAAAAGTTGGCGCTTTACCATATGCATGTCTTCACCGCTGGCACTGTAAAGCACCACAAGCCCAAATATGATTAAAGTGATTAGCCCCAGTAGTAGTGGACCGTCAATGTGAAGCTTTACCCATATTGAGGTTCTGCGGTAGGCTTTATGTGTGTTCTGCGGAAGCTGCCTCAGAAAATCCTGATTATATAAAATGTTTAACCCTCTATACGTTGTGAGTAAATATGTGTTGAGTGAATAACTATTCTGCTAATCACTGGTTATATCGGTTAGCCTTTGTTTGGTAAACGAGGCTTTAGGTATTCATCCATCACTTTTCTGGCAATGGGTGCGGCAGTAGAGCCACCACCACCACCATTTTCAACGATAACAGAAATAGCGATCATTGGTTTTTCAATTGGCGCAAACGCAACAAATAACGCGTGATCACGATGTATCTCCGCGATCTTGTCTTCATCGTATTCTTCATCTTGAGCGATACCGATCACTTGTGCGGTGCCCGTTTTACCTGCGATGCGATAGTTGATGCCTTCGCTAATCTTTCTCGCAGTGCCATTTGGGCTGTGCACTACTGCCTCCATCGCCGAAATAATGTTCTCCCAGTGTGTTTCGTTGTTGACCTGCACAGTGGTTTGGTTTGTTGGTGCTTTGAACGGAGGTTCTTTTAGGCCGGCAGTAGCAATGCTTTTAACCAGCCTTGGTGTAATTTGCTTACCCTTATTTGCCAAAATGGCGGTACTTAGCGCCAATTGAAGAGGGGTGGCTAGCATAAACCCCTGGCCTATGCCTGCAATGAGGGTTTCTCCAGGGTACCAGGGTAGGTTGTGGCGCCTTCTTTTCCACTCTCGAGTAGGTAGCAAGCCGGGTTTTTCCCCAGGTAGGTCGATTTTTGTCCTGCTTCCTAGGTTGAATGGCATCAGTTGGCTGGACAGTGTATCTATACCCATGGCGTGACTAATTTTATAGAAATAAGTATCGCAGGATTCAACGATTGCTTTTTTCATGTCTACTTTACCATGTCCCTGTTTCTTCCAGTCTCTGTATTTGTGAGGGTTATTGTCTAGCCTGAAAAAGCCTGGGTCTGATATTTCATCCTCCCATGTGGCGGCATTGGTTTCCAATGCCGCCAGCCCAACTATCGGTTTAATCGTAGATCCGGGTGGGTATTGGCCTTTTAATGCCCGGTTGTAAAGTGGTCTTCGGGTATCTGTATTGAGTGCAGCATAAGATTTTCCGTCAATGCCCTCTACGAATAGATTGGGGTCAAATGCTGGTTGGCTGACTAGAGCAATGATGCCGCCTGTGTTTGGATCTATAGCAACTACTGCACCCTTGTATTCGCCTAATGACTGGATGGCCATTTTTTGAGTGTTTAAATCTAGGTATAGATGCAGGTCGCTGCCTGGTTGGGGCTTTTCTTGATCAAGTACTTTGATGATTCTACCTCGAGCGTTTACTTCCACTCTTTGATGTCCAACTTTTCCGTGTAGCTGTTGCTCGTAGAAGGCTTCAAGACCATTTTTACCGATATGACTGGTACCTGCGTATGCCGTTGGATCGATTTTTGTTTCGTCCCTTTCGTTGATCCTGCCAACATAGCCTAAGGTATGTGCAAGCGCTTCGCCTTCAGGGTAATGGCGGATAAGAGACGCAGATATGACCATGCCTGGAATTTTGTGTTGATTGACTGAAAGACGAGCAATTTCTGCTTCGGTTAAGTTAAACTTGAGTGGTACTGGTTCAAAGGGGCGCTTACGCCGGTTGTATTGCTTATGGAATCTCACCAAATCCCTTTCATTAATTTCAATATGAGATTTTATTTTTGCTAAGCTCTCGCTGAGTGTTTCGACTTTTTCTTTGATCAGTGCAACGCTATGGCTAGGCTTGTTCTGTGCCAATAGTACGCCGTTTGCATCATAGATAAGGCCGCGCGTGGGTGGAATAGGCTCTATCTTTATGCGGTTTTTCTCAGATTGTGTGGTATAAACGTTATAGCCGATAATTTGTAGGTAATACATCCGAGCAATGAGTACGCCAAATAGCAGGACCAAACAGATGCCAGCGACCAATATTCGGTTAGAGAAAACCCTGTTTTCTAAAAGGTAGTTTTTCAGAGGTGCTGATCTGGACATAGTTTCAGTGGTATTGGCCTACAGTGTATTGCTATGATAATCATACTTAACGGCTATAATTGCTGCAGTTAATAATTAATTGTTAAGACTAGAGAACTATAATATATTTCCGCTAAAAAGCTTGGATTATATATATTGAATGAATGTCATTAAAAGGCCAGATAAATATGAAACCATTCTTAGTTGCCGCAAATTGGAAAATGCATGGCAGAAAAGACATGTTGAAGACTTGGTTAGAGGCGTTCTCACAGGCCGATATCTTTCACCAGCAAAGAGGTTCTCTTGATAAGGTTGGGCTTATCTTATGTTTGCCGGCTGTTTATATTGAATATGCAAGATCCTTGATTGATTCGCTTAACCTGACAGCTAATCTGCGCTTAGGTGTGCAAGATGTGTCTAAGTTTGGTGAGGATGGCGCCTACACAGGTGAGTTTTCTGCAGCCATGTTAAAAGATATTGGCTGTGAATCGGTCATCATTGGGCACTCTGAGCGACGCCAACTCATGGGTGAGACTGATGAAGTGTGCGCAGATAAATTTCAGCAGGCTTTAGCAGTCGGATTGTCGCCCATCTATTGTGTTGGGGAAACACTAGAAGAGCGAGAGTCGGGAAATGATTGGGCAGTGATATCTCGTCAACTTTCTGCAATAGAAGGTGGCACGGGTTTTGGAGACGGGCTATTCTCAATTGCTTATGAGCCTGTTTGGGCTATTGGTACGGGTAGAAATGCGACACCGAAGCAGGCGCAAGCTATGCACGTCAGAATAAGAGCTTTCCTGGCTGAAAAGTTGGGCCAAGAAAAGTCGTCTCGCGTGCCAATTTTATATGGAGGGAGTGTAAAGCCTGATAATGCGGAGCAGCTATTTGCAGAAAATGCCGTAAAAGGCGGCTTAATTGGCGGCGCGTCGTTGAAAGTTGCTCCGTTTTTGGATATCGTTAGCGCGCTTGTAAAAGCGAAATCCGAGGTGGCCTGAGATGATAACCTCTATGCTGAATATGGCGTCCCACATATTTAGCCGTATTACCCTGTTTTAAAGGGCTTGAGATAATTTTAGGGTTCGACTTTATTTTTCAATAAGCCAGTGACCAGGGTGTTATTGGAAGTGGATTTGGACATATGTTCAGTTTACGTGATTAGAATAGTAGTCAGGAAGATAATTAGCTTATGATTTACACAGCTCTTATGGTTGTTCAGGTTATCTCTGCTATTGCTATAGTGGCATTGATTTTATTGCAACAAGGGAAGGGTGCAGATGCAGGTGCCTCATTTGGTGGAGGAGCCTCTCAGACTTTTTTTGGTAGTGCAGGTTCTGGTAACTTTTTAACTCATTCTACTGCAGTATTGACTGCTGTATTTTTTGCGACCAGTCTCGGCCTAGCTTATTATGCCAAGCAGCAGTCAGAAGGCGGCTTTGAGATTTCACTACCAGACAGTAGTACAGACTTGCCTAGTATGGGGTTACCAGATTCGGAGCTTTCGACAGAAGCTGAGTTACCTGCGGTGGAACCAACAAGCCAAGATAAGGCTGCATCAGATGTTGAGACGAAAGTTAAGACTGCTGTTTTACCGGAAGGTGATTTGGAAGCTCCGCCTGCTGAAACAGCTGAAGAAGTGAAAGCGAGCGTGGAAGCGCAAGCTAAAGAGTCAGCGGGTGAGTAGTTAGTTTGGGGTATACAGTATTTATGAATGATGATTTTTTGTACACCCCTGTTCTTAATGCCGAAGTGGTGGAATTGGTAGACACGCTATCTTGAGGGGGTAGTGGCCCTAGGTCGTGCCGGTTCAAGTCCGGCCTTCGGCACCATCTTTATTCAGCCAAATCTGGCTATATCTATTCATATTTGATTAAGTATTTTGGAAGCATAGCCAACGCCTTAGAGCTTATGGCTAAGCTAGAATTGCTAAAGCATGTTTACAGACCTAAATCCAAATGGTAGCGTGTAGCACGACCAGTGCCCTCTTGCTTGAGAGCACCTACTTCTTTTAAATACTGCAAGTGCCGAGTGGCAGTGGCTTTGGAAACACCAGTAATAGCACTGTATTTTTTGGCGCTCATACCACCTTCAAAGCCTTTTGGCCCTTCTTCCAGCATACGGTTAATCACCTTCAGTTGATGAGTATCGAGCTGATCGCGATGAAGGTCATAAAATCGTGTTTTCTTGAACGTGAAGTCGATCAGCGTTTCTGCATCTTTTTGCGCATCCAGCGCCATATGGACGAAGTATGTAATCCATGTAGTGATCTCATTGGATTTTTGAGCTGATTCAAGCGCGTTGTAATAAGCCTTTTTATTGTTCTCTATGGTCTTGGAAAGAGAAAGCAACACTGGGCGGCCTAGCCCTTGTGATAACACTTTTTCTGAAAGCGCACGACCTATACGTCCATTGCCATCTTCAAAAGGATGAATGCTTTCAAAATACAGGTGTGCCACAGCGGATCTGACCAGAGGTGATTTGATATCTTTGGCACTGTCATTAAACCAGGCAATATACTGTCCCATTTCATGAGGTACTTTTTTTGAGGGAGGCGCTTCAAAATGAATGGTTGGTTTGTGAGTAATGCCGGAGACTACTTGCATGGCATCTTCGTGTGTACGCCATGCGCCAATGGTAATTCGCTGATCGTTTTCCAGAAGCATACGATGCCAGGTAAATAACATGGCATCACTGAGACTGTCTTCGAACGTATTACGAACGCTTAACATGAGCTGAGCTGCGCCTTTGGCCCGTAGGTCTTTGACATGCTCGGGTTCAATATTGAGTCCAAGTTGGTTTCGGATAGAAGACATGACATCATCACGGCTAATATACTCACA